>CAMOKD010000003.1:0-96933 GCA_946617435.1 uncultured Clostridia bacterium | reverse complement strand
TGGCCTCGATGAGGGCAGCCTTGGTGTCGGCGGTCTCGCCGGACTGGCTGATGATCAGCACCAGGGTGTCGCTGCCTAGGACAGGCTCGGAATACCGGAACTCTGAGGCCAGAATGGGCTCAACCGGGATGCGGCAGGTCTTTTCAAGGATGTACTTGCCCAGGCAGCCCACATAGTAGGCTGAGCCGCAGGCCACCACGTAGATCCGCTTCAGCCCGGCCAGATATTCCTTGGAGAGGTGAATGTCATCGAGCACCACCTCGCCGTTTTTGATGCGGGGAGACAGGGTGCCCTTGATGGCCTTGGGCTGCTCGTGGATCTCCTTGAGCATGAAGTGCTCGTAGCCGCACTTTTCGGCGGCGGAGATGTCCCAGTCGATGTGCTCGGGGATCTTGTTCACCGGGTCGCCGAAGCTGTCATAGAAGCAGGCGGAGTCTTTGGTGAAGATGACGGTGTCGCCGTCGTTGAGATAGACCACATCCCGGGTGTATTTCAGGATGGCAGGCACGTCGGAGGCAATGAAGTTCTCCCCCTTGCCAAAGCCGAAGATCAGAGGGCTCTCTTTCTTGACCGCGATCATGGTGCCGGGCAGATCAGCGCAGAGGATGCCCAGGGCGTAGCTGCCCTCCATCTGGCCCACCGCGCGGCGCACCGCCCGGGGCAGGTCATGGAGCCGGTCGTAGTAGTATTCGATCAGGTTGGCCGCCACCTCAGTGTCGGTTTCGGAGACGAAATGCTTGCCCTTTTGGATCAGCATCTCTTTGAGCTTGAGATAGTTTTCCACAATGCCGTTGTGCACCACGGCGATTTTGCCGGAATCGGCCAGATGGGGGTGGCTGTTGACATCCGAGGGTGCGCCGTGGGTGGCCCAGCGGGTGTGGCCGATGCCCTGGCAGCCCTGAATGGCCCGGCCGCCGTCAATCATGCCGCTGAGATTGGCCAGCCTGCCCTTGGTCTTGGCCACCTGGAGGCCGTTTTCTGTGAGCACACAGATGCCGGCGGAGTCATAGCCTCTGTACTCCAGCTTTTCCAGTCCTTCCAGCAGGATGGGCGCAGCCTGACGATTGCCGAGATATCCTACAATTCCACACATATATGGTTCCTCCAAATGAATTTGGTTGCGTTTTCGTGTAATATAACACTATATATTGTACCACAGTGTCTTTGAAAATACAATCTATTTTTTATTGTCCGGGAATAATTCACCCTTTGTTCATAGTTGCTCCCAGCCGGGCAGACAGATTTGGGCCTCCTGCAGGGCGCTTAGGGAGGTCAGCGCCTGCAGCGACACCCCTACGGCACCCCGGGCCATCAGATCCAGGGCTCCGGCAGAGCCGTCGCTGTGGACAAACACCGGCCCCAGACCCCGCTGCAGATGCTCGGCAGTGCCCCGCCAGGTGCCGCCGGCGCCATTGCCGGTTTGGGCCACCAGGGTTTTGACCCCCAGGGCATGGATCAGCCGGTTGCGGCTCAGGGCCCGCTCGGTGGAAAAGGGCAGATCCCAGCCCCGCTCAGACACGTACAGCACCCCCGGCTGCGCCGGGCTGTCCGCCAGCCGGTCCGCCACCACGGCAACGACCCTTCCCCCGGCAGCCAGGCAAGCCTGCTGGGCGATGGTGTCACAGCCCCGGGCGTTGCCGGAGACCAGGGTCAACCCCTCGGCCGCACACAGGCGGCCCACCCGGCGGGCAAATTCCGCGCCGCTCCGATTGGGCCGGCGGGCCCCCACCAGGGCCACCGCAGGGGCAGCCAGAAGAGACAGGTCCCCCCGGTAGAACAGCAGGGGCGGCGCCTGGTCCCCCAGGCGCTGCCAGCGGGCGGGAAAGCCCGGGTCCCGACAGGTCAGTGGGTGGATGTCCAGCTCCAGCGCCCGGTCCAGCCAGGCGGAAACCCGGGTTTGCCGGCAAAGCAGGGCCAGGATGCGCCCGGCCATGTCGGAATCATAGCCCAGGGCGGTGAGATCCGCCAAAACCATCTGACGTTCCGGCTGCCGGGGAGGCTCCATGGCCCGGACCCGGGCCCGGAGCTGCCGCAGCTGGGGCAGCGTCAGGGGGCGGACACCGTCTCCCAACTGGGCGCCCAGCAGCACAAAGCCCCAGGATGGCCCGTTCATCGCATCCGGCGGCGCACCACCGGCTGTTGCTTCCGCTCGGGGGCGGGCTCCAGGCCGGTGTCGGTGAAGACCATGGGCTTGATTTCAAAGTGAGAGTACTTGGCAATCTCATCCAGCTTGGCCTTTTCGGGGAAGCTGCCCACAATGGCGTAGCTCACGCCCTTTTTTCTGGCCCGGCCGGTGCGGCCGATGCGGTGGATATAGTACTCGTTTTCCTCGGGAATGTCATAGTTGATCACGCAGTCCACGTCGTCTACGTCAATGCCCCGGGAGGCCACGTCGGTGGCAATCAGCACCGGGAGCTTGCCCTGGCGGAAGGTCTGCATGGTCTTCTCCCGGGAGGACTGGGCAATGTTGCCGTGGATGCAGTCGGCCTGCACCCCGTGGCGCTGCAGATCGTCGCTCAGGCGCTGGCACATATGCTTGGTGTTGCAGAAGATGATCACCCGGTCCATGCCCTCCAGCTTCAGCAGGCGGAGCACTGCGTCTTCTTTTTCCAGGGCGGGGACGGTGACGGAGAACTGGTCGATGTCCGGCTTCTCCTCGGCCTCCGGGCGGACGGTGATTTCCACCTCGTCGCGCTGGTACATCCAGGAGACGGTCATGACCTCCTGGGAGATGGTGGCGGAGAACAGGCCCAGGTTCCGGCGGTTCTTCACCTTTTCGATGATACGGGTCACGTCCTTGAAAAAGCCCATATCCAGCATCCGGTCGGCCTCGTCCAGGATCACGGTTTGGACCTTGTCCAGCCGGAGAGTGTGGCGGTTGTAGTGGTCCATCAGCCGGCCGGGGGTGGCCACCACGATTTGGGGCTTGCGCTTGAGCTGACGGATCTGGGTGTCGATCTTCTGGCCGCCGTAGACCACTGCCACCCGGATGTCCTTGTAGAAGGCCAGCAGACCCCGCAGCTCGTCGCCGATCTGGATGGCCAGCTCCCGGGTGGGGGCCAGAATCAGGCCCTGGAGCTCCTCCAGCTCAGGGTCAATGTGAGAGATCATGGGGATGCCAAAGGCGTAGGTCTTGCCCGTGCCCGTGGGGGCCTTGGCAATGACGTCCTTCCACGCCAGCAGGGGCGGGATGGCCTCGGCCTGGACCTTGGTGGGATAGCCGTAGCCCTTTTTGTCCAGGGCAGAGAGAATTTCCTGGCTCAGCCCCAGGTCTTGAAAGGTAAGTTCTGTCATGGTATATTCTTTCCTGTCTGTATATTATTGATAACCAATATATTATAGCATACTTTCACCCCATTGGCAAGACCGAGCTTTTGTCATCAAATTGTATCCATTTGTTAAGGAAGTGCAATCCTTTGTCCGTTGATTTTGTGGATAAAATGTGATAAAATGGTGAAAAAGTGGGAAGCTTTGCTTCCGATTGCAGAGGTATCTGTTATGAGCTTTACTTCTTATCCGTTTCTATGGTTTTTTGCCGGCTTTGTGATTGCCTACTGTTTCTGTCCGGCCCGGTACAGGCGCTATGTGCTGCTGGCCGGCGGGCTGGCCTTTTGTGCCATCGGCTCTGTTTGGGGGGCGGTGTGCGTGCTGTGCTTCACCGCGGTGAACTACGGCCTGGGCGGACTGATCGGCATGTCCAGGCATCCCCGGCCGCTGACCATTGCGGCGGTGGTGATGAACGTGATCAGCCTGGCCCTGTTTAAGGCCTCCGGCCGGGCGCCGGTGGGCATCAGTTTTTATGTGCTGGCCATGCTCGCCTACCTCATCGACATTGGGCGGGGCACCCTGGCCCCGGAGCAGAATCTGCTGCACTACGCAGGGGCCACTACCTTCTTCCCCATCTATGCCATGGGCCCCATCGTCCGCTACGGAGAGCTGGCGCCTAAGCTGGAGCGCAGCGGCTTCCACCCTGCCAACATCCAGCCCGCCTTTGAGCAGTTCACCCTGGGCTTTGCGGTGAAGGTCCTGCTGGCCGACCGGCTGACTGCCCTGTGGCAGCTGATGGGCCGGGCCGGCTACGGCAGAGTGAGCTGGCTGCTGGCCTGGTACGGACTGTTCGCCTATGGGCTGAGCGTGTATCTCCAGTGGCGGGGCTACACCCTGATGGCCGGGGGCCTGGCCCGGCTGGTGGGCGTGGAGCTGCCCACCAACTTCGGCTATCCCTATCTGGCCCGGAGCGTGCGGGAATTTTTCCACCACTGGCACATCACCCTGCGCAAGTGGATTTTGGATTATCTCTACATCCCCCTGGGGGGCGACCGGGGCGGTAAGGGCCGCACTGCGGTCAACGTCCTGTTGGTCTGCGCCCTGGTGGGCCTGTGGCACGGCCTGCGGTGGACGGCCCTGATCTGGGGCCTGCTGGTGGGCGGCTTTATTGTGCTGGATAAGCTGGTGCTGGAAAAGAAGCTGGCCCGGTTCCGCATTCTGCCCCATCTGTATGTGCTGCTGGCCATTCATCTGTGCTGGCTGTTCTTCGCCTTCCCCACGCTGCCGCAGGTATTCCGCTTCCTGCCCAGGCTGATCCCCTTCCTGGTAAAGCAGGAAACCGTCCGCCTGGGGCTGAAGCAGGTGCTGGGCAGTACCATCGCCCCCCTGCTGGGCGGCATTCTCTTCCTCTTCCCCCTGCCGGAAAACCTGGTGCGGCGCTTTGGCCGGACCTGGGTGGGCTCCGCGGTGCTGGCAGTCCTGTTCTGGGCCTCGGTGGTGGTGTTGGTGCTGGTGAGCGGAAGCACCGGCTTTGTGTATCTGAATTTCTGACAGGAGGTACCCCATGGAACAACGTGAACAGCAATCCAAGCCGGCACCCATTTGGGTGTGTCTGGTGGCAGTGGGCATCGCGGTTCTGCTGGGCCTGGCTGTCTATGCCCTGATTACCGGAGGGAAAGACCCCTCCCCTGCCCAGGCCCCTGTGGCCACCCAGACCGTGACCGACACCGGCGAGACCGCCGCAAACACCGGCGAGATCACCGAGGCCCCGGTGCAGAACGAGGCTGTGACCACCCAGGCCACACAGTCCACCGGCGAGACCCAAGCCCCGTAGCTGCAAGGGCGCGCTGCAGAACAGACCGTTTTGCAGCGCGCCCTTTTATTTTTGGCTTTTGGGGGCAGTTTGGGCAGCCTTTTTCGGCGCAATTTGGCCGCAATTGACAAAATGGAAGGTCTGCTTGCTTGACCTTGGGCGGGAATTCATGATATGATAGGACAAACCCAGGAAGGGAGGGAATGCAGATGGAGCACGGCGAGCAGCTCCGGCAGCTGCGCAGGCAGCGGCAGCTGACCCAGGAGGACGTGGCAGAGGCCCTTGGGGTGAGCCGGCAATCGGTGTCTGCTTGGGAAAAGGGCATCAGCCAGCCCACGGTGGCCAATCTCTCTGCCCTGGCCAGGCTGTATGACCTGCCCTTGGACGCCCTGGCAGGGGGTGCGCCGGTCCAGGCCCGCGGTTCGGAGCCGGCAGCTGGCCACGACGCGGCACAGGCTGAACCTCCCCTGCCCCGAATCCCCCGGTGGGGCCGGGTATCGGTGCCGATATTGGCCCTGCTGCTCACCCTGTGCGCCAACAGCTGGCTGGTGCTGCAGGCCTGGCCGGGTCTGATTCCCCTGGCAGTGGTAGCCTTTTTGGCGGCCAACCTGCTGCCGGGCTGGTTTGAGCCCCTGGTGCCCGACACCCGGCTGCGGGTGGTGCTCCACGGGGCAGAGGAGCTGGAAGTCTTTTGCCTGGCGACCGGCTGTTCTGTGCTCATCCAGGCGGCGCTGGCGGCGTTTCTGCTGCCGGGGCAGTGGGAGCTGTGGGTGTGGAGTGTGGGCGTCTGCGCCGGGCTGCTGCTCCTGTGCCTGTGGAACGGGGTAATCTGCCTGTTCCTCACCTCGGTCCAGTTTGGGCTGCGGCTGCGGCTGCTGGGCTGGCTGCTGGGCTGGGTGCCGGTGTTCCACCTGTGGCTGCTGGGCCGGATGATCCGCACCGCCCGGGCGGAGGTCCGGGCAGAGACGGAAAAGGATCTGCGCAACAAGGCCAGGCACGACCGGCTGATCTGCCGGACCAAATACCCGGTGCTGCTGGTTCACGGCTTTGCCTTTCGGGATTCCCCGGTGGTGAACTACTGGGGCCGGATCCCCCGGGAGCTGGAACGCAACGGGGCTATGGTCTACTACGGCGAGCACCAGTCCGCCGCCTCGGTGGAGCACAGCGCCCAAGAGCTGAAGGCCCGGATCCGGAATATTCTGGCGGACTCGGGCTGTGAAAAGTTGAACGTCATTGCCCACTCCAAGGGCGGGCTGGACATGCGGCTGGTGCTGGCAGACCCGGAGTTTGTCCCCCTGATTGCCAGCCTGACCACAATCAACACGCCTCACCGGGGCTGCGCCTTTGCCGACGCCCTGCTGGAAAAGGTCAAGCCCCGGACCCAAAGCCGGATTGAGCGGTTTTACAACTTTACCGCCCGGCACCTGGGTGACAAGTCCCCGGACTTTATGGGGGCAGTGCACGACCTCACCGCCGCCAGGTGCCTGGAATTTGACAAGGCGCACCCTGCCCCGGAGGGCGTGCTGTGCAGAAGCATCGGCTCCAGGCTGAACCACTGGCGCAAGGCCGGCTTCCCCCAGAACCTGACCTATCTGCTGGCCCGGCATTATGACGGGCCCAACGACGGGCTGGTGTGCGAGAGCTCCTTCCGCTGGGGCAGCACGTATCGCTATCTCACCCGCACGGGGCCCAGAGGCATCTCCCATGTGGATATGGTGGATCTCTACCGCAGAAACCTGGAGGATTTCGATGTACGTGAATTTTATGTAAACCTTCTCAGTGAGCTGCGGCAGCTGGGATACTGACCGGCGCAGCAACGGCCCGGCACCTGAACACAGGTGCCGGGCCGTCGGCGTTTATTTGTGGTATTTGCTCCCCGCCTGGATGGTTTCCGCCCGGTAAAGCTGCTCCAGCAGCATGACCCGGGCCAGGTGGTGGGGAAACGTCATGGGAGAAAAGGAGAGCTTCAAATCCGCCATGGCCTTTACAGAGGGGTCGATGCCGAAGGAGGAGCCCAGCAGAAAGCACGCCGCTCCCCTGCCCCCGGTTTTTACCCCGGCCAGAGTCTGGGCCAGGGCTTCGGAGCTCATCTGCCTGCCTTCCGGGGTGAGGACGCAGAACCAGGCCCCCTTGGGCAGCTTTTCTTTGATGAGCACTGCCTCCCGGGCAAGGCCCTCCCGGATCTGGGCGGGGCTGGGATTTTCGGGCAGGCGGTGCTCCGGCAGCTCCAGGAGCTGGAATTTGCAGTAGCCCCCCAGACGCTTGGCGTACTCCTCCACGGCGGCGAGATAGAATTTTTCCTTCAGCTTGCCCATGGCAAGCACGGTGATATTGAACATAGGCGCTCCTCTCTCAGATGCCGTCAAAGAGACTGACCTGGCTGGTCATGGGCATATCCCCAAAGGCGCCGGCAGCACGCAGGGCCTCAATATGGGTCTGGGAGACCTTGGGGCAGGCAGCGGAGAACTCCTCGATGGAGATAAATTCCTTGCCCTGGCGGCCTTCGGCAATGTCAACGGCTGCGGTTTCACCCAGGCCTGACACCGCCACAAAGGGCGGCAGCAGGGCGTTTTCCTTGGGCACAAAGCGCAGGGCGTCAGACTCATACAGGGACAGGGGCAGGAAGGTGAAGCCCCGGAGATAGAACTCATAGACCACCTCCAGGGTGGTAAGCAGCTGATCGTCCTTGTCGGTGCGGCCTTCGTCTGCCCGGATGGCACGGATGGATTCCAGCACCGCGTCCTTGCCCCGGCACATCATAGCGGCGTCAAAGCCGCCCTTTTGGCTGCGGCGGTAAAAATACGCCGCGTAAAAGGCCAGGGGCCGGTGGACCTTGAACCAGGCGATGCGGAAGGCCATCATCACGTAGGCCACGGCGTGGGCTTTGGGGAAGAGATACTTGATCTTTTTACAGGAGCCGATGTACCAAGCAGGCACCCCGGCTGCCACCATCTCCTCTTCCGCCCCGTCGGGCAGCCCGCGGCCCTTACGCACGGCCTCCATAATCTTGAAGGCCCGCTTATCCGGCATGCCGCACTGGATCAGATAGTTCATGATGTCGTCACGGCAGCCGATGGCCTGGCTGACCGAGGCGGTTTTGGACAGGATCAGATCCCGGGCGTTGCCCAGCCACACGTCAGTACCGTGGGAGAAGCCGGACAGACGGATCAGCACGTCAAACTGGGTGGGCTGGGTCTCCTTGAGCATCCCGCGGGTAAAGCTGGTGCCGAATTCCGGGATGCCCACAGCCCCGGTCTGCCCCAGGATGGGGTCATCCTCATAGCCCAGGACCTTGGAGGAGGTGAAGATGGACATGGTGTCCTTGTCGTCCAGGGGGATCTTTTGGGGGTCCACCCCGGTGAGATCCTGGAGCATGCGGATCATGGTGGGGTCATCGTGGCCCAGCATGTCCAGCTTCAGCAGATTCTCCTCCATGGAGTGGTATTCAAAGTGGGTGGTGATCCACTCGGATTCATGGTCGTCCGCCGGGTGCTGAACCGGGCAGAAGTCCCAAATCTGGTTCTCCTGGGGGATGACCACCAGGCCCCCGGGGTGCTGGCCTGTGGTGCGCTTGATGCCCACGCAGCCGGCGGCCAGGCGCTCCTCCTCGGCCTTGTTCACCCGGATCTCCCGCTCAGCCAGGTATTTTTTGGCGTAGCCGTAGGCGGTTTTATCCGCCACGCCGGAGATGGTCCCCGCCCGGAAGACGTGGGACTTGCCGAACATCTCCACACAGTAGGCGTGGGCCTTGGCCTGGTATTCGCCGGAGAAGTTCAGGTCGATGTCCGGTACCTTGTCGCCGCCGAAGCCCAGGAAGGTCTCAAAGGGGATGGCAAAGCCGTCCTTTTCAAAGGGGGTGCCGCACTGGGGGCACACGGCATCCGGCAGGTCCGCGCCGCAGTTGCAGCCCTTGGGCACCTCAAAGGTGGTGTACTTGCACGCCGGGTTGGGGCAGCGGTAGTGGGGCGGCAGGGAGTTGACCTCGGTGATGCCGGACATAAAGGCCACCAGAGAGGAGCCCACCGAGCCCCGGGAGCCCACCAGGTAGCCGTGCTCCAGAGAGTTCTGCACCAGCTTTTGGGCGGACATGTAGATCACGTCGTAGTGACAGTTGATGATATCGTGGAGCTCGGTCTCCACCCGCTTGGTGATCAGCTCCGGGGGATTTTCCCCATAGAGCCGGTGGAGCTTGCCGTAGACCAGAGACTTCAGATCCTCTACGGAGTTCTCAATCTTAGGTGCAAACAGGTTGTGGGGGACGGGGCGGACCTGGTCGCACCAGTCGGCAATCAGATTGGTGTTTTCCACCACCACCCGGTGGGCGGTCTCCCGGCCCAGATAGCTGAACTCCTCCAGCATCTCGTCGGTGGTGCGGAAGTACAGGGGGTTGGGCTTGTCGCAGTCGTCAAAGCCCTTGGAGGCCAGCAGAATGTGGCGGAAGATCTCATCCTCCGGGTTCAGGAAATGGACGTCTCCGGTGGCGCAGACCGGCTTGTGCAGGGCTTCGCCCAGACGGATCACCGTGCGGTTAAAGTCCTTCAGCTCCTCTTCTGATTCCGCAAGGCCCTTTTCCAGCATAAAGCGGTTGTTGGCCAGGGGCTGGATTTCCAGATAGTCATAGAAGGAGGCGATGCGTACCAGCTCCTCCCAGGGCTTTTTGGCCACAATGGCGGAGAACAGCTCCCCCGCCTCGCAGGCGGAGCCGACAATGATCCCCTCCCGCCAGCGCTGCAGCTCAGACTTGGGGATGATAGGGGCCGTGTGGCCCTTGCTCTTTTTGAAATAGTACAGATAGCTGTAGGAGATCAGCCGGTACAGGTTGCGCAGGCCCAGGGAGTTCTTGGCAATGAGAATGATGTGGTGGTTGCGGGCGTTTTTGTCTGTGGGCCGGGAGCCGAAGTCCAGGGTGTGGGCCCCGTGGTTCACCTGGTCCAGCCGGCTTACCCCGCGGCAGGCCAGCATGGCGGAAAACCGGTCATAGAGCAGGCCGCAGGTGATGGCGTCGTCGGTGGCCCGGTGGTGGGCAAAGTCCGGCAGCTCAAAATACTCCGCCAGCACGTCCAGGGTCCGCTTGGTGAACTGGGGCAGCAGGTGGAAGGCCAGGCCCAGGGTGTCGACGTACACAGGGTCAAAGGGGATCTCCAGCCGGCGGCAGGCCGCCTTCATCATGCCGATGTCATAGTTGGCGTTGTGCGCCACCAGGGGCAGGCCGCCGCAAAAGTCCAAAAAGGCCGTGATGGCCTGTCGCTCGTCCGGGGCGCCGACGAGCATGTCGTCGGTGATGCCGGTGAGCTCTATGATCTTGGCGCTGAGCTTCCGCTTGGGATCCACAAAGGTGTTGAACCGTTCCAGAATCCGGTCGCCCTGCATCCGCACGGCGCCGATCTCGATGAGGCTGTCCCGCTCCGGGGAAAGGCCGGTGGCCTCCACGTCAAAGGCCACAAACTCGCCCCCCAGGGGGGCGTCAGAGTCGCCGTAGACGCACTGGCGCAGGCCCTTGCCGGTGGCGCCGGGCTCTACCACAGGGCCGTCAATGTCGTTGACAAAGTAGCCCTCGCAGCCGTAGAGAATCTTGATGGGCTGGTCGGTGCCCGCCACCTTGGCCCCCGCCGCGTGGAGGGCCGCCGGGAAGGAGTGGGCCACCCCGTGGTCTGTGATGGCAATGGCCGGGTGTCCCCACTTGGCAGCCTGGGTGACTGCCAGGGCAGTGTCTGTCAGGGCGTCCATGGAGGACATGGTGGTGTGCAGGTGGAGCTCCACCCGCTTGTCCCGGGCAGTGTCCCGGCGCTGGGGCATGGGGACCTCTTTGATGGAGTAGGGCTGCAGCACCAGCTCCCCGTCGTACCGGCTGACAGTCAGCTTGCCGAAGACACGCAGATAGCTGCCGGGCTTGTGCTTTTTGGCGTTGGGCCCGTGGACCGCGTCCAGAATGGGCCGGGCCTTGCGCTCCTCCATCCACTGGTTGACGCAGATGGAGCCGGTATGGTCCGTCATGTAGAAGCTGACCACCCAGGCCTTGGCCTTGGGCAGCTCCCTGTGGTTCACGGCAAAGACCTCGCCCTCCACGCAGGCCTTGAACATATCCATGTTCAGATCCCGCATGGGGGTGGGCTGGTCGTGGAAGGGCTTGCCGAAGATCATCTCCTCGTACTCCCGGGCCGGGGCGGACTGGGCCTGGGCGGCGGGGGCCGCGGCGCAGCGCTCCAGGGCCGCCTTGCGCAGGGCCTCGGTGTGGGCAAAGAGCTCCTCGTCGGTCATCTCATGGCCGGGGATCAGCGCAATGTTCAGCGGCCGCTCAAAGCAGGCGGAGAGATAGGCCTCCGCCGGGCGCAGATGGGGGCGCAGCTCCTCGGCCCCGTTGGCCTTGAGACGGAGCTCCAGCCCGGTGTCGGTGACTATCCAGGTGCAGCCGGCCATGGTGCCGCTGGCCAGGGGATATTCCGCGGCGACAAGGCGGACCAGGTCGGCGTAATCCATCTGCGCCAGCACGTCGGCGGGATACCTGGGCTCCAGGGTCAGAGATTTGAGCCCGTAGCTCTGCCGGGCGTGCTTTGCCGTCTCCTCCAGGGCGGAGAGGGGCAGATAGGTGTCGCTCTCCAGCTCCACCACAACGGCCTGCTCCCGGGTGCGCAGATCTACATGGCGCACCCGGGCAGCGGAAAACTGGGCCTGCCGGTGCTCCGGCAGGTCCAGGGCTGGAAAGAGATCAAACAGGGTGATATTGTCTTTCATGGTTGAACGCTTCCTTTGGGAAACTTACAGCCGGTCTACATACCGCAGCAGGGCGGGCAGCAGCTGGTCATAGGGCAGCTTTTCCTTCAGCTCCCCCCGGACAAACAGCACGCCGCAGCCGTCGCCTCCGGCCACGCCCACGTCGGCCTCCCGGGCCTCCCCGGGGCCGTTGACCACGCAGCCCATCACGGCCACGGTCAGGGGCTTTTGGCAGTCCTTCAGGGCCTGCTCCACCTGATTTGCCAGGCCGATCAGATCGATCTGGGTCCGGCCGCAGGTGGGACAGGAGACAATGTTGATGCCCTCCTTGCGCAGGCCGGCAGCCTTTAAGATGGCCTTGGCCGCCTCTACCTCCCGCACAGGGTCGGCGGTGAGAGAGACCCGGATGGTATCGCCGATGCCCATGCACAGCAGGCCGCCGATGCCCATGGCGGACTTGACAGTGCCCATATACTCGGTGCCGGTCTCGGTGACTCCCACGTGAAGGGGATAGTCCGACTGCTCGGAGAAGCGGCGGTAGGCCGCCATCATCAGCGGCACGTTGGAGGACTTCATGGACACGCAGGTGTCATAGAAGCCGTATTTTTCCAGCAGGCGCAGGTGGCCGAAGGCGGATTCCACCAGGGCCTCCGGGGTGGGGTGGCCGTACTTGGCCAGCAGGTCCTTTTCCAGGCTGCCGCCGTTGACCCCCACCCGGATGGGGATGTGGTGGGCCTTGCAGCAGTCCACCACCGCCTTAACCCGGTCCTCGCCGCCGATGTTGCCGGGGTTGATGCGGATTTTGGCCGCCCCGTGCTCTGCCGCGGCAATGGCGCAGCGATAGTCAAAGTGGATGTCCGCCACCAGGGGCAGGGGGCTTTGGGCCGCGATTTTGCCGAAGGCCTCGGCGGCCTCCAGGGTCGGGACCGTTAAACGGACGATCTCGCAGCCTGCGGTATAGAGGGCCTTGATCTGGGACAGGCTGCCCTCCACGTCGGTGGTCTTGGTGTTACACATGGACTGGATGGACACCGGGGCGCCGCCGCCCACGGGCACGCCGCCCACAAGAATTTGTCTGGTCATATGGGTCTCCTCATCGGGTGACGATGGTGTAAACATCCTTAATCAGCAGCAGGGCCATCAGGCCGAAGAGCAGCATCAGGGTTGCCCCGTGGATGTAACCCTCGTACTTGGGGTTGATTTTCTTTTTTGTCACAGCGGTGTACAGGGTGTTGATCAGCAGGAACAGGGCCCGGCCGCCGTCCAGGGCGGGGATGGGCAGCATGTTCATCACTGCCAGGTTCACCGCCACAAAGGCCCCCAGATACAGCACCTGTACCAGGCCCTGCACCAGGCTGGAGGCCCCGGTACCCGCCTGGACCATCACGTCCACAATCTGCACCGCGCCGCCCATGTCCTTGAGCCCGGCCCGGCCGGTGAACAGGTCCGCCAGGCCGAACCACACCATACGGGTAAAGTTGAGGCACTCCACCGCCGCATAGCGGTTGACGGTGAAGAAATTCTTCTCTGCAAAGTCGGCAAAGTAGATGCCCAGATAGTTGCCGGTGTTGCCGTCCTTGTCGGTGAGCTGGGTGCGGGTCAGGTTAAAGTTCTTCAGCTCCACCTTCTGCCCGTCTCGCAGAACGGTGAGATCGCACAGATGGCCGGAGACCCGGGTTTCCAGCAGGTCAAAGTCGCTTTTGATATAAATCCGGTGGCCGTTGATGGCATAGAGGGTGTCCCCTACCTCCAGGCCCTGGGACTGGACCACATTGCCGGGCATAAACTCGGTGATTTTGGCGGTGTTGGGCATGGGATAGGCCAGTCCCAGCAGCAGGGCCATAACCACAAAGCCGGTGAGCAGGTTCATAAAAGCCCCGGCGCAGAGGATGATCAGCCGCTTCCACCACTTGGCAGCGGTGAAGCTGCGGGGATCGGCAGAGTCGCCGTCCTCCCCCTCCATGGCGCAGTAGCCCCCCAGGGGGATCAGCCGGAAGGAGTATTGGGTCTCCCCCCGCTTCCAGCCGAAGAGCTTGGGCCCCATGTTGATGGAAAACTCGTTGACCCGCACCCCCGAGAGCTTGGCCGTGAGAAAATGGCCGAACTCATGGATGAAGATCAAAAAGCCGAAAATCAGAATGGCAAAGAGAATAAAGAACGCAGTCATAAGATGCAATTCCTTTCAGGATACAGGAATTCGGGACGCAGCCGGTTACACCGGGACCTCCGCCGCGGCCCGGGCCAGGCGGTCGGCCTCCAGGATCTGGTCCAGGGTGGGGTCGGCCACAAAGGGCACGGTGTCCAGCGCCCGGCGCACCAGGGCGGGAATGTCGTAAAAGCCGATTTCATCCGCCAGAAATCTGGCCACTGCCGTCTCGTTGGCCCCGTTCATCACCGCGCAGGCGGTGCCGCCCCGGCGGGCGGTCTCCAGGGCGATGGCAAAGCAGGGGAAGGTCTCCCTGTCCGGTGCCTGGAAGGTCAGGGGCGGGCAGGTGAGCAAATCCAGCCCCGGGGCGGGGTTCTCCGCCCGGGCGGGATAGGTGAGCGCCAGTTGGATGGGAATGCGCATATCCGGCACCCCCAGCTGGGCCAGCATGGCGCCGTCTACATACTCCACCAGGGAGTGGACAATGCTCTGCCTGTGGATCACCACGTCCACCCGGTCTGCCGGCAGCTCGTAAAGGCGCATGGCCTCTATGACCTCCAGGCCCTTGTTCATCAGGGTGGCGCAGTCTACGGTGATTTTGGGGCCCATCTTCCAATTGGGATGGCGCAGGGCGTCGTCCTTGGTCACATGGGCAAGGGCGTCTCTGGACATGCCAAAGAAGGGCCCGCCGGAGCAGGTGAGAATGAGGCGCTTGACCTCGCTCCGGTCCCGGCTGCCCATAAGGCACTGGAAAATGGCGGAGTGCTCAGAGTCCACAGGGATGATGGCAGCCCTGTGGGCTTTGGCGGTCTGCATAACAAGCTCGCCGGCGCAGACCATGGTCTCCTTGTTGGCAAGGCCCAGGCGCTTGCCCAGGCGCAGGGCGGCCAGGGTGGGCTTCAGCCCCACCATGCCCACCACGGCGGTGATGACGGTGTCGGCCTCCGGCAGGGTGGCAGCGGCAAGGAGCCCCTCCTCCCCCCAGAGCACGGTGGGCCGCCAGTCGGTGAGCAGGTCCTCCAGCTCACGGGCCGCGGCCTGGGTGGCCATGGCCACCAGCACGGGCTTGAACTCCGCCACCTGCTGTGCCATGCGGCGGGCGTTGGTGCCCGCGGTAAGGGCCGCCACCCGGATGGGCAGGTGGCGGACCACGTCCAGGGTCTGCCGGCCGATGGAGCCGGTGGAGCCCAGAATGGATAGGGTTTTGGTCATAAGAATTGTTCCTCGTTATTTTACCGCAAAGGGGATGAGCAGCAGCAGGACCTCTACCAGGGGGGCCACCACCATGGTGGAGTCAAACCGGTCCAGAATGCCGCCGTGGCCCGGCAGCAGGTTGCCGTAGTCCTTGATCTTGGCCTGGCGCTTGATGACCGAGAAGGTCAGGTCCCCCAAAATGGAGGCGCCGGCGCCCAGGATGCCGTAAAGCACGGTGTAAACCCAGTTCACCCGGAACTGGAAGGCAAAGCGGAGCACCAGGGCGTAGATCACCATGAACACCACGGTGCAGACCACCCCGCCCACGGCCCCCTCCACGGTTTTGTTAGGGCTGATGATGGGGGCCAGCTTGTGCTTGCCCAGGGCCCTGCCCACAAAGTAGGCCCCGGAATCCGGCACCATGGTGAGCAAAAAGGCGCAGAGAATATAGAACTTGCCGTTTTCCATCACTCGCAGACGGATCAGCGCCCCCAGCAGATAGGGAATCACCAGGCCGGCGAACACCGCCATGGCCACGGTGCGGAACTTGAGATTGGTGTGGGCTGCCAGCAGCTCGCCGAACAGCGCTCCCAGGAACACCAGCACCAGCAGCTGCTCCCAGGCCGCCAGCTCCTGCCGCCAGCTCCAGGCGCAGACCCCTACGGCCATCAGCGCGCAGTAGAGCACAATGCGGATGTGGGGCACAAAGCCGGTGCGCATCAACAGCTCGTACACCCCGATGACGCACATGGCCGCCACCAGGATCGCCGTGGCGTAATCCGGCAGCACCAGCACAATGGCCAGCAGCAGCGGCAGGCCGATGGCCGCCACTATGATTCGAGTTTTCATCTGTGTCAACCCCTGTCTGTTATTTGGTTCCGCCAAAGCGGCGGGAGCGGTGGTTGTAGGCCTCAATGGCCAGGTCCAGATCCCGGGGGCCGAAGTCGGGCCAGAGGGTGTCTGTAAAATAGTATTCGGCGTAGGCACTCTGCCATAACAGGAAGTTGGAAATCCGCTCCTCCCCGCTGGGCCGGATGACCAGATCAGGGTCCGGCACCCCGGCGGAGTAGAGCAGGCCAGAGAAGGTCTGCTCGGTCAGCTCCTCGGGCCTGGCGCGGCCCTGGACGCAGGCCTCGGCAAAGGCCCGGGCCGCCCGGAGGATTTCATCCCGGCCGCCGTAGTTCAGGCAGAAGTTGACCTGCACCCCCTCGTACTGCCGGGAGCGCTCCACTGCCTGGGCCGCCTCCTGCTGCAGCTGGGGCGACAGCCGACTCAGATCGCCGAAGAAGCAGAACCGAACCCGGTTTTTGTCCATATCCCGGATGGCCTCCCGCAGGTAGCGCTCCAGCAGGTCCATGATGGCGTTGACCTCTTCTTCAGAGCGCTTCCAGTTTTCGGTGGAAAAGGCGTATACCGTGAGATACTTAAGCCCGATGGTTTTGGCGTAGTTGGCGATGGTGCGGAAGGACTCCGCCCCCACCTTGTGGCCGGCGGTGCGGGGCAGACCGCGTTTTTTGGCCCAGCGGCCGTTGCCGTCCATGATGATGGCAATGTGAGTAGGGACCTGCAGATTCTGCAGGTCCACTCCGTTAGAAGATCGTCTCATGCCGCGCTCAGAGCTCCATAAGCTCCTTTTCCTTGACGCCGCAGGCTGCATCCACCTTCTTGATGTACTTGTCGGTGATTTCCTGCAGGTCCTTTTCGGCCTTCTTCTGGTCGTCCTCGGTGATTTCGGAGGCCTTCTTCTGCTTCTTGATATAGTCCATGGCGTCTCGGCGGATGTTCCGCACGGCAACCTTGGCGCCCTCGCCCAGGTTCTTGACCTGCTTGGTCAGCTCCCGGCGGCGCTCCTCGGTGAGCTGGGGGAAGACCAGGCGGATCACACGGCCGTCGTTCTGGGGGTTGATGCCCAGGTCAGAGGCCTGGAGCGCCTTTTCAATGGGCTTGAGCAGGCTGCCGTCCCAGGGTGCGATGACCAGGGTGCGGGGGTCGGGAGAGGAGATCGTGCCCACCTGGCCGATGGGGGTATCCACCCCGTAGTAGGGCACGGTGATCCGGTCCAGCACCCGGGCGTTGGCACGGCCGGCGCGGATGGCGCCGAAGTCCTCCTGGAGCACCTCCAGGGTGCGCTCCATTTTTCTGGTGAATTCCTTGAAGTCTACTGCCATGATGTTAATCCTCCTTCACGATAGTTCCAATCTCCTCGCCGGTGACCACCCGGTAGATGTTTTCCGGGTCCTTCAGGGCGAAGACGATAATCGGCATATGGTTGTCCATAGAAAGGCTGGTGGCGGTGGTGTCCATCACGCCCAGGTGGCGGGAGAGCACCTCGTCAAAGGTGATGTGGTCAAACTTGACCGCAGTGGGATCCTTGACCGGATCGGCGGAATAGACGCCGTCAATGTTCTTGGCCAGTAAAATGGCGTCGGCGTCAATCTCCACTGCCCGGAGCACTGCGCCGGTGTCGGTGGAGAAGAAGGGATTGCCGGTACCGCAGCCGAAGATGACCACCCGGCCATGCTCCAGATGGCGGATGGCCTTGCCCCGGATATAGGGCTCGGCAATGCGGCTCATCTCAATGGCGGTCTGAACCCGGACCTCAACGCCCCGCTGCTCCAGGCAGTCGGCCACAGCCAGGGCGTTGATCACGGTGGCCAGCATGCCCATATGGTCGGCCCGGACCCGCTGCATCTTGTCGCCGCCGTCCTTGAGCCCGCGCCAGAAGTTGCCGCCGCCCACCACGATGCCGATCTGCACGCCGGCGTCAACACAGCGCTTGACCACATCGCAGACCTGGCCGATCACGGCAAAATCCAGCCCCCGGTGGGCGTCGCCCGCCAGGGCCTCGCCGCTGATCTTCAGCAGAACCCGCTTATATTTTACTTCGTTGGAAGCCAAGGGGAATCACTCCTTTGTTCATACTTGCTACTATTCTACCGTATTTCCCCGCGATTGACAACTACAATTTCACGATTTCAAAAAAAGTTTTTATTTTGTTTGCAATCTGCCGTCGCCCATAGTATAATAGACGCGAAACTTTTTGACCGCGAGGTAATCACCATGGCTGAAGAGATCAAAAACACTGAGTACAAGAATTTTATCCACGCCTTTATCGAAGAGGACATCGCCCCCGGCGGTCAGTACGAGGGCATGACCGTCCACACCCGGTTCCCGCCTGAGCCCAACGGCTACCTCCACATCGGCCACTGCAAGGCCCTGTGCATCGACTTTGGCACCGCGGAGAAGTTCGGCGGCATGTGCAACCTGCGCATGGACGACACCAACCCCACCAAAGAGGACACCGAGTACGTAGACGCAATCAAAGAGGACATCCACTGGCTGGGCTTTGACTGGGGCGACCGGTTCTTCTATGCCTCCCAGTACTTTGACAAAATGTATGAGTGCGCCGAGGATCTGATCCGCCGGGGGCTGGCCTACGTGTGCGAGCTCACCCCCGAGCAGATGAAGGAATACCGGGGCGACCTGAACACCCCCGCCCGCTCCCCTTACCGGGACCGGCCCATGGAGGAGAGCCTGGATCTGTTCCGCCGGATGCGTGCCGGCGAGTTCCCCAACGGGGCCATGACCCTGCGGGCCAAGATCGACCTGGCCTCCGGCAACTTTAACATGCGGGACCCGGCCATCTACCGGATCAACCACATGCCCCACCACGCCACCGGCGACAAGTGGTGCATCTACCCCATGTACGACTTTGCCCACCCCATTGAGGACGCCATGGAGTGCATCACCCACAGCCTCTGCTCCCTGGAGTTTGAGGACCACCGGCCCCTGTACAACTGGGTGGTGGAGCACTGCGACCTGCCCAGCAAGCCCCGGCAGATCGAATTCGCCCGCCTGGGCATTGACCACACTGTGATGTCCAAGCGCAAGCTCCGCCGGCTGGTGGAGGAGGGCCGGGTCTCCGGCTGGGACGACCCCCGGATGCCCACTCTGTGCGGTCTGCGCCGCCGGGGCTACACCCCCAAGTCCATCCGCAACTTCTGCGAGCGCATCGGCGTGGCCAAGAACGCCTCTACCGTAGAGTACGCCTTTTTGGAGTACTGCCTGCGGGAGGATCTGAACGACACCGCCCAGCGGGTAATGGCTGTGCTGCACCCGGTGAAGCTCATCATCACCAACTATCCCCAGGACCGGAGCGAGCTGTTTGAGGTGGAGAACAACCCCAACCACCCCGAGGACGGCACCCGTCAGGTCAGCTTCTCCCGGGAGCTGTGGATCGAGGCCGAGGACTTCCTGGAGACCCCCATCCCCAAGTACAAGCGGCTGTACCCCGGCAATGAGATCCGGCTGAAGGGGGCCTACCTGGTCACCTGCACCGGCTGCAAGAAGAACGAGGACGGCTCCATCGCCGAGATCTACGCCGAGTATGACCCCGAGTCCAGGGGCGGCAACCCTGCCGACGGCCGGAAGGTCAAGGGCGCCACCATCCACTGGGTGGATGCCCAGACCGCCAAGGACGCCGAGGTGCGGCTGTACGACAACCTGTTCTCCGACCCGGAGCCCGACGCCGCCGACAAGGACTTCCTGTCCTGCCTGAACCCGGATTCTCTCCAGGTGCTGGAGCACTGCAAGGTAGAGGCCTCTCTGGCCGGTGTGGTGCCCCCCGGACACTTCCAGTTTATGCGGCTGGGCTACTTCTGCCTGGACAGCAAGGACAGCCGTGAGGGCCACCTGGTGTTCAACCGCAGCGTGAGCCTGAAGGACAGCTTCAAGCCCTGACAAGTAAAAAACCAGGACGTGAGAGTTCCTCACGTCCTGGTTTTTTACGTCCGATTGCAGCGCAGTGTTATTGCATTCCGTACCGTGCCTGCAGCATATGGACCATGGCGACGTACCGGTCGCGGCAGCGGGCGGGGCGGTTGTGCCCCAGGTCCTCATAGCAGGGCTCCAGATAGTCCCGGCGCAGGGTTTGGCACACCCCGGCCTTGTCATCGGCATAGGTCATGGCCAGCACAATGGACGGGGCCAGGCGGTAGTACTCTTCCACCAGGGCCTCCCCCTCCGGGGTGGCGCGGAGCCACCCGTCCCGGAAGCGGCGGAAGGCTGTGAGCTCCGGGCAGTCGTCGGGCTTACCCTGCTGCTCACACACGGCGGTGGTAATGAAGCACAGCTTCCGCTTGCGGAAGCCCCCGCTGATCTGCTCGTAGGTGGCCAGCTCAAAGGGCTGGTCCGGGTACTTGGCCAGAAAGGCGGTGTGCAGCTCCCGGCAGAAGTCCTCGCCCACGGGCAGGTTCAGATCCCGGATGGCCGGGACGGTGAACAGGGCCAGGATCATCTTGTTGTCAAACCGCTTGCGGTTGCTTTTCAGCCTGGACATGCCGCTGTGATAGTCCTCCCAGTCTGAGACAAACTGTGCCGCAAAGTCCCGCAGCAGGGTCTCCCGCTCCATGGGCTTGGCACAGACGTAGCGGTTCATGGCCTTGAAAATGGGCTTGATGGACTCTCTGTAGCGGTGGAAGCTGCCCTCGTAGGCGTCCCGGGTGATCTTGTCGAAGTACTCGGGATGGGAGCGGATCACGTCAAACAGGTGGGCGCGGACGTATTCCAGATCCGCCGGGTCCGCCCGGACGGCGCTCTGGGCCGACTGGGCGGAGGCCACCACGTTGCGCTGGCCGCAGTACAGGCAGGCAAACTCCGTCAGCTCCTGTGGAACCTGCAGCTCCCGGCCGCAGTGGGCGCAGGTGCGCGAAATCATCTGCTGGGACATAGGCACCTTCCTTTCTCAGTCGGCGCCGCAGGCGGTGAGAATGCGGCGCACCAGCTCCTCCCGGCCGGTGCCCTTCTCCGCGGAGAAGGGAATGAGCCGGGTGTCTTCGTCCAGGGACAGGGTCTGACGGATCAGGGTCAGGTTGGGCTCCAGCTCAGACTTTTTGAGCTTGTCCAGCTTGTTGGCCACCACCGCAAAGGGCCGGCCCGTAGACTGGAAATAGGCCGCCATGGTCACGTCGTTGGCGGTGGGCTTGTGCCGGGCGTCCACAATCAGGATGCCCAGGTCAATCCGCTCGGGCACGGAGAAATAGTCCTCCATCAGCTTGCCCCAGCGCTCCTTCTCCGCCTGGGAGACCTTGGCATAGCCATAGCCGGGCAGGTCCACAAAATACGCCCGGTCGTCAATGCGGAAGTAATTGATGTGCACAGTCTTGCCGGGGGTCTGGCCCACCCGGGCAAAGTTTTTGCGCTGCAGCACCCGGTTGATCACCGAGGACTTGCCCACGTTGGACTTGCCCGCAAAGGCCACCACTGGCAGTCTGTCTGTGGGCAGGCGCTTCAGATCGGTGACAGAGGTGACAAATTCAGCCTTTTGAAAGTTCATGGGGCCTCCTACTGCCGGATGTCCGGCTTGCGCTTCTTGCGGGTGACAGGCTTGGCCGCCAGAGGCAGGGCCGCGGCCTCCGCCGGGGCGGAGAGGGTCTGCTCCGGCTGGGGGAACCGCAGGGCGGTTTCCAGCACCCGGTCGGCGTGGTCCACAGGCACGAACTGCAGAGCCCGGCGGACGGTCTGGTCAATCTCCTCCAGGTCCTTTTCATTGTCCCGGGGAATGATCACCGTGTGGACACCCTGGCGGAAGGCGGCCATGGTCTTTTCCTTCAGGCCGCCGATGGCCAGCACCCGGCCCCGGATGGAGATTTCACCGGTCATGGCAATGTCCCGGCGGACCTTGGCCCCGGTGAGAGCCGAGACCATGGCGGTGCACACCGTGATGCCGGCGCTGGGGCCGTCCTTGGGCACGGCGCCCTCGGGGAAGTGGACGTGGATGTCCTTGGTCTTGTAGAAGTCCTCGGCCACGCCCAGGCTCTTGGCCCGGGAGCGGATATAACTCATGGCGGCCTGGACGGACTCCTGCATCACCTTGCCCAGGTTGCCGGTGAGCTCCAGCTTGCCGGTGCCCTCTACCACGTTGCACTCCACCTGGAGCACCTCGCCGCCCACAGAGGTCCAGGCCAGGCCGTTGACCAGACCCACAGGGTCCTCCTCGGGCAGGCGGTCAGGCAGGAGCTTGCGCACGCCCAGATATTTCTCCAGATTGGCAGAGGTGACGCTGACCCGCTTGAGCTCCGGGTCCTCCACCAGGGCCATGGCGGCCCGGCGGCAGATGGTAGCCAGCTCCTGCTCCAGCTTGCGCACCCCGGACTCCCGGGTGTAGCAGGCGATGATCTCACGCAGGGTGGAATCCGGCAGGCGCAGCTGGACGCTCTTGAGCCCGTGGCGCTTGCGCTGCTTGGGCAGCAGGTGGTTCTTGGCAATCATCACCTTCTCCTCGTCGGTGTAGGAGCCCAGCTCGATGACCTCCATCCGGTCCAGCAGGGCCCGGGGGATGGTATCAGTGGTGTTGGCAGTGGTGATGAACAGGCAGCGGCTGAGATCAAAGGGGAGCTCCAGGAAATTGTCCCGGAAGGCGTGGTTCTGCTCCGGATCCAGCACCTCCAGCAGGGCGGCGGCAGGGTCGCCCCGGTAGTCCGCGCCCACCTTGTCGATCTCGTCAAAGAGGATCAGGGGGTTGTTGGTGCCCGCCTGGGTCAGGGCCGCCAGAATCCGGCCCGGCATGGCGCCGATATAGGTTTTGCGATGGCCCCGGATTTCCGCCTCGTCATGGACGCCGCCCAGGGAAATCCGGGCCAGCTTCCGGTTGAGGCACTTGGCAATGGACATGGCAATGGAGGTCTTGCCCACGCCGGGAGGGCCCACCAGGCAGAGAATCTGCCCGCTGTGGGAGGGGTTCAGCTGGCGCACGGCCAGGGACTCCAGAATGCGGGTTTTGACCTTTTCCAGGCCGAAGTGATCCTGGTCCAGCAGCTTCCGGGCCAGGTCCAGGTTCAGCCGCTCCTTGGTGGATTGGTTCCAGGGCAGCTCCATGGCTACGTCCAGATAGTTCCGGATCACCGTGGCCTCAGAGGAGCCGAAGGGCTGCTTGCGCAGGCGGCGGACCTCCTTGAGGAGCTTCTCCTCCGCCTCCTTGGGCAGCTTCATGGCGGTGATTTTCCGCTCGTATTCGTCGGAATCGTCGTCCTCCTCCCCAAGCTCGGTGCGGATGGCCTTGATTTGGGAGCGGAGATAGTAATCCCGCTGCTCCTTGTTCATCTCCTCCTGGGTCTTCTCCTCCATCTCCTCTTCCAGGCGGAGGATTTCCAGCTCCCGGCTCATCAGCCGGTTGCACTCAATCAGCCGGCGCATGGGGTTGCTGTCGTTGAGAAGATTCAGCTTGTCCTCCAGGGGAATGGAGGAGTACTGGGCCATCAGGTCCGCCGCCTCTCCGGGGGTACGGATGGACAGCAGGCGGAGCATTTCGTCAGACAGATTCCGGCCGCAGAGCTCTGCGTACTCCTCAAACTGGTGGTAGGCGGTGCGCAGGGCGGCCTCGGTTTTGGCGGTGGCCGCGGTCTCCTGGGGCCGCAGATGGAGCACCCGGGCCTTGAGATAGGGCTCGGTTTTCAGCACTGTGTCAATCACGGCACGGTCCTCGGCGCTGACCAGAGCACGGACCGTGTCACCGGGCAGACGGAGCATCTGCTTGACGTGGGCCACCACGCCCACGGGGTTGAGATCGTCAAAGCCCGGGTTGGCGGTGGCGATGGATTTTTGCGGGGCCAGGAAGATCCGCTGGTCGGCGTTCATGGCCCGCTCCAGGGCCTTAACGGACTTCTCACGGCCCACCTCAAAGTGGAGGGTGGCGCCGGGAAAGGCAACCAGTCCCCGCAGCGCCAGCACAGGCAGCTGCTCGTAGTTGTAGAATTCTTCCATCGTGCATCCTCCTTTCATAAAGAGGGGAAAAAGGGGGCGGATGGTCTGCCCCCTTCATTTCGATATTGGGTTTGCCCCTACTCGGCGGCGGGAAGCGTCTCGCCCTCGTGGGCGATCAGCGCCGGCGCCTTGCCCAGCACGCAGTCTGCGGTGATGCGCACCTGGCGGACCGTGGGGTCGGAGGGGATGTCGAACATAATCTTGGTGAGCACGCCCTCCATCACCGCCCGCAGGCCGCGGGCGCCGATCTTGCGGGCCACCGCCTGGTCGGCAATAGCGGTAAGGGCGTCGTCAGTGAATTCCAGATCCACCTTGTCATAGGAGAAGAGCTTTTTATACTGCCGGCAAAGGGCGTTTTTAGGCTCGGTGAGAATCCGGACCAGATCCTCGGCGGTGAGACTGTCCAGGCTGGTAATCACCGGCAGACGGCCCACCAGCTCGGGGATGATGCCGAACTTCAGCAGATCGTGGGGCTGCACCTGCTGGAACAGCTTGCCCACGTCCCGGTCCTTCTTGCTGCTCAGCTCTGAGCCGAAGCCCAGGGAGCTGCGGTCCACCCGGCGCTCAATGATCTTGTCCAGGCCGTCAAAGGCGCCGCCGCAGATAAAGAGGATCTTGGAGGTGTCAATCTGGATGAACTCCTGCTGGGGGTGCTTGCGCCCGCCCTGGGGGGGTACGTTAGCCACAGTGCCCTCCACGATTTTCAGCAGCGCCTGCTGCACGCCCTCGCCGGAGACATCCCGGGTGATGGAGGTGTTTTCGCTCTTGCGGGCGATTTTGTCCATCTCGTCGATGTAGATGATGCCGTGCTCGGCCAGCTCCACGTCGAAGTCCGCAGCCTGAATCAGCCGCAGGAGGATATTCTCCACGTCCTCGCCCACGTAGCCCGCCTCGGTGAGGGTGGTGGCGTCGGCAATGGCAAAGGGGACGTTCAGAATCTTGGCCAGGGTCTGGGCAAAGAGGGTCTTGCCGGAGCCCGTAGGTCCGATGAGCAGAATGTTGCTCTTTTGCAGCTCTACATCGGAGTCCTCGCCGAAATAGGTGCGCTTGTAATGGTTATACACCGCCACAGACAGGGCGATTTTGGCGTCCTCCTGGCCGATGATATAGTTGTCCATGTACTCTTTGATCTGCCGGGGCACCGGCAGCTGGTCACCGTCGCGGTGGAAATCTCCGGTGGTCTGGTACATATCCTCCCGGATCAGCTCATTACACAGCTCCACGCACTCGTTGCAGATATAGGCGTTGGGGCCGGACATCATGCGCTTGACCTGCTCCTGGCGCTTGCCGCAGAAGGAGCAGCGAATGGATTTGTCATTGGGCATAGAGGTTCGTATCCTTTCTGACTCAGCGCTGATAGATGACCTTGTCGATCAGGCCGTACTCCCTGGCCTCCTCGGCGGAGAGGAAGTGATCCCGCTCGCAGTCGGCGGCGATCTGCTCCACGGTCTTGCCGGTGTTCTCGGCCAGGATGCGGTTGAGCTTCTGCTTCATGCTCTGAATGCGCTGGGCCATGATCTGGATGTCAGTGGCCTGCCCCTGGGCGCCGCCGGAGGGCTGGTGAATCATGATCTCGCTGTTGGGCAGGGCCAAACGCTTGCCCTTGGTGCCCGCGGAGAGCAGGAACGCCCCCATGGAGGCCGCCATGCCGATGCAGATGGTGGAAACATCGCACTTGATGTACTGCATGGTGTCGTAAATCGCCAGGCCGGAGGTAATCACGCCGCCGGGGCTGTTGATGTAAAACTGAATGTCCTTGTCCGGGTCCTGGGCCTCCAGATAGAGCATCTGGGCGATGATCAGGCTGGCGGTAGTGTCGTTGACCTCTTCGGACAGGATGATGATGCGGTCATTGAGCAGGCGGGAAAAGATGTCGTAGGAACGCTCGCCCCGGCTGGTCTGCTCCACCACATAGGGAACTAAACTCATATTGGCTTCTCCTTTCGATGGGGGCAGAGCCCCGGTCTCAGAATCATTGTAACCCGCCGGGCAGTGGATTATTCCTCGGGCTTCTCGGTCTCGGGCGCAGTGGCCACGGCAGCGGCCACCACCAGGTCACGGGCCTTGCGGACCTTGAGGTCGGTGGTGATTTCCTCAGCGGGGACCAGAGTACGGACTCTGTCAAGCTCCATGCCGTACTGCTCGGCCAGCTTGGTGTACTCGGCGTTCAGGTCCTCCTCGCCGATCTCGATGCCCTCGGCCTCGGCGATGGCGGTGAGCACGGTGCGCAGACGGACCTGCCGCTCAGCGGAGGGACGGATGCTGGCCTTGAAGCCGGACAGGTCGCCGCCCAGCATCTTGCTGTACTGCTCCAGGCTCATGCCCTGGCTGCGCAGCTGATAGTCAAAATTCTCCATCTCGGAGTCCACCTCGGCGTCGATCATGGCGGCGGGGAGCTCAACCTTGGCAGACTCGGCCACCTTCTCCATCACGGCGGACTCAAAGGCGCGGTCGGCCTCTTCGTTTTTCTTGTTCTGCAGATCCTTGCGGATGTCGGCGCGCAGCTCCTCCAGGGTGTCAAACTCAGACACGTCCTTGGCCAGCTCGTCGTCCTTGGCGGGAACCTGGGTCTCTTTGATCTCGTGGACCTTCACCTGGAAGACCACGGGGGCGCCGGCCAGTTCCTTGGCGTGGTAGTCCTCGGGGAAGGTGATGTCCAGCTCCTTCTCCTCGCCGGCCTGGGCGCCGATCAGCTGCTCCTCAAAGCCGGGGATGAAGGTGTGGCTGCCAAGACGGAGCTCGTAGTCCTCAGCGGTGCCGCCGTCAAAGGGGACGCCGTCCTTCAGGCCCTTGTAGTCGATGACCACAGTGTCGCCCTCCTGGGCGGGACGCTCCACGGTGACGATTCGGGCCACGTCGTTGGCCTTGCGGTCCAGCTCAGCCTCCACCTCTTCGTCGGTGACAACGGCTTCGGTCTTGGGGGCCTCAACGCCCTTGTACTGGCCAAGCTCCACCTCGGGATACAGGTCCACCTGGATGGTGAGCTCCAGGGACTTGTCCTCCCGGACGTTCATATCGGTTACAGAGGGCTGACCCACAGTCTTCCAGCCCTGGTCCAGAACCGCCTGCTGGAACACGTCGGGGAAGATCTCCTCCACCGCGTCGGTGTGGAAGATCTCGGCGCCGTAGAGATTCTCGATCATCTTGCGGGGGGCCTTGCCCTTGCGGAAGCCGGGCACCGCAATGTACTTGCGGTTCTTGAGATAGGCCTTGGAGATGCCGGACTCGAAGACTTCCTTCTCGACCTCGACGACGACCTTCAGCGTGTTGTTTTCACGGTTTGCGCTTTTGACATTCATGGTATGATATCCTCCTGTATGGTTCACGGCAGGCGTAAACGCCGTATGATGCCTTAATCCGTTATATTCTAGCAGAAAAAATTCAAAATTCAAGTCCTATTTTGTGAATTTTCCGGACTTTTGACCAAAACCGGGACAAAGTCCGTATAGTCCGCCGCCACCAAGTGAAAGTCGATGCCCTCGTACAGGCCGGTGATGGCCAGGCGGTGGCTCTCGGAGTGGAGATGGCCGTACCAGCACTGGCGCACCCCGTAGCGGTGCAGCAGCTCCAGAATGGGCCGGCACTCATAGCCCCGGTACACCGGCGGGTAGTGGAGAAAACAGATCTTCTCCCGGTCCCCCGCGGCCTTCAGAGAGGTCTCCAGCCGGATCATCTCCCGGTTGAAGACCTTTTCATCGTGGGTGCCCTGCTTGTCCTCTTCAAAGAACCAGCCCCGGGTGCCGCAGATGGCCAGGTCCTGCCAGGTGTAGCAGTTGTTGTGCAGCACCCACAGATCTTCAAATCCGTTTTGGGCGCAGAATTTGTAAAATTTGGAGGCGGTGGTCCACCAGTAGTCGTGGTTGCCCTTGAGAATGATCTTCCGGCCGGGAATGGCTGCAATAAAGGCAAAGTCCTCTCTGGCCCGCTCCAGGTCCATGGACCAGCTCAGATCCCCCAGCAGGACGGTGGTGTCCTCCGGGCCGATGACGGAAAGTCCCCGGCGGAGCTTGTCCACATAGCCCACCCAGCGGCTGCCGAAGACGTCCATGGGCTTGTTGGCCTCAAAGGAGAGGTGCAGGTCTCCGATGGCGTACAGTGACATATCCCCTCCCGGCTAGTCGCCCACCCGGCTGCGCTGAAGGTGGCGCAGGACAAAGTGTACCGCGTTGTTATTAAAGATGTGGTTGATCTGCTCCTCCTCCATGCCGCACGCCGCCAGATAGGCGCCCAGGTCGTTGTAGCTGTCCACCCCGGTGAAGCCGTCGGGCAGCAGGTCGCAGCCGTCCAGGTCGCCCCCCAGGGCCAGGTGGTGGGCCCCGCCCAGGTCCAAAAAGTGGTCAATGTGCCGCTTGACGTCAGAGAAGTCCGCCCGCTCGGCTGTGGTGAGGAAGGGGACGTAGAGATTCAGCCCCACAAGCCCGCCCAGGTTGCACAGCACCTTGAACTGCTCGTCGGTGAGATTCCGGCTGTGGTCGCACACCGCCCGGCTGTTGGAGTGGGAGGCCACCAGCGGGGCCGAGGTGATATCCACCACGTCCCAGAAGGCCCGCTCAGACAGATGGGACACGTCGATGACAATACCCAGCTCCTGTGCCCGGCGGACAAAGGCCCTGCCCTGGTCGGTCAGGCCCTCGCCGGTGAGATGGGAGCCCGCCAGCAGATTCCGGTGGTTCCAGGTCAGGGTGGTCATGGTAAAGCCCAGGTCCTTCAGCTCCTCCAGCCGGCCCGGGTCACAGCCGATGACCTCCGGCCCCTCCAGGGAGAGCAGCGCCGGCCGGAGGCCGGCCTTGGTCACCCGGATCAGATCCTCCGCGGTGCGGCACAGGCGCACCCGGTCATGGTTCTGCTCCAGCTGGGTGAGAAAGTCTGACAGGGCAGTGACGAATTTTGCCTCTGCCTGGGGCCGGGTCAGAGCCCCGCCGGTCTGGTCGTAGACGCAGCAGAAGGCGTAGTACTGAATGTGGTGCAGCAGCCGGTCGCCCCGGGCCAGATCCAGCTGCAGATCGTTTTGGGCCAGAGACTTGCCTTGGGCGGAGAGCTCCACCGCGGTGTCACAGTGCAGGTCAAAAACAGGATAGGTCTTCATTGAAAAGCGTCCTCCAGATGGTTGATTTGGGGGCGCCGGGTCTCGGCGCCCTGGGGGGCGTAGATCTCCACCACGTCAAACCGGGGCTGCAGCTCGGTCTCGTTCAGGCTCAGCCACAGGCCGGCGGTGGCCCGGAGCCGGGCCTGCTTGCGGCTGTCTACAAACTCCGCCGCCCGGGCAAAATGATCGTCCCTGCGGAGCTTGACCTCCACAAAGACGATGTAGGTCCGGTTTTTCACAATCAGGTCAATCTCCCCGAAGCGGCAGCGGTAATTGGCTGCCACCAGCCGGTAGCCCCTGCGGCGCAGATACCGGGCAGCCAGCTGCTCGCCCCAGCTGCCTGTGCTGCCTGCCGGGTTCATCGGTCCCCCTCCGGGTGCAGAAAGCTCCTCCGGTGGACAGGGCTGGGGCCGTATTGGGCCAGGGCTGCATAGTGGGCCTTGGTGCCATAGCCCTTGTGGGCGGCAAAGCCGTATTGGGGATATTGGGCATCCAGGGTGAGCATGTACCGGTCCCGGGTCACCTTGGCCAGGATGGAGGCCGCGGCGATGGAGGGACAGGTGGCGTCCCCCTTGACCACCGTGCGGGTGGGCAAGCCCAGGCCGGGGTCCCGGTTGCCATCCACCAGGCAGTAGTCCGGGGCGGCGGACAGGGCCGCCACGGCCCCCCGCATGGCCCGGAAGGTGGCCTGGAGAATGTTGATTTCGTCAATGGTGCGCTCGTCCACCATGCACACCGCCCAGGCCAGGGCCTGCCGGGTGATCAGGTCATACAGCGCCTCCCGCCGCTTGGGGGAGAGCTTTTTGGAGTCGTCCAGCCCCGGCAGCTCCAGCCCCGGGGGCAGGATGCAGGCCCCGGCGCACACAGGCCCCGCCAGAGGGCCCCGGCCGGCCTCGTCCACCCCGCAGACCAGGGCGTAACCCTGGGTCCGGGCCAGGTCTTCGTATTCATAGGTCAGCTGGTGCATCCGTGCTCTCCCCTTCTGCGGCCGGGGTTTCCAGGGTGAAGCGGCCCAGCTTGACACTGCGGTACTCCTCCAACAAAACCCGGGCCATACGCTCGGTGTCAATCTCTCCGCCGGAGAGCAAAAAGCCCCGCCTTTTGCCCGCCAGCCGGAGCAGCTCCCAGCCGTCGGTATCCGGCTGAGGGTCAATCTTATAGCGGTCCCGGATGGCCTGGGGATAGCGCTGCCAGAGCAGCTCCATCAGCCGCATGGCCAGGGTTTCGATGTCCAAAATATCGTCCTTTACCGCCCCGGTATAGGCCAGGCGCAGGCCCACCTCGGGGTCGTCAAACTTGGGCCAGAGGATGCCCGGGGTGTCCAGAAGCAGCAGGCCCTGGTCGATGGTGACCCACTGCTTGCCCCGGGTGACGCCGGGGCGGTTTTCCGTCTTGGCGCCCTTGCGGCCGGCCACCTGGTTGATAAAGGTGGACTTGCCCACGTTGGGAATGCCCACGATCATCACCTTCAGGGGCTTGCCCGCCATGCCACGGCTGGCGTAGCGCCGGAGCTTTTCCGCCAGCAGGCTGCGCAGGGCCGGGCCGAAGTCGGAGATCCCCTTGCGGGATTTGCAGTCGGTCTGGATCACAGCAAAGCCCTGCCTGCGGAAGGCGGCAGCCCAGGCCTTGGTCTGGGCAGGGTCGGCCATGTCGATGCGGTTTAAAATGATCATCCGGGGCTTGCTGCCGCACAGGGCGGCAATATCCGGATTACGGGAGGAGACCGGGATGCGGGCGTCTACAATTTCGCACACCGCGTCCACCAGCTTCAGGTCGGTCTCCATCATCCGCCGGGTTTTGGTCATATGCCCGGGGTACCATTGAATGTTCAGTTCCTCAGCCATTGGATTTGATCGCTCCGAATCTGGACCAGCTGCGCTGGCCGAAGTTGTCCCAGTCCTGCCCGGGCAGCAGCACCATCAGGGCCCGGCCCACGATATACCGGTCCTGCACGGCGCCGATACGGGGGTCACGGCTGTCGGTGGAGTTGTTGCGGTTGTCCCCCATGAGGAAATAGCAGCCCATGGGGATCTCCAGCTTGAAGCCGCTGTAGGTGATGGCGTTGGCCCGCATGGGCTCGCGGATATAGGGCTCGTCCATGGGCTGGCCGTCGATCCAAAGGCGCAGGGTGGCGCCGTCGGCGTCGGCCTTCAGCTCCACGGTCTGGCCGCCCACGGCCACCACGCGCTTGACAATGGGCTTGCCCTCTTCAAACTCGGGCACGCAGGCCACAACGATGTCCCCTGCCCGGTAGCCGGCGCACAGCACATTGCTCTGCAGGGCCAGATAGTCGCCCTTGGTGGCGGCAAATTCCTCGTCACCCACCAGGGTGGGATACATGGAGCTGCCGGAAACTCCCACCAGCCGGACGCAGAGCACGAACAGCACGATCACCGCGCCAAGGATATACACCAGATCGTGATATATAATATAGACAGACCCTGCCAGGCCGCCGGGCTCGTCGGCCTTCTTTTTGGTCTTTTTCCCGTTGCTTTGGTTGTTCATAGGCCCTCCGATCCGCCCGTCTCACAAGACGGGCTTGGTTTGCATCATCTATTATATACCATCAAAAGGGAAATTCCTAGCCCCGATTTTTTATTTTTTGTGAGCTTGCACAAAAACTGCCCTGTAATTTTACGAAAATTGCCAAGCACCAATCGGCAGGATGCCTCTTGATTTTCCGGCCCGAACCGGGTAAAATAGAAGCATCCCGGGAGCCGGTCCGGCATCCCGTTTGCGGAGGATTTTTCGATGAGCAATCTCTACGGCGACGACTTCATCACCATCACCGACGAAGACGGCGTGGAATACGAGCTGGAGGTCCTGGCCTCTGTGGAGTACTGCGGCGCCACCTATCTGGGGGTCTGCCCCGCCGGCCAGGAGGAAGAGGTCGAGCTGGAGGTCAGCGTCCTGAAGGTCTCCGAGGAAGACGGTGAGGAAATGCTCCTTGCAGTCACCGACGAGGACGAGCTGGCCGCGGTGTACGAGCTGCTGCTGGACGAGTACGAGGAGGAGCCCGAAGAGGACGAGGACGCCGAATAACTTCATTTGAACACCCTGCTTGGTGCGTGATGTACCCCTTTAAACCCACATCATATCTCAGGGATGCCTGATACTTCCGTGTTGGATTGTAGACCTCCCGCCCCGGCCGCGACCGTGGGTGGACGTTGGGAACAGCGAAGCCGCGGAGAGGCAACCCACCTGCCCTTTTTCGTGCAGGTTATAAACGGGTACACACGGCCACAGCGGGGTTTTCTTTACCCAAAATTCCTGCAAAGGGCGGTGCGGCGGCGGACGGTTTTTCTGTTTTTTCAGAAAAACCGCTTTTTTTGCGCTTTTTCCACTTGCAAGTCACCGGGATTGGCGTTATAATGTATGCTATCTGATTACAGGGCACTGTACAGAAGCACACAATTTGAGAGGATGGATGAAACCATGAGTGCATCTGCGTCTAAGAAAAAGCGCAAGGAACTGGATCAGGGCGGCCTGTCCCCGAAATTCCAGGAAGCACAGAAGACCAAGCAGGCACAAAAGCGCAATAATCTGCTGTTTATCTGCGTGGCAGTTCTGGCTGTGGCGGCCATTGTGGGCCTGGCCTTTGCCATCCGCGCAAAGAAGTACGCCCCCGACTACGACGTCAAGGCCCCTGTGGCCACGGTGGGCGAGCGCTCCATCACCGTGCCGGAGTACGATTACTTCTACAACGCCACTGCCTCCAACTACGCCCAGATGTATATGCAGTTCGGCATGATCCAGGCCAACGTGCCCCTGGCGGAGCAGCAGTACGGTGAGGATCAGACCTGGGAGGATTTCTTCAAAGAGAACACCAACACCTCTGTGGAGCAGGTGCTCAACATCTACGACGCCGCAGTCAAGGCCGGCTACACCCTGACCGACGACGACAAGACCGCCATCGACACCGCTGTGGACAACCTGAAAACCGAGGCCGAGAGCTACGGTGCCGACCTGAAGCAGTATATGAACGCCCGGTTCGGCTCCGGCTGCGATCTGGACAGCTACCGTCACTACCTGGAGATCATCCAGACCTACAGCGGTTATGTAAACCAGATGAACGAGACCTTCAAGCCCACTGCCGAAGAGGTTGCCGCTGAGTACGCCGAGAACCCCGACGACTACGACCTGGTGAGCTATTCCTACAAGGCCTTCTCCGCCGAGGGGGACACCGACGACGACGGCAACACCACCTACACCGACGAGGCCAAGCAGGCCAACCAGGCCGAGGCCGAGGCCCTGGCCGCCGAGCTGCCCAAGGCTGAGACCCTGCCCGAGGGCGTGAGCTCCGCCACCTACAACAAGGCCAACGCCGTGGGCACCCTGAACGAGGCCGCCGTGGAGTGGCTGTTCGATGCCGGCCGCAAGGCGGGCGACACCGAGCTCTTCCCCGATGATGAGGGCGTGAAGTACATCGTGGTCCGGTTTGACGGCCGGGATACCAACGACTACCAGCGGGCTATGGCCTTTGTCACCTCCATCTCCAAGGCTGTGGACGAGAACGCTGAGGAAGGCACCCCCACCCCCGAGGACAAGCTGGCTGTGTTTGACGAGGCCCTGAAGGGCGGCATGAGCACCGAGGACTACGCTGCCCTGCTGGAGGCCAACAGCTACAACTCCACCGCCTCTGCCGTGAGCCGCCAGTCCTACACCGCGGTAGAGGGTCTGCAGGACTTCCTGTACGACACCGCCCGCAAGGAGGGCGACATCCAGCGCTTTGAGGACGCGAACTACTACTACATCGTCCGCTTTGACCACATGGAGGAGACCACCTATCAGTACAGCCTGGTGGAGAGTGCCCTGGAGTCCAAGGCCCAGGAGGCCTGGTTCAATGAGGCCAGCGCGGTGAACACCATTACCCTGGACGAGGAGCTGCTCGCCCACGCCAACACCAACCTGACCTTCTACTCCAACACCACTGCCCAGTAAAAATCGCAAAACCGTATAAAACAACGGCTCTCCGGACACACTGTCCGGAGAGCTTTTTTTGACGGGAGGGCTGCAAATGGAAAAGGTGCAAAGCCTCCAGCCCGGCTGCCGCGGGGCCCTGGCAGGGGCAGCTGCGGGCCTGGTAAGCGGGCTGCTGGGGGCAGGGGGCGGCATGGTGCTGCTGCCGCTGCTGGGGGCCGCCCTCCAGGGCAGAGAGCGGTATGCCACGGGGCTGGCGGTGATGCTGCCGGTCTGTGCCGTCACGGCCCTGGCCGCCTTTTGGGGCGGGGCCCGACTGCCCGGGGGAATGCTGCCCGTCCTGCTGGGCGGGGCCCTGGGCGGCGCTGCCGGAGGGCTGCTGTACCGCAGGATCCCCCTGGTCTGGCTGCGCAGAGGCTTTGCAGTACTGCTGCTCTGGGCCGGGATCAGGAGGCTGCTGGGATGAGCGGGTTTTTCATCGCTCTGGGCTGCGGGCTGCTCTCCGCCATGGGCGTGGGCGGCGGGAGCCTGCTTATGCTGTGGCTCACTGGACCGGCGGGGCTGGCGGCAGAGACAGCCCGGTTTGTCAATCTGCTGTTCTTCCTGCCCTCCGCCGGGGCAGGGCTGGCCCTGCACAGCCGGGGCCGGCTGGTACGCTGGGACGTGGCGGTGCCCGGCGCCCTGGCGGGGATGGCTGCCGGGGGCCTGGGGCTGTGGCTGGGCCGGTTTGTGGGCGGGCCGGTGCTGGAAAAGGGCTTTGGCCTGTTGCTGCTGGCAGCCGGGCTGGCAGAGCTGCTGCGCAGGCCGGAGGGCCAAACTGCAGCCTGACCGCCCCCGATGCCGGCCAGGCCTGCCGAAAACCGCAAAAAGCCGGGGGCGCGCCGCAGGTTTGTACGATGCGGCGCGCCCCGGCGGACTTATGTGAGCAGCCTGGCAAGGGGCGGGCGTTTGACCTTCATGGCCCCCTTGGGGCAGAATTCCTGGCAGCAGAAGCAGCGGATACAGGCGGAGCGGTCAATCTGCGGCAGCTTGCGCCGCATGGTGATTGCCTTGGCCGGGCAGATGCCCGCGCACTTGGCGCAGCCGATGCACGCCGCCGCCTCCACCTGGGGCCGGGGGGCAATGCTGCGCTGGAGAAAGCTGCTGAACAGGGCCCCTGCCCTGCCCCGGGCCACATTCTGAAACTGCAGCCCGCTGCGCTGGGCCACGGTTTCAAACCCGGGCTGGACAAAATCCTGCCAGGGGCCCAGGATGGACAGCTCCTCCGCCGCCCCGGGACAGAGGTTTCGCTCCAGGGCAGCAGCCAGGGTGGGGATCTCCGCCGGAGGCAGGCCGATGAGTCTGGCCAGCAGCAGGTCCAGGCTGTGGGGATTCCGCCCCGCCAGCACGCAGCCCACGGGCCGGGGGGTGCCGGCAGTGGGGCCGTTGCCCTCCATGGCCACCACCGCGTCCACCAGGTGGAGCTGGGGCTTCCAGTACTCGTCCAGATCCACGATCATCCGGCCAAAGTCCATGGCGTCGGGAAAGCGGAAGTGGTACTCCGGCTTCATGGTGCCGGGAATGGTGCCAAAGAGGTTTTTGGCCGCCCCGGACAGGCCCATCATGCCGTGGGACTTGAGCTTGCAGAAGTTGATAATGCCGTCGCAGTCCTTCAGCCAGGCGGTGGCGGTGAAGGTTTTGCACACCGCGGCCTGGGGGAATTCACACTCCAGGGTGTCAAAATTCTCGTTGAGCTCCGCGTCCAGCTCGGTGAGGCCGGCGGTGTGATACACCCGGTGCAGCACGGGGCCGTTGAACAGGTTGCCGGGGCTGTCGCCGATCACCGGCACCGCCCCCCGCTGCCGCAGCAGCTGGGACAGGGCCCCCAGCAGGGCCGGATGGGTGGTAACGGCGGTTTCCGGCTTCATGGCGGCCACCAGGTTGGCCTTGATGCCCACCCGCATCCCGGGCTTGACCCAGTCCAGCCCGCCGATGGGAGTCAGCGCCGCCTCCAGGGCCGCCAGACAGTGCTCCTGCCGGTAATCCGGGCAGGGGGAGAGAACAACGTCGTACATCCTTTACCTCCGACAATGGCAAACCCGGGCAGCGCCCGGGTTGTTTTTTTGTTGTTACCGTCTTCTCCTTGCCCGGGGCGGCCGCTCCCCGCGGAGCAGGGCCGTCAGGCGCAGATACAGGGCATAAAAGCCCGCCACGGTTTTTGGGGTTTTGCCCTCCCAGGCCAGCCAGTCACAGGGCTCCACCCGCTGGCGGTCAAAGGCGCCCACAAAGAGCTTGGCCACCCGCAGGGCGTCGGCGTAGGGCAGGATCCGGTAGAAATACTGGCCGTCCGCTGCAAGCAGGGCGCGGAAATGCTCCGACGGCGTGGCGAGCAGATACCGGCGGAAGCCCAGCAGCTCCTGGGCCTGGGCCGTGCCCGGCCGGCTGCGCTTGCCCCCCAGCCGGGTGGCCAGGCCGATGGCCAGCTGGGCCGCCAGATTCAGGGCCGTCAGTCTGCCGCTGCCGGACAGCCGCCCCAGCACCACCAGGTACACCGCCCCCAAAAGGCCCAGTACCATAGCCCGCAGGGTGTGCCGGCGCAGGGTGCAGCCCCCCAGCCGCTGGACCAGGAAGCTGGCCAGGGCCCCCAGAAGGGTCAGGGGCACAATGACAAACCAGCGCCAGCTCTGGGGCGCCACGTAAAGATCCAGCATGCCCAGGCACAGGCTCAGCCCCGCCAGCACGCCGCCCAGATGGAGCAGGCCCACACTGGCGCCGTGGGGTGAAAAAATCTTCTCCTCCAGCTGGTCCTTGGTGCGGGAGGCGGCGTCCTGCCGGGCCTGGACGTACTCCGCACTGCGCACGTCGCAGTGGTCCCCCCGGCGGAACAGGGTTTTGAAGATGGCAATCTCGTGGGGCTTGCACTCATTGCCCATGTCGATCTCCCGCTGGAGATAGAGCCCTTTTTTTCTGACCCGGTGGATGCTGAGATACCCCAGGGTGGCCCATTGGATCACCATCAGGGCCAGGTCCGCCTTTCCGCCGGTGAGCACATAGGGGATGTCTCCGGCGTTGCCCCCCACCGGGGGCATGGCCTGGCGCTTGGGAATTACCAGCGGGCCCCGGATAAAGATGACCCAGTACACCACGCACAGACCCAGCATCATCAGCATGACCATGTTGTCCACCTGGGTGGTCTTGCCCGCCAGGAAGCGCAGGTCAAAGTAGCTCTCCGGCAGGGTGAGCTGCAGGGTCATGGACTCGTGGTCCTGTAGCGTCTGCTTGGGGTTGAGCTCGGCGTGGATGACGCCGTCCTGGATCTGGAACTCCATGTAGTTGTCAATCAGGTCGCCGTAGTAGCCGCTGAGCACCGTGGGATAGCCCTCAAACTCCGCAGGCAGGGTGACGGTGAAGTGGTAGCGCTCAATGGGGCAGGTCCAGGCGGGATAGAGCAGGGTCACGGCAAAGTCCTGGCTGTCGCCCTTGTCCACCACGGTCTCCGCCAGGTGATAGGAGATCACCAGCTGCTTTTCCCCGCTCTGGGTGCCCTGGAGCGTCAGCAGCGTGGTGCCGTTTTCCCGCCGGCGGGTAAACTCCGCGCCGGAAACGGTGATATTTTTGGCCTCATAAGCAATGGGCAGGGTGAAGCTCTCTTCCCCGGAGAAGGCCATCTGGCAGGTGAGCACCACCTGGCAGGCGCCGTCGCTGGCCACGGTGACGTCGGTTTGCATATCCTTCACCGAGGTGCCCTCGGCATACACCGTGCCGGCGAGCAGAAACACCACCGCAATGGTCAGCAGCAGTTTTCGCATGGCAGTACTCCCTCCTTTGCCTTTGGTTTTTCGTTACCCCCGTCTGCCGACGGCGGGACGCATATTAGCATAGCATATTCCGGTGGAAAATGCAACGGCTTTCTATCTCTCCAAGGACGCAATCAGGGCCTCGGCGCAGACGATGCCGTCCACCGCGGCGGAGACAATGCCCCCCGCGTAGCCTGCGCCCTCCCCGCAGGGGAAGAGCCCCGCCAGACTGAGACTCTGGCAATCCTCTCCCCGCAGCAGGCGCACAGGAGAGGAGGAGCGGGTTTCGGGGGCAGTCAGGACTCCGTCGGGATCGTCAAAGCCCCGGAGCTTCTTGCCCAGCTCCGGCAGGGCCCGCTCCAGCACGTCGGTGATCCGGGGCGGTAGCACCTGGTGCAGGTCGCAAAGCTGCACCCCGGGGCGGTAGCTGGGCAGCACCTTGCCCAGGGCCTGGGTAGGCCGCCGGGCCAGAAAATCCCCTACCCGTTGGGCCGGGGCCCGGTAGTCCCCGCCCCCGGCGGCAAAGGCCGCCTGCTCCAGCCGGCGCTGCCAGCGCATGCCGGAAAGGGGGTCGTCCTCCGGGAAATCCTGGGGCAGCAGGGTCACCAGCAGGGCGGCGTTGGCGTTCTGCCCCGCCCGGTCGTGGTTGGACATGCCGTTGGTCACCACGCCCCCGTTCTCGGAGGCGGCGGCCACCACGTAGCCCCCCGGACACATACAGAAGGTGTAGGCCGAGGTGCCGTCCGGCAGGTGGACCGAGAGCTTGTAGTCCGCCGGCGGCAGACCCAGGGTCTCCCGGTCAGCCCCGTACTGGGCCAGGTCCACCATGGCCTGGGGCTGCTCGATCCGCACCCCCATGGAGAAGGGTTTGGCCTCCATGGCAAAGCCCTGTTCATACAGCCAGGTGAAGGTATCCCGGGCGCTGTGCCCCGGGGCCAGGATCAGCTGGGTGCAGGGGACGGTCTCCTCCCCTGCCGGCCCCAGCAGCCGCGCCCCGGTGAGCCGGCCGCCGGACTGCTCCAGGCCGATCAGCCGGGTTTCAAAGCGGATTTCGCCCCCCAGGGAGAGGATTGTCTGCCGCAGGCCCGTCACCACATGGCGCAGCACGTCGGTGCCCACATGGGGCTTGGCGTCGTAGGTGATCTCCTCCGGGGCGCCGTGGGCGGCCAGCTGCTGCAGCACCCAGGCGATGCGGGGGTTCTTGGTGCCGGTGTTCAGCTTGCCGTCAGAGAAGGTGCCTGCGCCCCCCTCTCCAAACTGGACGTTGGATTCTGGATTCAGAGGGCCGCCGGCAAAGAAGGCCTCCACCGCCCGCTGCCGGTCCTCCACCGGTTGGCCCCGCTCAATCACCAGGGGCCGGAGCCCGGCCTTGGCCAGCACCAGGGCCGCAAAGATCCCCGCCGGGCCAAAGCCCACCACCAGGGGCCGGTGCGCCGGCTGAGCGGCGGCCTTCGGGGGCTTGTACCAGTCCGGACTGGCCAGGCTGACCTTGGGGTTGCGGCACTGCTTGAGCACCCGGTTTTCGCTGTGGCGGGTGGAGACGTCCACGGTGTAGATGTACTGGAGCCGGTCTTTCTTCCTGGCGTCCAGAGAGCGCTTGCGGATTTTGAGTTGAGAGATCTCTGAGGCAGGGAGTTTCAAAGCCCGGGCCGCCAGATACAGCAGCATGGACGCATCGTGCCGCACGGGCACGGCCAGATCCCGGACCGTCAGCATTTGCCCCGGCGGAGCTGCCCCGCCAGCTGGCCCGAGGACCAGGCCCACTGCAGATTGTAGCCCCCGCAGTCTCCGTCGATGTCCAGCACCTCGCCGGTGGCGTACAGGCCGGGCACCAGGCGGCTTTGGAGGGTGTCGGGGTCAAACTCCTCCAGGCAGATACCCCCGGCGGTGACCTGGGCGTGCTCCATGCCCATGGTGCCCCTGAGCTCCAGCTCCAGGCCGTGGCAGAGCTCTACCGCGGCGGTGAGCTGCTTCCAGTTCAGGGAGGTAATAGGCTGCTCCAGGGGGATCTGGCAGGCCTTCAGAATCACGCGGCCCAGCCGATTGTGGAGGATGCCGGTGAGTAAATCCTCACACTTCAGCCGAGGCAGCCGGGAGATCCGGATGCACAGGGACGAGAGCAGACTCTCCGTGCTCAGATCCGGCAGCAGGTTCAGCCGCAGCACGCCCCCCTCGCAGGTGGAGGCTGCCCTGGACAGGTCAAACACCGCAGGGCCGGAGACCCCGTACTCTGTAAACTGCACCTCGCCCCTGGCGGTGGCCAGGAGGGTGTCGTTCAGCAGCAGCTCCAGGGCGGCGTTGGCCCGTACCCCCTTGAGCCCCCGGACCAGGGTGGGGTCGGTTTTCAGCTGGACCAGGGAGGGGTAGAGCTTGGTGCAGTGGTGGCCCAGGCTGCGCAGCAGCTGGTAGCCGGACAGACTGCCCCCCAGCTTGCCCCCGGCCACGCCGCCGCAGCTGACGATCAGCCGGTCCACCAGAAAGGTCTGTTCTCCGGCCCGGAGCAAAAAGCCCTCTGCCTCCCGCTTGACGGCGGTGATCTCGGTGCCCAGGTGCAGCTCGATATTTTTCCGGTCCAGGGCAAAGCGGAGCACGTCCACCACGCTGTTGGCCTGGTCAGAGTAGGGGTAAACCCGGCCGCCCTCCTCGGTGACGGTGTATAGGCCCAGGGCCTCAAAGAAATTCAAGGTGTTGTCCACAGAAAACTCCCGCAGGGCGGGCTGGACAAAGCCCGGACGGCTGCCGTGGTAGCTCTGGATACCGGCACGGCGATTGGTGAGATTGCACCGGCCGTTGCCCGTGGCCATCAGCTTGCGGCCCACCCGGGCCTGACGTTCAAAGAGCAGGATCTGGTTCTGCGCGGTGTGGGCTGCAGTGATTGCCGCCGCCATTCCCGAGGCCCCGGCCCCGATGATGCCGATTCTCATAGGCTGCCTCCTTTGTGATATGTTGAAACCATCAGATAGTATATTATACTCGAAAATCGCCCTGCTGACAAGGCAGTGGGCGATAATTTTTTGCGCGCACGGTAGGACGCAGCCTTGCAGGCCGGCCGCAAAAAACTCCCGGCCGGAGCACCCGACCGGGAGATTCTTTTGCGAAAATCCGTGCAGTTACAGTGAAAACCGCTTGAAAATCAAACTATTTATGACTGTGGTCCACAGAACCGTCCCCTGGACCATGGACCATGATTCAAATACCTGATCCATATTCAGCACCACAAAAATCCGGATTGTCACTTTGTTTCCATGTTTTGCTTTGCTGTGTTGATTGAAGAAATAAGCAATCTGCGAATAGAGCCGCAATCGTGAAGCAAAGCAGAAATAGTTTCATCTTTACGTATCTCTGCCCTTTCCAGCAATTCAAGCCAGTATTCTGTTTCATAGCATTCTTTCAGTGCAATTTGAAATTTTGCAATAAAATCCGGTCTGCTGTGCGCATAGTTTGCTTCCCGAATGTTTGCGCCGATTGAGGTACCGGAACGTTCCAACTGATTGACAAGGGAATAATGACCCTTGATACTATCACACAGTCTCAGTACTTTAACAGCAAAATCCATTGAGAGTGCGGCAAGTTTGCTTTCAGCCATAGAAGTCACCTCGTGAACATCATATCATATGGAACCTGAAAGAGCAACAGTGAAATCGCGGCCCCGGCCGCGGTGAAATCAACGGCCAATGCCATTGGTGAAATCCTCGGACTTCGTCCTCGGGTGAAATGAAATCCGTCCCGCACCCCGCGAAGCGGGATTTCACCGCGAAGCGATTTCACCCACCGAAGGTAGATTTCACCCGTCCGAAAGGACGGATTTCGTTGAAAAAAGCGCTTTTGTCTGGTAGACAAAAAGCGCTTTTTTCATGGCGGAGTGGGAGGGATTCGAACCCTCGGTACGCTTTTGACGTACACACGATTTCCAGTCGTGCTCGTTATGACCGCTTCGATACCACTCCAGGTCGTTTGCGGTGCTGCTTCACAAAACAGCTTAGTTAATATACACCCTAAGTCCCGATTTGTCAAGAGGTTTCTTGCAAATAATTCAAAAAACCTGCTCCCCTCCCCTTTATGATTCAGAGGGCAGAGGCCGAAGCCCCTGCCCTCTTGCATGGTGGATCAGCCCTCAGTGGTGGGCTGGGTGGGTGCGGTGGGTGCAGTGGGTGCCGGAGCACTCTGCTGCCGGTACAGGAAGGTGACCACCTGCCCACGGTTGCAGTAGTTCTCAGGCGCGAATGTGGTAGCATTCAGGCCGTTGGTGATGTCGTTGGCCACGGCCCAGGCCACTGCGTCGGTGTAATAGGCGCCGGCGCGCAGATCGGTGAAGGCGGACGCGGTCTGCTCCACTGTGGGCTTGCCCGCAAACCGGTACAGGAAGGTGACTACCTGGCCACGGGTGCAGTTGCCGTTGGGCGCAAAGGTGGTGGCACTCATGCCGTTGGTAATCTCGTTCTCCACTGCCCAGAGAACAGCGTCATAGTAGAAGGCCTTTTCGTCCACGTCGGTGAAGGGATTCTCGGTGGTCTCATGGCCGGGCTTGCCCGCCGCACGCCACAGGAAGGTGACTACCTGGCCACGGGTGCAGTTGTTATCGGGGGCAAAGAGCGTGGCGCTCATGCCGTTGGTAATCTCGTTCTCCACTGCCCAGTACACCGGTACGTAGTAGAATCTATTCGGATCCTGCACGTCTTCAAACTCCACACGCTGGGTCTGTGCGCCCAGGTTGGTCTTCACGGCGGCAATTTCCTCGGTGGTCAGGCCCAACTCGGTGAGATAGGCCTCGGCCTCGGCGGCCAGGTCGGTGTCGGCAGTGAGCTCGGCATCAAAGATGATGCCCAGGTTCTTGGTGATGATGCCCTTGAGCACGGTCTCCTGGGCCTCGGTCAGAGGCAGATGTTTGTGCTCCTGCACCTCGAAGTAGTTGACATAAGTTTGCAGGTAGTCCGCCTGGATCTCCTCCAGACCTGCGCCCATCAGGGCCTCCAGCACGGCCACGGACAGGCCGGTGCGGTCCTTGCCCTCCAGACAGTGGATGAGATACGGGCCCTCGTTGGCGGCGATGAATCTGTAGCCCTCGGCCAGGCCGGCCTTGAACTCGTCGCTGGTGAAGGCCACAGGCAGACCCAGGAACTTGACGGTCTGGGTGGCGTAGTAGGTATCTGCGTAACCCTCAAAGGCCTTGGCGTCAGTCTCGGTGTCCGCCAGGTTGATGAAGGTCTTCACGCCGGCCTCCTTGGCGGCGGCGTCGGCGTAGGTGTTGCGGCCCAGATCCGGGTCGATGGGGCTGGAGGACCGGTACAGCCGGTTCTCGCCCATGCCGGTGGTGGCAACGGCACGGAAGTTGGCAAACGCAGCGTCGCTCAGATCCGCATAGTCGGAGCGCTCGTTGGTGCGGGTCAGCTTGCGGACAGACAGCTCATCGGCATAGCCGCCGGCCTGCTTCAGCTCTACAGTGGCGAACATGGGCCATTCCAGCCCTTCCTTGAAGGCGTAGCCGCCCTCCACGGCCTCCAGCAGGCCGGAGCGGACGCCGATCTGGCCGTAGTTGATGGCCAGGGTGACCACCTTCTTGCCGTTGGCGCAGCGCAGCAGGTAGTTGCCGGTATCCACGTCGTCATAGTTGGTGACCACAGGGGCGTCAAAGGTGAAGCCGTTGACGGTGACGGTGACGATGTCGCCCAGCTGGAAGAGCTCCAGGAACTCCTCCACGGAGATGTTGATATCTACATGACCGAAGCGGGTGGAATTGGAGCTGTCCTTCACCACCTCAAACTTCAGGGTATCGGGCTCCTCCTCGGCGGGGAGCTGATAGAGGTTGAACAGATAGGCGCCGGTGTCCTTAACGCCGTAGACAGTGAACTTGCCGGAGTAGTACTCCAGGGCCTGGTTGTGGTTGCCGTTGTAGTTGGCGCCCACATTCATGATGTGGAAGCCGCCCTCCACGGCGGTGAGCGTCCAGAGGCTGCAGTCGTTTTCTGCCAGCTCGTCGGTCAGAGAAAGGCTGTTGCCGGTGGCCCCGGAGGTGAGATGCTTGCCCTCGTCGGTGGTGAAGTCGATTCTGCCCTCCGCGTCCACATGGGCGGTGACCACCAGGGTGTTCTCCGCCACGGGGAGCATCAGGAAGGGGCCGGAGACGGTGTTCTTCACGCTGCCAAGGCCGCCGCTGTTTTCGGTGTCGGCCAGGGTGAGGCTCTCGTCGTCATAGTAGATGGCGTACTTGCCGCCGTCCTCAATCTCCGCGGCCCGCTTGGCAGTGGGCTGGAGCTTGTAAATATTGAACAGATAAATTGCGGTGTCCTTGACGCCGTAGGTGGTGAAGCCGGTGTACCACTCAATGGCCTGGTTGTGGTTGCCGTTGTGAGCAACGCCCACGCTCATGATGTGGAAGCCGCCCTCCACGGGCTCCAGCTTCCACTGGGCCAGCTCGCCGGATTCGTCCCCAAAGCCCAGGCTGTTGCCGGTGGCCCCGGTGGTGAGATAGCCCTTTTCGCTCTTCAGGGTGAAGATGCCCTGTTCCTCGTCCACCATGCCCACGGTGAAGACCGCGGCCTTGTCGGAGGCTGCCAGATACTCGCCCTGGACGGTGGCGTTCACAGAATCCAGACGGCGGTTGTCGGCGGCGGGCTCCAGGCCGATCACGGTGGATTCCGCGTCATAGTAGATGACAATTTCGTCGCCGTCGGCAACGGTATCCACCTTCTTGGCGGCAAAGTCGCCTACCAGCTCGGTGGGGGCGTCCGGGTCGCCGGTGTAGTCCAGCTTCCAGGACCAGGTGAAGGGCTCGGTGGTGATTTCGCCCTTGTCCTGGATGTACTCCAGCAGGACTTCCTGGACGTTGCCGCCGGCCAGGTCGTCGTTCTGGTTCCAGATGGAGTCAGTGGTGCTGTAGGCGCCGAAGCCGCAGCCGGTGTTGCCCAGGTGGTAGGAGTTGCAGGCCACAATGTAGGTCTTCTCCAAATCAAAGGCTCTGCCGTTGGAGAAGCCCTCAATGACCACGCGGCTGCCCTCGGGCTGGTACATATCGTAGGTGAAGTTCAGGCCGCCGAAGACGGGGTTGGTGAAGTTTTCGCCGATGGTGGTGTAGGAGACGCTGCCGTTGCGCACCACCGCCTTGAGACGGGTGGAGGCGTTCTGCTCCAGGATGGCCTTGATCTGTGCTCCGGTCAGGGGCAGCAGGTACAGGACGTTGTTGTCAAAGCGGTACATCTGGACGATGGTCTTCATGGTGATCTCGCCGGGTTGGACGTAGTAGCTGTTGCTGGTGACGGCGGAGGTAGAGGACATATCCACCTCCAGATGGTCCAGCCCGGTGGCCGCGTAGAGGGCCTCCAGCTTTTCGGGGGTGTCGTACTTCTTGGCCAGATACTTGGTGCCGTAATCCATCTGGGCGCAGTTAATCAGATCCATGGTGTCGGTCTGCTGCAGGTAGTATTTGGAAGAGGTGTCCCAGGTGCCCACAGCGGTACCGGCGGTCTGGTTCACATAGGCCTCGGCCATGTCCGCGTAGGGCTGGAGCTTGGCCTTGAGGGCCTCATCGGAGGCATAATTTGCCAGTTTGAGGTTTTGGGTGGATTTGATGTCGTAGCGCAGGACGCCGTCCTCTTCCCGGAAGGAGAAGACCGACTGGGTCAGCTGCTGGCCGCCGCCGTTGACCACCAGGACGGGCTTGCCGTTCTTGTCGTTGAGATAGGTGTTGGAGTAGGTGCTGGAGTGGTCGTGGCCGGCGATGACCATATCGATGCCCTCGCACTCGGTGATCATGCGAGTGACCTGGCCCTCGGTGTTCTGGCCGAAGACCAGCTCGCCGGAGGCAGAGCCGGTGCCGGAGTGATAGGACACAATGATGAATTCGCAGCCCTCCGCCTTCATCTGTGGGATGTAGCGCTGGGCCTCCCAGGCCATGGACATGGAGGTGTTATCGGGATGGGCGAAGACAATGCCGGGGTAATTGTCCGGCACGTCCCAACGGGTGCAGTCGGTGTTCTCAAAGCCCAGAACGCCGATTTTGTGCTCGGTGTCGCCGATTTTGAAGGTTTTGACCAGATAGGGCTGGAAGACGTTCTCCCCCCGCTGGTGTACGCCGTCGCTGCCGTCGTAGTAGAGGTTGGCGGTGATGACGGGCACCCCCCTGGAGGCCAGATAGTCGTAGGCCTTGGTCATGGTGGTCCAGGGATAGTTGAACTCGTGATTGCCGAGGACAGAGGCGTCATAGCCGATTTCCGCCAGGCACAGGGCCATGGCCGGCGGCAGATCGCTCTCGCCGGAGGTGATCTTGCCCAGCTGCACCACGGAAACCGGGGTGCCCTGGTACAGATCGCCGTTGTCGATCACCAGGAGATTGTCCCCGTAGGTCTCCCGGTACTGTGCCACTGCGGTGGAAACGCGGAGCATATTGTTGTTCTCCGCCCCGCCGGTGAGGACGTTGGTGTCCCAGCACTTGCCGTGGATGTCTGTGGTGGAGAGCACCGCAAACTCCACAGTCTCTGCGTCTGCAGCTGCCACCGTCATGGGCAGCAGGCTCAGCAGCAGGGCCAGGACCAGAAATACGGAAAGGCTTCTTTTCATGCATTCAGTCTCCCTTACATCTTTATTTGGCGGCTTTCCGCCGCCCTTATTATACCGGAAACTCCCCAACCTTGCAAGACCCCCCGGCGCTTTTTGTAGTATCTGCCAAAAAACACATGAAAAAACCGGAAAAAGGACGAGTCCCTGCGATTGACAAATGGGGGGAAAAATAGGATAATATAGATATCTATCCACAGGAGGTCTCTACATGGAACAAGTATTTGTCACCGGTCACCGCAACCCGGACACCGACTCCATCGTTTCCGCCATGTCCTTCTCTGCCCTGCAGAACGCCCTGGGCGAACGGGGCTATGTGGCGGCGCGGCTGGGCCATCTGAACGATGAGTCCAAGCGGATTTTGAACCGGTTCGGCTTTGAGCCCCCGGTGCTCATCAAAAACGTCCGGACCCAGGTGAAGGACCTGGAATTTGATACCCCCCCTGCCCTGAGCGCCGCCCTGACCGTTGACAGAGGCTGGTCCATTTTGCAGAGTGATTCCGCCATTGCCGCCATCCCCGTGACCAACGAGGACGGCACCCTTTACGGAATGCTCTCCTCCGGCGACGTGGCAACCTACGACATGAAAACCATCACCGACCCGGTGGTCCATGACATTCCCCTGTTCAATCTGCTCTCCGTGCTGGAGGGCCGGGTGCTCAACGAGGCGGGCAGCATTGTGGACACCATCTCAGGCGAAGTGATCTTTGCCCTGCCCAAGGGTTCGGATCAGCTGCTGTTCAACGGAGAGGATTATATCGCCATCTGCGGTGATCAGCCCGAGGTCATCCGCTGGGCGTTGGAGTCCAACATCCAGTGCCTGATCCTGTGCGAGGCCGAACTGAGCCCGGAGCTGCGGGATCTGAAAACCAAAACCTGCATCATCTCCACCCCCTTTGACGCCTATCGGGCAGCCCGGCTGATCTTCCAGTCCATCCCCATTGCCCGGATCTGCCAGACCTATGACATGGTCACCTTCCACCTGGAGGACTACATCGACGACGTGCGTGAGGTGGTCTCCAAGAGCCGTTACCGCTGCTACCCCATTCTGGATGAGAACGAAAAGGTGGTGGGCACCCTTTCCAGATACCACCTGATTAAGCCCAGGCGGAAAAAGGTGGTGCTGGTGGACCACAACGAGCTGGCCCAATCCGTGCCCGGGCTGGACCAGGCTGAGGTGCTGGGCATCATTGACCACCACAGGCTGGCCGACATCCAGACCAACAACCCCATTTTCTTCCGCAACGAGATTGTGGGCAGCTCCACCACCATTGTGGCAGAGATGTACCAGGAGAAGGGGCTGATGCCCTCGAAAAAAATGGCCGGTCTGATGTGCGCCGCCATTATCTCTGACACGGTCATCTTTAAATCCCCCACTGCCACTTCCAGGGACCGGATCATCGCCGAGCGCCTGGCCCGGATTGCAGGACTGTCGCTGGATGAGCTGGGACAGTTTATCTTTGCCGCCTCCCTGGGCGGAGACAAATCCGCCAAGGACCTCATGTACACCGACTTTAAGGACTTCCACATTGCGGGGCACTATCTGGGCGTCAGCCAGATCACCTGTGTGGACTCGGTATCCATGCTTGACCGCAAGGAGGAGTTCCTGGACCAGATGCGCAAGGACAAGGCCGAAAAGGGCTATGACATTATGATCCTGATGCTGACAGACGTGCTTTTGGAGGGCACCCAGTTGATTTTCCTGGGCAACCCCGACGACATTGCCCAGGCCTTCAACACCGAGGTGAAGGGCAACACCCTGTTCCTGCCCGGTGTGATGAGCCGGAAAAAGCAGGTAATCCCCATGCTCTCCGCCCTTTGGGGCTGAGTGCAGTATCGGCCCGGCAGGTCTCCCCTGCCGGGCCGGTGTCCTCTTTCCCGGCCGGAGACTGCCCGGGGGAAGATTTTTTGAAAAAACGGAAAATAATGCTTGACATTTCCGTTTTTTTTGATATAATAACGAAGCTGACTGCGAAACGCTGTTATAGCTCAGCCGGTAGAGCGCATCCTTGGTAAGGATGAGGTCCCCGGTTCAAATCCGGGTAACAGCTCCAAAAGCTCCGCAAATCCTATGGATTTGCGGAGTTTTTTTGTTCTCTCTGCGGCGTCTCATCAATGCCGCTGAAGCATGCCCTGTGGCCGCACAGACGCTGGCACAGGGCATCTTGGTTTATGCTCCCATTAGATCCCGGTACAGGAAGGTGACCACCTGGGCCCGGGTGCAGGTGTTGAGCGGGCTGAACGCGGTGGGGCTGGTACCCGCCGTGACCCCGGCCTCGGAGGCCCACAGCACCGCCTTTTCGTAAAACGCCCCCGCTTGGACATCCCCGAAGGGATTGGCGGCGCTTGATGGCGCGGGCTCGCCCTCAAACCGCCAGAGGAAGGTGACAATCTGCGCGCGGATGCAGGTTGCATCGGGGCTGAAGGTGGTGGCGCTGGTACCGGCGGTGATTTTCTTCTCTACCGCCCACAAAACCGCCTTGTAGTAGAAGGTGCCCGCCGACACGTCCAGGAAGGGATTGGAGTCTGTGTGAGGCTCCGGCTCCCCTGCCGCCCGCCACAGGAAGGTGACCACCTGGGCCCGGGTACAGCCGGCATCCGGGCTGAAGGTAGTGGCGCCGGTGCCGGTGGTCACTCTGCGGACAACCGCCCAGTCAATGGCATCATGGGCCCAGCTGCCCTTTGCCGGCATATCGGAGAAGACGTTGCCAGGGCAGTCCGGACCGCCGCTGCAGGGCAGGCCGGGGATCGGGCCATCCGGATCCTCTGTCCTGGGCGTGGCGACCACCTTGATTTGGGTGGCAAAGGCCTTGTTTGCAAAGACGGCAGTATAGGTGATCTCGCCGCCAGACTGCTCGGTTGCTTCCTTCGTCACCTCTGCGGTGGTGGGAACCGTCTCCGTTTCCACATGGGCAGGGTCACGCGTGCAGGTACGCGAGGCGGTAACTGCGCTGTAATCCGCTGCCCAAACGTAGGCAGCAGGGGCCCAGCTGTGGCCCAGGGCGGACACCGTCTGAGTCTCACTTTTGAGCACCTCGCTGCAGCAGCTGCAGCGGGTGATCTCCAGCTTGGCGCCGGGCTGTGTACAGGTGGGCAGGCTCTCGGTCTCAGTGCTGCGGACCAGGCCGGCGGTACAGGGGGTGAGATACCAGCGGTGGAGATTGCCGGGCCGATAGTTGGGCTTATCGCAGACACCTGCAAACAGGGGCGGCTCCTCTTGGCCGGCGGCGCTGTCCCTTGCCCAGGTGAGATAGCCGCTCTCGGTGGAGGCGTCAGCGCACGCCTGCACCCGGGCCAGAAAGTCCGCTTCCTCCGGCGCGTTCTCCAGGCTCAAGGCGCTGAGGAGCATACTGCCCCAGCCAAAACCTGCGGCAGCATTGTCAGACTCTGTGAGTACCACAGCGCTTTGGCCCAGGACAAAGGGGATCTCCCCCCAGGTGCTGACGGCATCGGCCGCGGCAATGGGAAACCCGCCGTTGCTGTTTGGCGCCGCATAGGTGAAGCGGTTGTTTCTTGCGTTGACGTGCAGCACCCGGTTGTCCCGGACGCCACGGCGGCAGGTCATACCGCGGTACCAGAACCCTGCGCAAAGCAGACCGTTGTTTGCGCTGACCCGGTTGCCGCTGACCTCCGCCCGGTGGATCATGCAGTCTGTGCCGCCGTCAATGGCGCCCACCAGAACAATGCCGTCGTTGCGGCAGTTTTGGTTTACGCCGTCAGTGACGATCTCATTGTCTGCGATGACGACGTCGTCCACAGTGATGCCCGTGACATAGTGGGTGCGTTGGCACTCCGCTGCCGCCACCAGCACGCCCCCCGCAAAGCCGGTGACGGTGTTGCCCAGCAGCCGGACGCCCGAGACCGCGGAGTGGAGCTTGTCCCAGGCAGCCGGCTCGCCGGGCTCATCCCAGTTGGAGGCATCGAAGTTTGCCACAGAAGCGCCGCACACCAGGATGCCAAAATCGCTCTGCTCGCCGGAGGTGTCGATGTTGCTGTCAGCGCCCCAGCCGGTTTTGCGCAGGCAGCGGATGACGTTGTCTGACACGGTCAGGTTTTCCAGCGCGCCGCCTGCCAGGCAGTCCGGGTTGCTGGTACCAGAGGCGCCGTAAAAATGCAGTCCCGTCACGGTGCCGAGGTTGTTGTGAGAGATCTGGATGTTGCGGAAGCGGTTGTCGGTGCCCACCTGGGCACTGCCGGACAGGGTGAAGTTCTCCAGAGTAAAATAATTGAGGGCAAACTCGTTATATTCCACGGTGAGATTCTCAAAAAGATTGTCGGAAACCTGGCACAGGGAGGACGCCAGCGCGCTGTCATAAGCCTCGTGCAGACCGTCGCCCACAGCCGCGTTGCTGATGCCCACGCCGGCATTGGGCCAATACTCGTAGGCATCGATGTTCCCCTGCTCCAGGGTGGAGCGGTTGCAGCGCACAGTCACGTTCCGCATGGTGTTGTGACTGCCGCCCAGGTTGGAGTTTCCCAGATGGATCACGCTGCCATAGCCGCCGTCGTAAAGGTTCAAATCCGTGACGTCCGCCGTAAACTCCGAGAAATTACCGCTGATGGTGACATCCTCCAGGAGATTGTGCTCGGCATAGCCGATACAGGTCTCCCCATAGGCGGTGCCGGACATCTCCCCGTTGCCGGGCCACATGTACCAGGTGTGGGCGTCCACATTGCGCACAAAGATCGAGCCGTTGACCAGGTGGTTGCCTTGAATCACCAGATTTTTCGCCCGGACATAGTCCTGGTCGCCGCCGGCGAAGATGAATCCAAGCTGCTCGTCCTGGAAGGTGCAGCCGGTGACGTAATAACCGTCCAGATCGTAGGTACCCGGCTGACCGTATCCCTGGGCAGTATGGCCGTAGATGGCGCCAAGACTCACACCGAAGAAGCGGCCTACCCCGTTGCGGATCCCCTCAAAGGTGCAGCCGGTGAGGTAGATTTCGCGCAGATCAAAATAATGGAGCGGCTGCCAGAAGGGCGTGCCGATGCTGACGTGCATGGTCGGGGCGAAGCGCAGGCCCACGGCGCGGGCGTCCGAGCAAGTCAGCATCAGCGTCCACCGGCCGTCCCAGGTCCAGTCCTCCCAGCCGGCCAGAGTCACGTCCGGGGTGCCGTCACGGTTGCGGTCGCCGTTGATGGTAAAGCAGCCGTCGCAGCGCCAGAGGGCCTTGGCCTCGCTATCTTCCACCGTGCCTTCAGCGGTGTATTTCTCAAACAGCGGCTCCCCGTTTAAGTAGGCAGCCGCGCCGCGGCCGTAACAGGTCACGTTGCTTGAGAGGTAGTAGGTGTCGTTGTCCAGGTCGCTCTCGTCGTAGGGATTCAGCTTTTCCGCGGCAAACTCCACAACATAGTACCAGCGGATCTCGTTCTCCTCGTCGTACCAGCCGGTGTCGTTTTCGATGATGCACAGGGCCTCCCGCAGGCTGATGCCGTCGGTGAGGGCGTCATAGGCCCACTGGGGATAGTAGTCTGATTCCGGCTGATTCTCGTACCAGTCCACCTCCGGCCTGGGTTCGCCCTCCAGCACGAAGCGCCGGTAGAATTCCCACTTCAGAACCCTGGCGTCCGCGTAGCCGTGCTCGTCCCGGTTCACGGTGAGGGTGCGCACATTGGGCCCCTCCGGGATGGCAGGCAGCAGCCTGGCCGAGACGCTCTGCCCCGGCTGCACGGTCGTTTCATAGGGAGTATAGCCCGCCATGCGGATGCTGAGGGTGTGGGCTCCGGCTTCCACCGGAATGTCACAGGGCGTGACGGCAGGCCGGTAGAGCGTGCCGTCCAGATAAATATCCGCGCCTGGGGGATCGGATGCAATGTGGACTGCCGTGGCCTGGGCCTCGGCTGCCGGAATTTGCCCCTCCCCTGCAGCTGCAGCGGGAAGCAGCGAGATCAAAAACAGCACTGCCAGTGCCATGCCGAGAATACACCGTGCTTTCATGGGATTGCCCTCCTCTGGTACGTGAAACCGGTTTTTTTGCAGACGTGATTCTGTGTTATCCCGGCTCTATCGTACCACACTCTACCAGGTTTGTCTACAGCCCCGGGAGACCAAATGTGTATTTTCTTTCGCTTAATACTGAGCTCCCATAGAAACCTTTAATCTGTTCCGGCAGGAATTGTGCCATACTTCGTTGTCGTCCTTGCCGGGCGTCAAGCCCGCCTGCGTCCTCCGCCTCGTCTGGCGCAATTCCTGCACGGAACATTCTTCAATCTTTCTATGGGAGTTCAGTATAAAGCAGAAACAGACCACGCCCCTGTGCCGGGACTCCGGCACAGGGGCGTGGTCTTTCAAAGGCGGGCAGATTACAGGGAGAATCTTGCCCGATAGCCCTCCAGGGCCTCCAGGAATTCCGGAGACTGGGTGTCCTTCAGACGGCTCATATATTCATGGGTGGCGAAGTCGTCGCTCTCAATCTCGATGATTGCCACCGCGATGTTGGAGCAGTGGTCCCCCACCCGCTCCAGGGAGGTCAACAGATCGTTGAGCACAAAGCCCAGGCGGATGGTACACTGTCCCTTTTGCAGGCGCTCAATGTGGTGGCGCTTGATCTGCTCTACCAGCTGGTCGATCCGCTCCTCCAGGGGCTCCACCTGGGCGGCCAGGGTCAGGTCGTTTTCGGTAAAGGCCTCTACGCTCAGACGCACCACCTCACGCACGGCGCGGCACAGCACAGACATCTCCCGCTGGGCCTCGTCGGAGAACTGCATTTTCTTCTCCTGCAGCTCCTTGGCGCTCTCGGCAATGTTCAGGGCGTGGTCGGAGATCCGCTCAAAATCTGTCAGGGCGTGGAGGAACTTGGACACCGAGGCATTCTGCGCCTGGGTCAGCTCGCGGCCCGTCAGCTTGACCAGATAAGAGCCCAGCGCATCTTCATAGCGGTCTGCATCGGATTCCAGCTCCTTGACCTGTTCAAAGCCTCCCTCGCTGTATCGCACCAGCAGTCCGGTTGCCTCTCCCAGGGCGTCCTTGGCGCAGGCAGCCATATCGTTGATGGTGAGCCGGCTCTGCTCAATGGCAATGGACGGGTGGGCAAGGAACCGCTCCTCCAGCCGGAGAGTCAGCTCGGTCTCATCCTTCTTGTCGGGCACAAGCACCTTTACCAGGGCCTCCAGCACGTCCACGAAGGGCAGCAGGAGCAGCACCATTGCCAGACGCAGGACGCTGTTGACCATGGCCAGAGAGAAGGGATTCATCACCATCTCGGTGAAGGGGAAGCGGAAAATCGCATCCGCCAGATAGAACAGGGCCGCGCAGATCAGCACGCTGGCAATCTCAGAGACCAGATAGATCAGTGCGGTCCGCTTGCCGTCGGTCTTGGCGCCGATGGCGGACAGCAGCACCGGCACCGAAGCGCCGATGGCAATGCCCATCAGCAGCGGCAGCGCCGCCTCAAACCGCATCGCACCGGTGACGGAGAGCGCCTGCACAATACCAACTGCGGCAGAAGCAGACTGCAGCAGCGCTGTGAAGGCCGCGCCTACCAGAATACCCAACAGCGGGTTGGACAGAGACTGCAGGGTGCCTACAAACCACTCCTGCTCACCCAGACCGGAGACAGAACCGCTCATGGTGCTCATGCCGAACATCAGCACGGCAAAGCCCATTAAGATGTCGCCCATGTGCTGCAGCGACGCCCGCTTGGAGAACATCCGCAGCAGAATGCCGACGACTGCCGCCAGACCGGTGAGGGTCGCGGTGGAGAGCAGACTGCCCAGGCCGGAGCCTCCCTCAATGTAGCTGAGGCTAATGACCCAGCCGGTGACGCTGGTGCCCAGGATTGCGCCCAGAATGACGCCGATGGCCTGCTTCAGCTTCATCATGCCTGCGTTGACAAACCCGACCACCATCACCGAGGTGGCGCAGGAGGACTGGATCACCGCGGTGACCCCCGTACCCAGAAGCACCCCCTTGAGAGGGGTGTTGGAAAGCCGGTACAGAACCAGCTCCAGGCGGCTGCCGGCTACCTTTTTCAGCCCGTCGCCCATGAGCCCCATACCAAACAAAAACAGCGCAATCCCGCTGAGAAGCGCAATAATTTCAGAAATTCCCATACTTTCACCTCTTTCACCCCATATCATACCCTGTAAAGGTTAAATACGCTACCGGCCTATGTTAAATTAAAGTTAAATCTTCAGAGCAAGACTGGTTTTCCACAGGCGGATATGATATACTTCCAATGAGGTGAGAGGATGATCTACTTATTAGAGGATGACGACAGCATCCGCAAGCTGGTGATTTACGCACTGCAAAGCCAGGGCTTTGAAACCCAGGGCTTTGCCATGCCGAAGGAATTCTGGCAGGCAGTGCACGTCCGGCTGCCGGAGCTGGTTCTGCTGGATATTATGCTGCCCCAGGAGGATGGCCTGTCCGTGCTTACCAAGCTGCGGACAGAGGCGGCAACCAAAACGCTGCCTGTGATTATGTTAACTGCAAAAAACAGTGAATATGACCGCGCCTACGGGCTGGATCTGGGTGCGGACGACTATATCTCCAAGCCCTTCGGGATGATGGAGCTGACCGCCCGGGTGCGGGCGGTGCTGCGCCGGGCAAGACCTGCTGCCCAGGAGACGGAATACCGCGTAGGCTGCCTGTGGGTCTGCCCTGCCAGGCATCAGGTCACCGTGAACGCAGAGAAGGTCGCCCTGACCTACAAAGAATTCCTGCTGCTGCAGCAGCTGCTGGAGGCCGGAGGCGCCGTGATGACCCGGTCAGTACTGATGGACAGGGTCTGGGGCCTGGCTGCGGAGCGGGAAAACCGCACCCTGGACGTCCATGTGCGCACCCTGCGGGCCAAGCTCGGCCCGGCGGGCAGCTACATTGAAACCGTCCGCGGGGTGGGATACCGCATCAGGGAGGATGTGGAATGACCGGAAAAATCTTCCGATACTCCTTCTTGTGCGGCGTCCTGGCCCTGGTTTTGTGTACCGGTCTGTTTTTCGGCCTGCAGTACCGGCAAAATCTGGATGAGGCAGCCCAAACCCTCCAGCAGGAGACCGCCTATGTGGCCCAGGGGCTGCGGATCGGCGGGGCGCGCTATCTGGAGCAGCTGCCGCCAGAAAAGCGTGTCACCTGGATGGACGCAGAGGGCAACGTCCTGTTTGACTCCCAGCGGCAAAATCTGCCCAATCAGGCCCAGCTTGCCGAGGTACGGGACGCCATGGCCAAGGGCTGCGGCAGCGCCACCCGGACCTCCGGCAGCGAGGGCGTCACTACAATGTACTATGCCCAGCAGCTGGAGGACAGCACCATTGTACGGCTGTCGCAGCCGATCAGCGCGGTGCGGGCGGCCCTCATTACCGTGAGCCCTGTGCTGTGGGTATTTGTGCTGGTGCTGACCCTTTCGGGGATCCTGTCCTTCCGGGCTGCAAAGCAGATTGTCCAGCCCATCAATGAGCTGGATCTGGACCGGCCGGAGGAGATCCGGACTTACACAGAGCTTGCCCCCCTGGTGTCCAGGCTGCAGGAGCAGCGGCTGACCATTGACGAGCAGCTGGAAACCCTGCACCTGCGGCAGAAGGAGTTCTCCGCCCTGACAGACAACATGGGCGAGGGCTTTTTGCTGGTGAACGCCCAGCGTAATGTGCTGAGCGCCAACGCCAGCGCCCTGCAGCTGCTGCCCCGAACAGAGATCGGCCAGCCGCTGCCGGCGCTGGATGAGCACACCGAGAGCGCCATCCAAAGCGCCCTGGACGGGACCCGGCGGGAAATCCTTCTGGCCCGGGACGGCAGGAGCTGGCAGCTGATTGCCAGCCCGGTGTTTTCCAGAAAACAGCTGGCAGGCGCGGTGCTGCTTTGGATGGACGTCACCGAGCGGGAGCAGCGGGAGCAGCTGCGGCGGGAGTTCTCCGCCAATGTGTCCCACGAGCTGAAGACCCCGCTGACCTCCATCTCCGGCTTTGCCGAGCTGATGGCCCAGGGCACGGTGCCCCAGGAAACGGTGGTGGATTTCTCCGAAAACATCCACAGAGAGGCCCAGCGCATGATCACCCTGGTGGAGGACATCATCAAGCTCTCCAAGCTGGATGAGAACGCCCAGCTTCCGCCCATGGAGCCGGTGGATCTGCAGGAGCTCGGCCGGGTTGTGCTGGACAGCCTGCGGCAGACTGCTGCCAGGCAGAACGTCACCCTGGAGCTGACCGGCCAGCCGGTGACCGTAGAGGGTGTGTGGCAGCTGCTGCACGAAATGGTTTACAATCTGGTGGACAACGCCATCAAATACAACCGGCCCGGCGGCAAGGTGACCGTCACCGTCACCCGGGAGAAGCACACCCCGGTGCTTTCCGTTACGGACACCGGCATCGGGATCCCGGAAACCGACCAGGAGCGGGTGTTTGAGCGCTTCTACCGGGTGGACAAGAGCCACTCCAGACGCATCGGCGGCACAGGACTGGGGCTCTCCATTGTGAAGCACGGCGCCCAGTACCACAACGCCCAGGTGACGCTGCACAGTGTTCCCGGGACAGGCACCACAGTGCGCCTGCACTTTCCCGCCCAGGGCTGAGCCGCGCAGAATCCGTCAAAAAATCCTTCCGCTTCCGGGACGCCTGCCCCGGAAGCGGAAGGATTTTTTATAACAGTACCTGGGGAAAATCAACCTCTTTGGATACGCCTCCGGGCCGGGCGGATGGCCCGCTCCGGGCAGACCAGCAGGCACAGGTGGCAGCCCACACATCGTTTACCGTCCAGCACCGGGCGGCGCTCAGCATCCAGACGGATGGCCTGGTGGCCGCCGTCGGCACAGGAGATGGCACAGCGGCCGCAGCCGATGCACCGCTCCCGGAGGAATCTGGGCAGCAGGACGGTGTCCCGCTCCAGGATCTCCGTGGTGTCGCTGACATTCGGCAGGGCCAGGCCCCGCACCCGGTTGACAGAGTCAAAGCCCTTTTCCGCCAGGTAGTTGTTCAGGCCGGATTTGAGATCGTCAATGATCCGGTAGCCGTACTGCATCACCGCGGTGGTCACCTGGACAGTGCCGCCGCCCAGCAAAAGGAACTCCAGGGCGTCAGACCAGGTCTCCACCCCGCCCATGGCGCTCAGATGCATACCGGACAGAGCCGGGTTCTGCCCGAGCTCTGCGATAAACCGCAGGGCCAGGGGCTTCACCGCGTTGCCGCTGTAGCCCCCCAGGGCGGACATCCCGTGGACTGCCGGGGCGGAGATGTAGGTGTGGGGGTTGACCCCGATGATGCTTTTGATGGTATTGATGGCCGCCAGGCCGTCTGCCCCGCCCCGCTTGGCCGCCTCGGCGGCAGGGCTCATGGCAGCCACGTTGGGGGTGAGCTTGGCCAGGATGGGCAGCTTGGTCCCCCGCCGGGCTGCGGCGGTGAAGCGCTCCACCAGGGCGGGCACCTGCCCGATGTCAGAGCCCAGGCCCCCGTCCGCCATATTGGGACAGGAGAAGTTCAGCTCAATGGCGTCGGCGCCGTTTTCCTCGCACTGCCGGGCCAATGACTCCCATTCGGCGTCGTTCTGCCCCATGATGGAGGCCAGGATGCACTTGGTGGGATAGTTCTGCTTCAGCCGGCGGAAGATCTCCATATTCTCCGCCACGCTGTGGTCGGAGAGCTGTTCAATATTCTTAAAGCCGATGATGGTACCGTTGTCCCCGGTAATGGCGGAAAACCGGGGCGAGGCCTCGTGAATCTCAAAGGAGCAGATGGTCTTAAAGGCCACCCCGGCCCAGCCCGCTTCGAAGGCCCGGGCGCACATCTCATAGGTGCTGGCCACCACCGAGGAGGACAGGAAGAAGGGGTTTTCCAGGGGGACACCGCACAGATCTGTGCGCAGCCGCGCCTCATCCTCCGGGGCAGGGAGCTCCAGGGCGGGCTTCACCCGGTCATATAGCCGGTGGATCAGATCACGGATGGGCACCTGGCCGGATCGCAGGCAGGCCCGCTCACAGGGGGCGTCACAGTGCAGGCAGGGGTTCTGGGCCGGCAGCGCAGAGGCTGCAGCCTTTTCATTGTCAAACCAGATGCTTCTGAGCAGACCGGCAGGGTCCAGCCTGCCGCAGGCGGCGGTACAGGGCGCGTTTTGGCACAGGGCACATTTGAGCATATCTGCCCGATAGAGTTCGCGTTGGAACATCTCAGGTTCCTCCTTTCACCGTTTGCAAGAGAGCGTGGCCGGATGCGGCCCGATTCCAGTATACCACAGCAGAGTGTCAATTGTATATTATTTTTTCCTGCTTTCCGGCAAAATATTCCCCCGAGGGCAGGGCTTTTCTTCCCGGCGGAAAGAGAAACGGAGCCGGGCTTCCGGCTCCGTTTTGTTTGTGTATCACAGCTGCCCGGGGAGAAGACTCAGTCCTGCGCTGCCTTGGCCGCCTCGCTGCGCTGGATGTGCCGCTGGATCTGGCTGGTGATCATCTCCAGGGCCACCAGGTTCTTGCCGCCCTCCAGCACCACAACGTCCGCGTTTTTCTTGCTGGGCTCTACAAACTGCTCGTGCATGGGCTTGACGGTTTCAAGGTACTGGTTGAGCACAGACTGGAGACTGCGGCCGCGTTTGGCTACGTCCCGCTTGATCCGGCGGATCAGACGCACGTCGTCGTCGGTGTCCACAAAGATCTTGATGTCCATCTCATCGCACAGGGCCTTGTTTTCGAAGATCAGGATGCCCTCCACAATGATGACACTGCGGGATTCGATCATGGTGACCTCGCTGGTGCGGTTGTGGATGGTGTAGTCATAGACCGGGCAGGCAATGGTCTTGCCCTGCTTGAGCTGCCGCAAATGCTCAATCATCATCTCGGTGTCAAAGGCATCGGGGTGGTCGTAATTGAGCTTGCTGCGCTGCTCAAAGGGAAGCTCGTCATGGGCGCGATAGTAATTGTCGTGGCTGAGCACGGCAATCTGATCGCCGAAGCCCTGCATCAGGTTTTTCATCAAGGTGGTTTTTCCGCTGCCGCTGCCGCCTGCAATTCCAATGACCAAAATCTGCTCTGTCATGCCAGCCTCCTTTTGTTGTATGTCAGTGAGAAACAAATTTACACCGACAGGAACACTCCTGCCGGTGTAAATTTTATCAGTTATTGGGAAGAATGTCAAGGATTATCTCATGCCCTTGTCGTAGGGGATGCCCTCGGCCTTGGGCGCGCGGGACTTCTTGGAGGTGAAGGCCAGCACGATCAGGCAGACGATGTAGGGCAGCATGTTGTACACGCCGCTGGGGATGTTCATGGCCTTGAGGAAGTCAAAGGCGTTGTACACGTTGCCCAATGCGCGGAACAGGCCAAACAGCAGGGCCGCGCCAGCAATGCGGAAGGGATCCCAGGCGCCGAAGATCATAACGGCCAGGGCCAGGAAGCCGAAGCCCGCCACGCCGTTTTCAAACTTCCAGGTGGACACGCCGGCAGTGATGTAGGTGATGCCGCCCACGCCGCCCAGCAGGCCGGAGATCAGAACGCCAGCCCAGCGCATCTTGAAGACGTTGATGCCCACAGAGGCAGCTGCCTGGGGATGCTCGCCGCAGGCCCGCAGCCGCAGGCCGAACTTGGTCTTGTACAGCAGGACGAAGACGACGACCAGCAGAATCACGGCCACGATCATAAACCAGTTGAGCTCAAACTTGCCGATGTTGGTCAGGAAGGCCTTCTTGGCGTTGATGTACTTGATCTCGGAGGAGTGGTCGTCGGGGTTCAGGGCGGTGTTCATGGACTTGACCGCCACGGTGGCCAGAGCGGTGCCCAGCATATTCAGGGCCGTACCGACTATGGTCTGGTCCGCCTTGAGATTGATACAGGCGACCGCCAGCAGGCAGGAGTATACCACGCCGAAGATAATGGCCGCGCACAGCACCGCAAAGAACATGCCGAATCTGCCGCCCATGGTGGCAGTGTAGGGCAGAAACCGCATCACCAGGGCGCCGCCCAGGGAGCCCATGACCATGATGCCTTCCAGGCCCAGGTTGATGACACCGGAGTGCTCAGACACGCAGCCGCCCAGGGCAACCAGCAAAAGAACAGAGGCAAAAATCAGAGTGTACTGAATCAGCAATAACATTATGCTTTACCTCCTTTGTTAGTTTCCGCAGCAGCCAAGGCGCGGGCCTTCTCAATCTTACGCTCCTCCGCCTTGTTCAGGCGGCTGTTCAGGAAGGTCTTGAAGAACAGCACAAAGCCGCACAGGTAGATGATCACGGCGGAGATAAAGTCGGCAATCTGGGCACAGTAGTGGCTGAGGTCCACATAGCCGCCGCCGTCGGTGATATGGGTGATGAAGAAGGAGGAGAAAATGCTGCCGATGGGGTTCAGGCCGCCCAGGAAGGCTGCGGCAATGCCGTTGAAGCCCATGCCCGGCACAGAGGAGGAGTTGACGTTCCACTGGGTGAAGTCGGACAGGTAATACAGGGCGCCGCCCATGGCGGCCAGGCCGCCCGCAATCACCATGGTGAGGATGATGTTGCGGTTTTCCTTCATGCCGCAGTACTTGGCGGCGTTCAGGTTGTTGCCGGTGGCCTTCAGCTCGTAGCCCAGCTTGGTCTTATCCAGAACAATCCAGACCACAATGGCCATGAGAATGGCAATGGGGATGGCGATGGTGACGTACTTGTCGTTGAAGAGCTTTTCCATGCCCAGGGTGGGAAGCAGGGCCTGCTTGGCCTTGCTGACCAGGCGGAAGGTGTCCTTGCCGGCAGGGTCCATGGCGGGCTTAAGGAGCATGTTGGTGCCGTACAGGCTGATCCAGTTGAGCATGATGCCGGAGATCACCACGTTGACGTTGCAGTAGGCACGCAGGATGCCGCACACCGCACCGCTGATGCTGCCGGCGCAGATGCCGCAGATCAGGCACAGGTACCAGGGCCACTGCTTGCAAATGCCCAGATACAGGGCCAGGGCCACGCCCAGGCAGTACTGGCCAGCGGCGCCGATGTTGAACAGGCCGACCTTGTAGGCAAACAACACGGACAGAGAGCACAGCAGCAGCGGCGCGGTCTTGGCCAGAGTCTGGCCGAAGTATTTCAGCCGGGCTGCCGAGGTGGGCTTGTTGAAGAAGTTTTTGATGACGCTCATGATGGCCTTACCGGCCCCATCTGCATTGATGATGAGCAGTGCGAGATAGCCGACAATCAGGCCCAATACAATGCACAGGACGGAAGCGGCAAAGGTCTGGAAGCCATCGTTTCTTAAAAGAGATCTTTTTTCTTTCATTGATCACTGACCTCCATTCGATTATTGTCTCTTGGCGCCTGCCATGTACAGGCCCATCTCTTCTACGGTGGTCTGCTTGGGATCCAGCTCGCCCACGATCTCACCCTCGTACATGACGAGGATGCGGTCGGACAGAGCCATAACCTCATCCAGCTCCAGAGACACCAGCAGAACGCCGTTGCCCGCGTCGCGGTGGGCCACGATCTGCTTGTGGATAAACTCAATGGCGCCTACGTCCAGGCCACGGGTGGGCTGCACGGCAATGAGCAGCTTGGGATTCTTGTCGATCTCACGGGCAATGATTGCCTTTTGCTGGTTGCCGCCGGACATGGCACGGGCGGGAGTAATGGGGCCCTGGCCGGAGCGGACGTCGTACTCTTCAATCAGACGCTCGGCGTACTTGCGGATGTTGTCCTTGCGGAGGAAGCCCATGGCGTTGGTAAACTCGGGCTCAAAGTAGCGCTGCAGAACCAGGTTGTTTTCCAGGGTGTAGTCCAGCACCAGGCCGTGCTTATGCCGGTCTTCGGGGATATGGCTCATGCCGTCTACAGAGCGCTTGCGGATGGGAAGCTTGGTGATATCCTCGCCGTCCATCAGGATCTTGCCGCTCTTCAGAGGCTCCAGGCCGGAGATGCCATAGACCAGCTCGGTCTGGCCGTTGCCGTCGATGCCGGCGATACAGACAATCTCGCCCCGGCGGACCTGGAAGGAGACATCCTTGACCGCGTTGTTGCTGTGTGCCTTGGAGGCGACGGTGATGTGTTGGACATCCAGAACCACGTCAGTGGGCTTGGCCGGATCCTTGTGGACCACAAAGTCGACGTCGCGGCCCACCATCATGCGAGAGAGCTCTTCCTTGGTGGTGTTGGCAATCTCCACAGTGCCGATGTACTTGCCCTTGCGCAGCACGGAGCAGCGGTCGGCCACCTCCATGATTTCGTTGAGCTTATGGGAGATAAAGAGGATGGACTTGCCTTCCTTGGCCAGTCCCTTCATGATCTGCATCAGCTCTTCGATTTCCTGGGGCGTCAGCACGGCGGTGGGCTCGTCAAAGATCAGGATCTCGTTTTCGCGGTAGAGCATCTTGAGGATTTCGGTACGCTGCTGCATACCCACGGTGATGTCTTCGATGATCGCGTCGGGATCAACGTGCAGACCGTAACGCTCGGAGAGCTCCATCACCTTTTTGCGGGCCTCGTCCTTTTGCAGGAAGCCCATCTTGTTGGGCTCAACGCCCAGAATGATGTTGTCCAGAACGGAGAAGCACTCAACCAGTTTGAAGTGCTGATGGACCATGCCGATGCCGAGACGGTTGGCGTCGTTGGGATCGTTGATCTGCACCACCTTGCCGTCCTTTTTGATCACGCCCTCTTCCGGCTGATACAGGCCGAACAAAACACTCATCAAAGTAGACTTGCCGGCGCCGTTTTCGCCAAGGAGCGCGTGGATCTCACCCTTTTTCAGCTGGAGGGTGATGTTGTCATTCGCAATAATGCCCGGGAAACGCTTTGTGATGTTTAACATCTCAATCGCGTATTGATTCTCCAAGCTCAGCCACCTCCTTTTATAGCATGGTATTATTATACTACATGGTCATATAGATTTCAAACAAAATTTACAATTTATTTTCATTATTTTTGGTGTGAAATGTGCAGAAACAGCAGGCCCCAAGAGAATTTTGCAGAGTGCATAAAAATGGGGCGTATCAATTGTGGATCAATACAAAAAGCAGAGGGGCGACCGGAGTCGCCCCTCTTGGGAGTATTGAAAACGAAATTACTTGATGTTGCCCTGGTAGTCGACAGCGATCTCCACAGCGGGAGCGTTCTCGATGTCGTTGGAGACGGTGATCTCACCGTTGTACAGAGCAGCGACCAGCGCCTGATAGTCGGCCTCCTGGAAGCCATCGGCCCACTGAGTGGAGGCGGGCAGCTGGACGTAGTTGTCCTCGGGGTTCTCGGACACGAGGCCCAGAGTCTCAACCTTGCCGCCCTCGAACTCGCCGGCAGCGATCTTGGTAAGCAGAGTCTTAACAGTGGCAGCCAGACCCTTCATAGCAGAGGTCACGGTCATGCCTTCGCCGTAAGCGTCGATGGTGGGAGCCTGGTCAACGTCAACGCCGATGACCTTGCCGCCGACCTTGGCAGCAGCCTCAGCAGCAGAGGTGTAGATGCCGCCGCCGCAAGCGAAGACGACCTCAGTGCCGGCATTGTACCAGGTGTCCATGTAAGCGGTGATGTCAGCATCGCCGAAGAACTGGTTGCCGTACACATACTTGACTTCGATGTCAGCAACATTGCCCAGCTCCTTGGCAGCGTCGTTCACGCCCTGCACGAAGCCGTAGCCATAGCGAACAACAGCGGGAACAGCCATGCCGCCCAGGTAGCCGATCTTGGTGTAGCCCAGCTTCACAGCAGCAACACCGGCCATGTAGCCAGCCAGCTCTTCCTGGTAAACAGCGGAGTACAGGTTGTCGGGATAGACCCAGGAGAAGTCATCGGCAGTGCCGTTGGCATCCTGCAGGTCGTACTCGGACACGTCCAGAGCAACGAACTTGACGTCGGGGTAGGTCTCGATGGTCTCGACAATGGCGCCGGCAAAAGCGTAGCCGGGCATCAGCAGGACGTTGTAGCCCTGGCCAATGGCCTCTTCGATGGAAGCAACACGCTCAGCAGTGGAGTCGCCGGTGGGCTTGAAGTAGGTGAAGTCCACGCCGTTCTCCTCGCACCAAGCCTTGGCACCTTCATAGGTGGCCTGGTTGAAGGACTCGTCGGTGATGTCGCCGTAGTCGGTAACCATGGCAACGCGGATGTCAGTAGCCTCGGGAGCAGCGGCCTCTTCGGTCTCGCCCTCAACGGGAGCCTCGGTCTCGCCCTCAACGGGAGCCTCGGTGGCAGGGGTCTGCTCGGTCTCGCCCTCAACGGGAGCCTCGGTCGCAGGGGTCTGCTCGGGAGTGGTGCCGGTGCAAGCCACGAACAGGCAGGCAACCATAGCCAGGACGAGCAGAAGAGCAACAATCTTCTTCATTTGTTTTTCCTCCATAAGTAATTTGATATGACAAGCGCAGGTGCGCTTTATCAACCTAATGCATTATGCCACAGTTCTTCTGAAAAATCAAGTAATTATTACAATTTTGTTAAATGTTCACAAAAAGTTCATTTCATATCCGCTTTGGAAAAGCTAAGCGGCAGCATTTCGCCCAAGCTGCGGCACTCGTAGGTGTCAGGACCGCTGGCCATATAGACCTTCAGGTCCAGGCCGCAGAATTCCCGCAGCACCTGCCGGCACACACCGCAGGGCGGAAACAGATCGGTGACCTCCGCACCGGCTTTGCCGCCGGCCACGGCAATGGCCTCAAATTCCCGCTGGCCATCGTACACCGCCTTGAACATGGCCACCCGCTCTGCGCAGATGGTGGGGCCGAAGGCTGCGTTTTCAATGTTGCAGCCCTGATAGACCGTACCGTCCTTGCACAGCAGGGCCGCGCCTACCGCATAGCCGGAATAGGGCACATAGGCCCGCTCCCTCGCCTGCTTGGCCAGTGCCAGCAATTCGTTTGGTGTCATAAGGATTCCTCCGTTCGGTTTAGATTACAGGATCTGCTCCTTAAAGCTCTCGCCCTGGGTTTCCAGGGGGATTTCAAAGATGTCGCAGATGGTGGCGGCAATGTCGGCAAAGCGGGGACGCACGCCGATGTTGACGGGCTTGATCTTCTGCCCCAGCACCAGCAGGGGGATGTACTCCCGGGTGTGGTCGGTGGTGGCAAGGTAGGCCGGGTCACAGCCGTGGTCGGCAGTGATCATGACCATGTCATCGGGGCCCAGCTTTTTCATGAATTCTCCGAGCCAGGTGTCAAACTCCGTCAGGGCGGCGGCATAGCCGTCGATGTCGCGGCGGTGGCCGTAGAGCATGTCAAAGTCTACCAGGTTGATGAAGCACAGGCCGGTGAAGTCCTTGTCGGCGTAGGCCATGGTCTTGCCCATGCCGTCGGTGTTGCCCTTGGTATAGACGTGCTCGGTGGTGCCCCGGCCGGCGAAGATGTCAAAAATCTTGCCCACGGCGATAGAGTCCAGGCCGGCATCTTTAAATGCGTCCAGCATGGTCTTCTGCGGGGGCTCCAGGGAGAAGTCGTGGCGGTTGGAGGTGCGGACGTAATTGCCGTTGCCGCTGCCCACGAAGGGCCGGGCAATCACTCTGCCCACGCCGTGCTTGCCCTGCAGGATCCGGCGGGCAATGCGGCAGTCTTCGTACAGCTCCTCCAGGGGCACGACCTTCTCGTGGGCCGCGATCTGGAAGACGGAGTCTGCAGAGGTGTAGACAATCAGGTCGCCGGTCCTGACGTGCTCATCGCCGTACTCGTTGATGACCGCAGTGCCGGACCAGGGGGCGTTGGCCAGGGTGCCCCGGCCGGTCTGCTCCCGGAAGGGCTTGAGCACCTCTTCGGGGAAGCCGTTGGGGTAGGTGGGCATGGGCTTGGGCGAGACAATGCCCGCAATCTCCCAGTGGCCGATGGTGGTGTCCTTGCCCATGGAGGCCTCGGCCAGCTTGCCGTAGGCGCCGCAGGGCTGCGCCGCCGGCCCAAGGAAGTCCAGGCCGTCCACGTTGCCCAGGCCGGCGGCCTTCATGTGGGGAATGGACAGCTTGTCCGAGGTAGCGCAGGAGCGCAGGGTGTTGACGTTATAATCCCCGAACTTGGGGGCGTCCGGCAGCTCGCCGGCGCCGCAGGAGTCGAGGACGAACAGAAATACTCGTTTCATGAAATCAATCCTTTCCTTTTGAACGGCAACAGGTACCAGGCAACCGGCAATGGCAGAGCGTCCCGTCTTGTTCCTGTCGCCTATTGCCCAATGGGCGATTGCCTGTTTCCCGCCGCCTGATCCTTTACTTCTCCAGCTTGACCGCCGTTTCCAGGGCAACCTTCATCATCTGCTCAAAGCCGGTCTGGCGCTCGTCGGCGGTGAGGAACTCGTTGCGCACCAGCTGGTCGGAGACGGTGCAGATGCACAGGGCGTTCTTCTTGTACCGGGCAGCGTTGAGATACAGCGCAGCAGATTCCATTTCGATGGCCATGATGCCCATCTTCTGCCAGTTGCGCTTGGCGTTCAGGGTCTCGGGGATTCCCTCGTCATCGTCATAGAAGAAGTCGGAGGACAGAATGTTGCCCACATGGTACACCGCGCCCAGCTCCTCGGCGGAGCGCACGGCGGCGTGGAGCATCTCATAAGAGCAGATGGGCGCAAAGTTCCCTGCCAGGTGGAACTGGGCCTGATAGTTGGAGTCCATGCTGGCGCCCATGGCCATGACGATGTCCTTCAGGTTGATTTCGGGCTGAATGGCGCCGGCGGAGCCGATGCGCATGATGTTCTGCACGCCGAAGGCGTTGTACAGCTCGTGGGAGTAGATGCCGATGGAGGGCATGCCCATGCCGGAGGCCATAACAGACACCCGGACGCCCTTATAGGTGCCGGTGTAGCCCTGTACGCCCCGGACGTTGTTGACCAGGACAGGGTTTTCCAGGAAGTGCTCGGCAATGTACTTGGAGCGCAGGGGGTCACCGGGCATGAGCACGGTCTGACCGAAATCTGCGGGGGTCGCCTTGATATGGGGGGTCGGATAATTCATAGGGATGACTCCTTTCTGATGTAAAAATATGAGGTTGCGCTCAGTGTTGATGCAGCTGGATCTTCCGGTGTTCTGCAATGGCCCGGCGATAGCAGCGGTGGCACATGGCAATGTAGCTGTCGTTGCCGCCCAGCACCACCTGGGCGCCCTCGGTCACCACATAGCCGTCCACCACCCTGGCGTTCACCGTGGCCTTGGAGCCGCAGTCGCAGATGGTTTTGATCTCCTGGATGCTGTCGGCCAGCTCAAAGAGCCGCTTGCTGCCGGGGAAGAGCTTGGTCTGGAAGTCGGAACGCAGGCCGAAGCAGAGCACCGGGATGTCCAGGTCGTCCACAATCCGGCGCAGCTGGTCAATCTGCTCCGGGGGGAAGAACTGGCACTCGTCCACAATGACCACATCGGCGTTGCGCTGGGTGAACAGTGCGTATAAATCCGCGTCAGGCGCCATGCTCTCGGCCTCTGCCATCAGGCCGATCCGGGAGCGGACCACCGTGGCCCCGTCCCGGTTGTCGGTGGCGGGCTTGATGAGCCAGACCCGCATGGCGTTTTCTTCGTAGTTGTACTTGGTAATCAGGGCCTGGGCGGTCTTGGAGGACCCCATAGCGCCGTATTTAAAATAGAGCTTCGCCAATTTGCTGTCTCCGTCCTTTCATTCTCTCGTACCCTATATTATATCCCATTTTCCCACGGGATGCAATCCAAATCCGCCGCAAGGGGCGAGATTTGGGGGAAATCCCCAGTTTGGGGTTTGGCTTTTTGGCAGTTGTGTCAGTCCTCCGGCCGGTCGTAGGCCGCCAGGACAAACTCGATTTCAGTGGTGAGGGTTTGCAGCCCCTCCAGCTTCTGCCGGTCCGCCGGGGAGGTGCGGTAGTAATACGGGGTCATGCGGAATACCGCCCGGATGTCCTCCGGGCAGGCCAGGGTAATCTGACTGCAGACCTTCCACCGGCCTGCCGGGCGGAGCACCTGGGTTTGGGGCAGGGTCTCGTCGTTCTCGTAGGGCCGGTCATACACTGCCTGCTTCAGCCCGAAAAGGTGACGGCGGCCCGGCACCACGGTGTAAAGCCGCCCTCCCGGCTGAAGCAGGCGGACAAAGGCCCGCTCCTGGAAGGGCGCAAACAGGTGCACCGCGTAGTCAAAGCTCCCCTCCTGCACCGGCAGCTGGGCCAGGTTTGCCACAAAATAGTCTGCTCCGCCCCGCTTGGCCGCCAGACGGACCATCTCACGGGCCAGGTCAAAGCCGTACACCGTGAGAGCCGGATTCTGCCCCAGGGCGCTGGTGTAGTACCCCTCCCCACAGCAGATATCCAGCACCGTGCCCCGGCGGTGGGCAAACTCCTCCACCAGGCGGCTGCGCAGCGGCTCGTAGTAGCCCTTGTTCAGAAAATCCCGGCGGAACCGGGCGGCCTGCTTGGCGTCGCCCATGGTATCGCCCCGGCGATGGGTGCGCATAAGGTTTACATAACCCTCTTTTGCCACGTCAAAGCTGTGGCACAGACTGCAGCGCAGGCAGTGCTCCGCCGGGAACAGCTCCCCGCCACAGACCGGGCAGCGCAGCAGTTCAAAGTGCCGGGTCATAGTCCACCGCCAGTCTGAACAGCCGCTTGTCCCCCTCGCCCCAGAGCTGCCAGCAGTCCTCCTGGCGGGCCCAGTGCAGGGCAATCTCAGTGCCGCAGCGGGCTTCGGCGGTGTATTCTGCCCGGACGCAGCGGGGGGTGCGGGCGGTAAGCTCCAGGGGCAGGGTATCCTGCATGAGATCAAAGTAGCGGGTGTTGTTCATGTGTCCGTTGAGATCTGTGTAGCTGTAGGGCACGGTGAAGGTGCTGCTGCCCTGGGCCTGGGCCGGGCGGGGCATCCGGGGCAGAGGGGTCTCCCAGCCGGTGCGGACACCGGGAATAGCGACCCCTTCCTCTTCCGGAAACACCATGGCGCGGCTGGAGGCCCGCATCAGCGCCCACAGGGCGCAGCCCCGAACCAGTTCCCCGCCGGCGGCGTCCAGCAGCCGGTAGTACCGGGGAAAGAACACGTGCATCAGGCTGCCGGGCCAGGACTGGAGGGTGACGGTCTCGTCATACTCCGGCAGGCGGGTGATATCGGCCTGCTGCAGGGCGATGACCCACAAAAGACCCCGGTCCAGGGTCTTTTCCCGTCCGGCCCCCAAAAGGGTGGTGTGGGCAATGGCGCTCTCCTGCAGGAGGGTGAAGAGCACCGACAGTCTCAGGCGGCGGTGCATATCTACGTCCGCGTTGTGCAGGGTGACGGTCTGTTCGTAAATCTCCATAGATGTCTACCTGTGTTTGAATGATGTACGGTGCCAAGAGGCGGACTCAGCCCTTTTTGGCCAGCTGCTTTTCGATGGCGGTGACCACGTCGCCCAGGGTCTGGAGCTTTTGCCACTGACGGTCGGGGATGCGGATGTCAAAATCCGCCTCCAGCCGGCAGATCACCAGGGTAAAGCCCATGGAGTCAATGGCGGCGTCGGTGTTGATCACGGTGTCCTCCTGCAGGTCCGTGCCCTCCATGCGGGGGGCTGCCTCGTAGATGATCTCTTTGGTGCGTTCCAGAATTTCTGCGTGTGTCATAACATGGTCTCCTCTATGATTTGATTGAGCTCCCAGCGCTTGAGCTTGCCCGTGGCAGTGCGGGGCAGGCTTTGGGAGAGAAAAATGACTTTTTTGATCTGCTGATTCCTGGGCCGGTCGGCATTCACCGGGGCCAGACGGCGGAGCAGCTCCTGCTCCTCGCCCTGGCCCTGAAGCACCAGGGTGGGGATCTGCTGTCTCAGCACCACAGCCAGCTCCCGGGTCTGCAGCAGCTGGGCCAGGGCGGATTCGTACTCCGGCAGGTAGAGCTTAGTGCCATCCTGGAGCACCAGGATCTCCTTTTTGCGGCCCTGGAGATGCAGCCGCCCCTCCTCGTCCAAAAAGCCCAGGTCGCCGGTGTGGAGAATGCCGTTTTGCAGGACCTGGTCGGTCTCCTCGGGCAGCTTATAGTAGCCCTGCATGATACAGGTGGGGGCGTGGATCAGAATCTCCCCATCCTCGGCCAGGGTGACGGTGTCGTCGGGGCAGATCTCCATGGCATAGGGATTGCCCGAGACGGACAGGGCCACGCCGGAGCTGGTCTCCGTAAGGCCGTAGCCGAAGCTGATTTGCAGGCCCAGCTCCTCGGCGCTGCGCAGCAGCTGGGGCGGGCAGTCCCCTGCCCCCACCAGAATGAGCCGGAGCTCCGGATTGATGGCCCCCGCCCGGAGCAAAAAGCCCAGCAGAGACGGCACCGCAGAGAGCACCGTGGGCTTGAAAAAGCCGCAGTCGTCCCCATAATGCCGCATACCCCGGCCCATGGCCACCGCAGCGCCGCAGCTCAGAGCCCAGAGAAGGCCGCAGACAAAGCCGAACACATGGTTCAGCGGCAGCATACAAAGCAGGGTGTCGTCAGTCGACAGGGGCAGCTTTGCCCCGCCGTTGTAGGCGCTGGCGCAGAGACTGCGGTCGGTCAGCACCACAGCCTTGGCCGCCCGGGTGGTGCCGGAGGTGAAGAACAGCAGCCTGCCGGCGCCGTTTTGCACCCCGGCGGTGAGATAGGGGGCAAGGTCCTGCACCAGGTCCTCGTCGCCCCAGAGGACGTCCACATCGGTGTATTCGATCAACCGGGGCAGCAGGGACTCCGGCGTATGCTCGTCCAGCAGCACCACCTGCAGCCCGGCCAGATTGGCCGAGAGTATGGCAAGGACACACTCCGGCGTGCCGTCGCACAGCACGCCAAGGCAGGTTTTGCCAGCCCGACGCCAGTCCTCAGCCAGGGCCAGGGCCCGGTCACAGAGCTGCCGGTAGGTGTATTCCACCCCGGCGCCGCGCAGGGCAATCCGGTCGCCCAGGGCCAGGGCCTGGTGAGAGAGCAGATGGGAAAAGGAATCAAACCGCATCTAATCGCTCCTTTCCTTGGTTCCGGGCCGCAGGCCCGGTTTTCCCTATTATACCATCAGGTTTGTAAAAAAGATACAGGAATTTTTATTTCTCAGGAAAAAAAGTAGTGCAATTTGGACGGGGATGTAGTATAATAACGGCGGATTAATTTAAGGAGGCTTATCTTATGGATAAATCCACTCGCATCTGTATCATCGGCGGCGGCCCCGCCGGTCTGTCTGCCGGCATGTACCTGGAAAAGAAGGGCTATACCAACTACACCATCCTGGAAAAGGCCGACCGGGTGGGCGGCAAGTGCTGGTCCCCCCACTACAACGGCCGCCGGTATGAGATGGGCGCCATTATGGGCGTGCCCTCCTACTACGCCGTGCACGACGTAGAGGAATTCTGCGGCATCACCCACGACGGCCCCAAGCTGAACCGGAACTACAAGGACAGCGAAGGCAATGTGATTGAGCCCTTTGAGCCCAAGAAGAACATCACCAAGATCCCCCGCCTGCTGAAGATGAAAAAGCAGGTGAAGAAGCTGGGCGAAATCCTGGAGACCAAGTACAAGGGCTATGACCTGAACGGCCACCGGGGCGTGGCCGAGGGCCGGTATGACGGCTTCTCCGCCCGCAACGCCAAGCGGGAGCCTGTCTCCGGCTTTAACCCCAACCTGAAGGATCTGGCCCTGCCGTTCAGCGAATTCTGCCGCATCAACGGCGTGGAGCTGACCCAGGACGTCTGGATCGGGCCCTTCACCTCCTTCGGCTATGGCTACTTTGACGAAATCCCCGCCGCCTACGTGCTGAAGTATCTGGACTTCCAGACCTGCATGAACTTTGTCAACGTCAATCTCTGGACCTGGAAGGAAGGCACCCAGTACATCTGGGAGCAGCTCAACGAGCACCTGAAGAACCCTGCTCGGCTGAACTCCATCATCGAAAAGGTAGAGCGCAAGGACGGCAAGGTCTACGTCACCGTCAACGGCGCGGTGGAAGAGTATGACAAGATCATCGTCACCTCTCCCCTGTATGTGGCCAACAAGGAAAACCGCAAGGACGGCCTGGTGGGCATGGTGGACTTCTTTGACGCCCGCGAGGACGAGAAGGAGCTGTTCTCCAAGATCGATTACGAGCGCTACGACGTGCTGGCCGTGGAGACCAAGCCCGAGGATCACCCCGAGATCTCCTACTACGTATTTGACAACATGGTGCCCGAGCGCCTGGGCCACCTGATGGTCTACTATCGCCGCTGGAAGGACACCAAGGATCAGGTCATCACCACCTATGCCCTGCGCAAGCACAAGACCCGCCGGGAGGTTCCCTACGAGGAGTGCCGCCAGATGGTTCTGGACGACCTGAAGACCATGAAGAACCCTGCCTCCAACGTGATCAACGAGTGGTCTGTGTACTACTTCCCCCATGTCTTCTCCGACGACTATGCCGCCGGCTGGTACGACAAGGTTGAGGCCATGCAGGACAAGTACGACACCTTCTACGCCGGTGAGATTATGTCCTTCGGCGATATGGACGAGACCGCCGAGTACTCCCGCGAACTGGTGGAGCGTTTCTTCTGAGGCAGGCGCCAGCTATGAAATTTGCAGGGGAGGCTACACCTCCCCTGCACTGTTACAGAAAGGTGGAATCCGATGAAATTCTATAAGGACCATTACCAGGTGGTCATCATCGGCGGTGGACTGGCGGGCATGTCGGCGGCGCTGCAGCTCCAGGCCAAGGGTGTAAAGGACATCCTGATCCTGGAAAAGCACAACCTCCCCGGCGGCCTGGCCACGGACTTTGTCCGCAACGGCTTCGAGATTGAGGCCACCCTCCATGAGATGATGTCCATCGGCACCAAGGACAACCGGTTGAAGGTGGGCCAGTTCTTTGACGACATGGGTGTGGACATTGACTGGCTCCACGTGCCCGAGTGCTACAGGGCGGTGCTTCCCAACTCCGACCTGGACGTCACCCTCCACGAGGGCTATGAGCGCATGGCCCGGGAGATCGACGCCGCCGTGCCCGGCACCTTTGAAAAGGTCCACGAGCTGATGCTCCTGTGCCGCCGGGTATACGACAGCATGAACATCCTCTCCGTCACCCCCATGAGCAAGCCGATGATGCTGCTCAAGCACCCCGATTTTGTAAAAACCGTGGGCTACTCCGCCACAGAGGTGATCAACACCTTCCACCTGCCCAAAAAGGCGGTGGAGCTGCTGACCCCCTACTGGATCTATGTGGGCAGCCCCATGGACAAGCTCCCCTTCACCATCTACGCCTTCCTCATGGCGGATTACTTCACCGGCTCCTACGTCTGCCGGGGCTACAGCCACGAGATGTCTATGAAGCTGCAGCAAAAGGTGGAGGAAAACGGCGCCCAGTTTGAGTTCCGCCAGGAGGTGGACAAGATCCTGGTCAAGAACCGCAGAGTCTACGGCGTGCGCACCCACCGGGGCGACGAGATCTACTGCGACTATGTGATTGCGGCCCCCTACCCCAACAAGGTCTATACCCAGATGATTGAGCCCCTGTCCGAGGTGCCGAAGGAGGCCATCAAGATGGTCAACGGCCGGGAGCTGTCCTTGACTCCGGTGTCGGTCATCGCCATTTTGGAGGGGACCCCGGAGGAGAACGGCCTGATGAACTACTCCACCTTCTCCGGCCGGACCATGGACACCAACGAGATCATGGAGAACTACTCCAATCTCACCGAGCCCTACAACTATATCACCACCATCTGCCTGAACTACGCCAACCCCGACTGTGTGCCCAAGGGCTACTGCCAGGTCTCCATTACGGCCCTGGTGCCCTCCAAGCCCTTTGAGAGCGTCACTGAGGAGGAGTACCTGCCCCTGAAACGGCGGCTGGCCAACGAGATGATGGAGGAGTACATCAAAATCTCCGGCGTGGACTTCCGCAAGAACATTGTGGAGCTGGAGGTGGAAACCCCCATGACCATTGCCCACTATGTGGGCGCCTGGAAGGGCAACATCTACGGCTATTCCCACCGCCTGGAGGACCACGCGGTGGCCCGCCTGCAGATGAAGCAGGACGACCACTTTATTGAGGGTCTGGAATTTGCCGGCGCCCACGGAATGTCCGGCGACGGCATGGGCCCCCAGATCACCAACGGCCGGGCCGCCGCCAAGGGCGTGCTGGACGATCTGGCCAGAAAGGAGGCAGGCAAATGAGCATTAAGGTCAAGGGCTTTTTGAAGGATGTGGGCGGCGCCAGCCGGGTCACCGAGGCCCGCCGCAAGAGCTTTGCAGACGCCTCCTCCACCCCCGATCCCAAGGACAACATCCGCACGGTGGCAGATCAGCTCCACCCGGACAAGATGGAATTCAGGGTAGTCTCCATCCGGGAGGCCTCCCCCACCTCCAGGGTCTATCGGCTGGCCAGCACCGACGGGCACATCCCCGTGTTCCAGAGCGGGCAGTACGTGAACTTCCGCCTGCACATCGGCCAGAGTGAGCTCACCCGGCCCTACACCATCTCCTCTGCCCCCTTTGAGGCCCGGGGGAAGAACCCCTTTATCGAAATCACCATCCGCCGCAACCGTCCCTATCTGGTGCCGGACTACTTCTTTGACCATGTGCGCGTGGGTGACCTGCTGCAGGGCAACATGCCCTTTGGCACCTTCTACTACGAGCCCCTGCGGGACAGCAAAAACCTGGTGGCCCTGGCAGGCGGCTCCGGCATCACCCCCTTCTTCTCCATGGCCAAGGAGATTGCCTACGGCCAGATGAAGGACGTCAAGCTGACCATCCTGTACGGCTCTGTCCACCACAGCGACATTGTGCTGGGCGAGGAGCTGGCCAAGGTGGAAGCCGACTGCCCCAATGTGAAGGTGGTCCACGTGCTCTCCGGCGACGAGGAGTGGCAGGGCGAGAAGGGCTTTATCACCAAGGAGCTGATTGCCAAATACATGGGCGAGGACCCCACGGTGATGTTCTGCGGTCCCATTGCCATGTACCAGCTGGTGGAGCAGGCCGTGACCGAGCTGGGGCTCACCTGCCGCCGGTTCCGCCACGACGTGATGAACCAGCCCGCCGATCCCACCCGGATCCAGGGCTACCCCGCCGGGAACAAGGACAAGGTTTGGAAGCTCACCGTTCGCCGGGGCATCCACGAGGACGTCATCGACGCCCGGGGCGACGAGCCTGTGGCCGTGGCCCTGGAGCGGGCTGCGATCCCTGTGGACACCCACTGCCGCTGCGGCGAGTGCGGCTATTGCCGGACCCAGCTGCTGGCCGGTGAGATCTTTGTCTCCCCCAACGGCGACGGCCGCCGGATGATGGACAAGGAGCTGGGCTGGTTCCACGCCTGCTCGGCCTACCCTGTCAGCGACCTGACCATTAAAATCCCCATTCTTTAACCCAGCGCAGGGGCCGGGCCGTGCCCGGCCCCTTTTGCGCCGCAAAAAAACGGCAACCGCCTGGGCGATTGCCGTTTGCAAATGGAGCCGATAGTGAGAATCGAACTCACAACCCCTTCATTACGAGTGAAGTGCTCTACCTTTGAGCCATATCGGCGGGATTGCCACATTATTTTAGCAGACAGCCTCCCGGTTGTCAAGGGGAAAAACGCGAATTCCCCGTCCCGGGAGGCGGGGAGTGACTATGGAGCATATATACCCCAGCTTTTGGCCGGATTTCGTCTGTCTGGCCGGTGAATGCCAGGCCACCTGCTGCGGCGGGTGGCAGATTGTGATTGACCCGGATACCCTGGCCCGCTACCGGGCCCTGGAGGGCCCCCTGGGCGAGCAGATCCGGGCGGCGGTGGAGCCCGGAGAGGAGCCCGTCTTCCGGCAGAGGGAGGGCAGGTGTGTCCTTTTGCAGCCCAACGGCCTGTGTCCCATCCAGGCCCGGCTGGGATTGGAGGCCATGTGCACCGTCTGCCGGGATTACCCCAGGTTTGTCCGCCACTACGGGCTGATCACTGAGCACGGACTGTCCATGTCCTGCCCCGAGGCCCTGGAGCTGGCCCTGGGCCGGGCCCCCGGACGGATTTCTGCAGCCAATCAGGACCCCGTGGTGCCCAATGACCTGGACCCCGAACGCTATATGCTGCTGCGGCAGGCCCGGGAGCAGGCCCTGGCCCTGCTGGCCAAGGAGGCCCTCCCCTTCTCCCGCCGGGCATGGAGCGTGCTGGCCCTGGCCGGGCAGGTCCAGCTGGCCCTGGACCACCCCAGGCGGGGGGAAAGATTCGGCCCAGGCACTATGCCCCCGCCCCTGCCCTGCGGGTGGGCAGAGATCTGCCACGGCAGTGGGCCAGGGTGTTTTTGAATCTGGAACAGCTGGAGCCGGCGTGGACCCGGGCGCTGCAGCAGCTGGCCGAGACCGAGCGTCTGCCGGCCCCGCCGGCTGGCCCGGAGCTGGACCTGGACCTGGGCAGAGCTCTGTATTATACATTATACAAGTACTGGCTGGATGCCTGTGACGACGGCAGGCTGCTGTGCCGGGTGCAGCGCTGTCTCACCGCGGTGCTGCTGCCGGTGCTGCTGGCCGGCCTGCCCGGAGCCCTGCCGCCCCGGACCCAGCTGCTGCACTGCTGCCGGGAGCTGGAGCACAACGATGAGAATCTGGCCGCCCTGGACACCGCCATGGAGACCCTGCCCTGCTTCCGTCCCCCGGCCCTGGGCAGGATGCTCACCGAATTGGAGCGGAACAGGGTTGTCAAGTGGTGAATCTGCCGGATTTTGGTTGATATAATCCTTTTGCTTTTGTGCATGGTGGCGTTTTGCCAACTTTTTGATAGATTTTACTTGGTTTTTAGTTTACATAAGAACAATTATTTCAGCCGACATAATTCGCCGGATTATGCCACTCGGTTGTATAAAAGCTTGTGGAAAAGGTGGACAACCTCCCTGTCGGAACCGGGGCAAAACTGGAAAAACCCCTGCTATTTTCCCGAGTTTTTCACATTATCCACAGGGTTTTCCACATACAGGCCGGGTTGCATAAATATTGCGGCGCATTGTCAATTGTTTACATAATCAGGTTTCCGGCGAAATCTGACAAAATTCTTATTTTGTTCCGTACAGCCCCGGATTTTGCCGTGCCGGCCCGCTGCGGCGGGCCCGTGCTCCCCTTTTCCGGCCAGCGCAGACGTGGGCATGGAGAATTTTTGTGGGGCCGCGGGGCCGGTTTTCCCGGTTGTAAGAGAAAGAAATCAGAATTTTTCCGGATTTTCCGAAAAAAACTATTGATTTTAGCGGCAAGAGCGAGTATAATACATTTCTGCGTGAGACAATTTTTTTGTTGACATAGAATTGCCATGGAGGAGGTGTAAATCCGTGCCCAACATTAAGTCCGCAAAGAAGAGAGTCGAGCTGACCAAGATCGCCAACGCCAGAAACAAGGCTGCCAAGTCCGCCCTGAAGACTGAGATCAAGAAGTTCGACGCCGCTGTCGATGAAGGTAACCGCGAGCTGGCTGACAGCACCTACAAGGCTGCTGTGAAGACTGTTGATCAGGCTGTGAAGAAGGGTCTTCTCCACAAGAACACCGCTGCCCGGAAGAAGAGCAGCATGACCCTGAAGCTGAACAAGCTGGCCTAAGCGTTCGAAAATACCTCCTTCCGGCTCAGCCGGAAGGGGTTTTTTCGTTATTTGCGGCGTATGATTTTCGTCCCCCGGGAAATACTACCATCGAAACGTTCATTTTCGGAGGCAGTATGCAAGGAAAGGTTGAAATCTGCGGCGTAAATACCGCCAAGCTGAAAACATTGGCCCCCGGGGAGGCGGAGGCCTTGCTGCTGGCCAGCCGCCGGGGCGACCGGGCCGCCCGGGACAGGCTGATCGAGGGCAACTTGCGGCTGGTGCTGTCGGTGATCCAACGCTTCCCCGGCCGGGGTGAGAGCCCGGACGACCTGTTCCAGGTGGGCTGCATCGGTCTGATGAAGGCCATTGCCAACTTTGACCCCACCAAGGAGGTCAAGTTCTCCACCTACGGGGTGCCCATGATCCTGGGGGAGATCCGCCGCTATTTGCGGGACAACTCCCCCCTGCGGGTAAGCCGCTCCATCCGTGACACCGCCTACCGGGTGCTGCAGCAGAAGGAGCTGTTTGCCCGGCAGAAGGGCCGGGAGCCCACCCTGGAAGAGCTGGCCGCCGCCATGGAGCTGCCGGTGCAGCAGATTGCCGAGGCCATGGACGCCGTGGCAAGCCCTGTATCCCTGTTTGACCCCATCCACAGTGACGGAGGCGACCCGCTGACGGTGATGGACCAGCTGAAGGACACCCGCAACACCGACGAACAGTGGCTGGAGCACATCGCCCTGCGGGATGCTGTGGCCGCCCTGAACCCCCGAGAGCGGGACATCCTGTCCATGCGCTACCAGGACGGGAAAACCCAGATGGAGGTGGCCAGCCGGATCGGCATCTCCCAGGCCCAGGTCTCCCGGCTGGAAAAGGGCGCCCTGCGCACCCTGCGCAAGGCCTTTGTAAGCTGAAGCCGGGGAGAAAGAACAGCGGCGTCTTAAGGTGTATCCAGTTGAATGTTACAGGCTGCTCCCCCCGGCGGAACAGCCTGTTTTTCTAAAAGACACAGGCGCCCCTCCGGATGTCCTCCGGAGGGGCGCCTGTGTCAGGATTCCTGATCCAGGATTCCGTATTTCTGTAAGAGGGAAAGTCTCTCCTTGCCCAATCTGAGCTTCTGAGGGGGTTGGCTGATCCGCAGCGCCCCATTGGGGTAAACGGAGCGACAGAGACTGCCCTTCACCACCAGGGCGGGTATCCCGGCCTGCCGAAGCTGCAAATAGCGCGGGCGGAAGGCCGCGTCCTTTTGCGTCTGCAGCAAAACCTGGCGCCTGGCGGCGCTGCGATACACGGAGAAGCGGGGATCTGTTCCATCCGGGCGCCGCCCGGCGCAGTACCGCCGCTGTCACAGAAGGCTGTTTCTCCACACCGGCAGGTCTCTTCGCGCCAGCCGGCACAACCGGCGAGCCCCGATTGCAAAAAACGAAGTGTGCGGAATTCCGTTCCGCACACTTCGCTTTTCTCACACCAGCTCCCGCAGGGCGGAAACTGCCGCCTGGATCCGGGCGGAGAGGGGAATCTCCGGGTAGCCCGCAACCTGGTTGTCGCACTGGTCAAAGGGAATGAGAATCCGCTTGGCGCTGCTTTGGCCCACGGCACAGGCCATGGCCGGACTGATCTCGCCGCACAAGGCATCGGCAATCACAATGCCGATGGGGCCCAGAATCACATCCGCCCGGCGGCAAGCCACCAGAACGGCGTTTTCTCCGGTGGCACCCCGGTCCGCCCCCGCCTTGAGCATGGCGGCGGTGGCGGCGGTGTTGGTCCCCACGGCGGTGACGGTAAGCTCGGGCATGGCCTTTTTGACCGCGGCCACCAGCAGCTTCCCTACACCGCCCCCCTGGGCGTCAAGAATCAGAACGTTCACGCTTAAGCCTCCGCTTTGTGCAGCGTTTCACGCACAGCGTCCAGCTGCTCCAGCGTCAGCAGCTTCTGCTTGACCAGATTGGTCACCAGAAGCTCAGCATCACCCTTGTAATCCCGACGGACCAGCTGCTCGGTGTTGAGCTCAGCCATCTGCTCTCTGGAAATCAGAGGGGTGCAAAGATAGGCCGGCTCCTCCCGCTGGAGGTATCCCTTCTGGATGCACTTGGAGAACATGGTGTAGGATGTGGTCTTGCTCCACTGCTTGCGCTCAAGCAGATGGACAGCCGCCTGCTTAGCGGTCAGAGGGCCGTTGTCCCAAAAGACCTCCATCACTTGACGTTCAGCTTCAGTCATTTTCATATGGTCTGCTCCTTCTCTCAAAATATACAGACTTCCTGTTCCGTCATACTATTATAGCACACTTTTCCCGGATTGAAAAGAGCTATTTGTGTATTTTTCAACAAATTTTTTTGGAACTGTTGCATTTTTGCCCCAGTTAAGGCGGTAGTCAGATCACATAATCGTTTCCCTGCTCGGTTCGCATCAGATCCGCCAGGGTAATGCCGTCAAAAAACTCGTTGACTGTCCGGTTGAAGGCCTGCCACATGGGCAGGGTCCGGCACTCCGCCGCCCTTGAACAGGGCGGCGCGTTGGGGGCCAGGCAGCTCACCGGGGCAAGATCCCCCTCTGTCAGGCGCAGCACCTCTCCCACCCGGTAGTCCTCCGGGGCGCGGGCCAGGCGGTAGCCGCCCCCCTTGCCGTGGACCCCCACAATCAGCCCCGCCCTGGTGAGCAGGGGGAGTATTTTTTCCAGATACTTCAATGACAGCTCCTGCCGGGCCGCCACGTCCTTCATGGGCACGTAGCCGCCGGGATGCTCTGCCAGGTCCACCATGACACGCAGGGCATACCGGCCCCTGGTTGAAATGGTCACAGCGCATCCTCCTCTCTGCACAGCACGCCGCCGCCCAGCACCTCGTCGCCCTGATAGACCACCGCCGCCTGGCCGGGAGTGATGGCCCGCTGGGGCTGGTCAAACTCCAGACGCACCAGATCCTGTCCCAGGGGGATCAGGGTGGCAGGCTGCTCCGGGTGGCGGTAGCGGATCTTGACGGCGCAGCGGATAGGCGTCTGCGGGCAGCAGCCGGAAATCCAATGGAAGTCCCCCGCCCGGGCCACTGGGGAGAACAGCGCCTGCTTGGGCCCCAGGGTGACGGTGTTTGCCTTGGGGTCAATGGCAACCACATACCAGGGCTCGGAAAAGGACAGGCCCAGGCCCCGGCGCTGGCCCACAGTGTAATGAATGATACCCCGGTGACGGCCCAGCACCCGGCCCTGAAGATCCACAAAATCTCCTGCCGGGGCGGGGGCGCCGGTGAAGCGCTCAATCACCCGGGCATAGTCCCCGTCGGGGACAAAGCAAATATCCTGGCTGTCGGGCTTGTGGGCGTTGACAAAGCCCTGGGCCTCCGCAATGGCCCTGGCCCGGTCCTTGGTCAGCTCCCCCAGGGGGAAGCGGGTGTGGGCCAGCTGGTCCTGGGTGAGGGTGTAAAGCACATAGCTCTGATCCTTGGAAGCATCCAACCCCTTGCGCAGATGGTACTGCCCGTCCTCACAGGTGATGCGGGCATAGTGGCCGGTGACCACGCAGTCACAGCCCAGCTCCCGGGCCCGGTGATACAGAGTCTCAAACTTGAGATAGCGGTTGCAGTCAATGCAGGGGTTGGGGGTCAGGCCGTGGAGATAGCTGTCCACAAACTTGTCAATGACCCGCTCCCGGAACCGGTCGGAAAAATTGAACACATAGTGGCGCATCCCCAGCCGGTATGCCACCGCCCGAGCGTCCTCCACATCGTCTAAAGAGCAGCAGGTGTGCTCCCGGCTCAGGCCGGCGTCCTCGTTTTGGTACAGCTTCATGGTGCAGCCGGTGCAGTCCCAGCCCTGCTGCTGCATCAGCCAGGCCGCCACGGCAGAATCCACACCGCCGCTCATGGCAATCAGAGCCTTCATGGCCGCCTCTCCCCGTCCCAGCGGGCAAAGAAATCTGCTGCCCGGCGCTGGTAGCCCTCGGGGTCCACCACATAGCTCATGCCATGGCCCGCCCCGGGCACCAGGAAGATCTCCTTGGGGCCCGCCGCAGCCCGGAAGTTCTCCCAGGACATATAGGTGGGCACAAAGCCGTCCTTCTCCCCGTGGATCAGCAGCAGGGGCAGCTTGGACTTGGCCAGCACCGCCGTGGTGGAGACCTCCTCCGGCTCCATGCCGGTGATGCGGCGGAAGGCCTTGCGCTCCGCCGCCCCGGTGCCGTAGGGCAGGCCCGTGGCCCGGGTGAACACATGGGGCAGAATCTGCCCCGGGCCGGTAAAGCCGCAGTCCGCCAGGATGCCCTTGACCCTGGCGGGCAGATTCAGCCCGGCCGCCAGCATCACCGAGGACGCGCCCATGGAGATGCCGCACAGATAGATGGGCAGCTCCCCGGGGCAGAGCTTTTGCACCCCGTGGACCCAGGCGAGTATATCATAGCGCTCCAGTGCGCCCATGCCGATCCAGTCGCCCTCGCTTTGGCCGTGGGCCCGCTGCTCCAGATAGAGCACGCTGCAGCCCTGCTCCCGCCAGAAGGGCCAGCTCAAAGAGAAGTCCCTGGTCCAGGATGCGCGCCAGCCGTGGGCGGCAATGAGAATCCGCTTTGGGTTGGGGCTGGGCAGCCAGTGGCCCACCAGACGGGTCCCGTCAAAGCTGCGGGTGGTTACGGTGCGGGTGCAGGCCTGCTCCAGGGCAAGGCCCATGGTGGCGCAGCGGCGGTCCAGCGCGGTCTGAGGGCGGCCCTGGCCGTACTTTTCAAACAGCAGCGGTTCGCGGCGGCGGAAGCATTCCGTCAGAAAGGTCTGGTGGATCCCCGCCCAGGCCGCGGCGCTCAGGCCGGCGCCCAGGCCCACCCCAAGGGTCAGTATTTGTGTCTTTCGGTTCATTGGATGGCTCCTTTCTCATGCAGCTGCCAGGCCACCCGGCAGTTTTCCCGGGCCAGCTCCCGCAGGCGGAGGGCGGCAGTGCCAAACTCCCCCTGGGACAGGAGCATATGATCCAGCAGGTCCTTCAGCGTCTGCTCGTCCGCCTGGGAGAGCAGACAGTATTCGCCCTGGCCGATGTAGTCTAAGAATCCACTGACCTTCGGGTCATAAGCCACCCCGGCAAAGGGGGTGCCCTGGGAGGCCGCAAAGACCAGCGAGTGCAGCCGCATGCCGATGACCGCTTTGACCCGGCGCATCAGCCCCACCACCAGGCGGGCGTCCTCGGGGGCGTCTACGATCAGACAGTGCAGGCCCTCCAGCTTGTCGGCAATCTGGCGGCAGATGGCGTGGTCCCGTGTGGGCTCCATGGCCATCAGAATGGGCACCAGCCCATAGGCCCGGGCGCCGTATTGGGCGGCGGCGGCAAAGTCGTCAATATGGCGGCGGGCCTCCTGCCAGGGCCGGGGGGCCAGGAGCAGATAGTCCGTGCCGCTTTGCACCCCCACAGACTCCAGGAAGGTGGCCAGCTGCCCGGCCGGGGCCGGGTCTACCAGGAAGGCCATGTCCGCGGTGACCTGGGTGGGGATTCCCAGGATGCCCAGACGGCGCAGCTCCTGGGCGCTGGTCTCATCCCGGAGGGTGATGGCGTCCACATTCCGGCTGACCACCCGGCGGGCCAGGCGGCGGTTGAGCTTACGGCGCACCGGGCCGATGCCGCAGCTGAACATCATCACCTTGTTGCCCGTGCGCTTGGCGGTGCGGATGGAGTGGAGATAATACCACAGCGAGCGGCTGCTGGTGGAATCCTGAACCAGGCTGCCGCCGCCGGAGAGATAGAGCTCCGTTTTGCACAGCCGCCGCCGGATGGCCAGGAAGCGGAAGGTGTGGATGGAGCCCACCCGCACGTCCCGGCTGGTCTGCCGGGGGGTCCGGGTGGTGACGTAGATCGGCATATCCGGGTCGTCCGCCTTGAGCTGGGTCACCATGGCATTGAGAATGGCGTCGTCGCCGGAGTTGCCCTTGCCGTAAGCCCCGCAGATCAGAATGCCGTCACGGGGCTTGGCCTGGGCCCGCTGCCTGCGGCGGAGAATGGTGGCGTAGATCTCCTTCTGCCGGGCCACAGTGGCCTCGATGGAGAATTCCGACTTGGTTTTATCGTACAGCCTTTGCCCAAAGGTGCGGCGCAGCGCCGGATCCTTGGCCAGGCGGATCATATGCTTGGCCAGCTGCTCCACATCCCGGGCCCGGAAGAGCAGGCCGTTGATCTCGTGGTCAATGAGATACGGCACGCCGCCCACCCGGGAGGAGATGGTGGCGCAGCCCTGGCGGGCGCCCTCGGTGAGGGCGTAGGGGAAGGTCTCGGACAGAGAGGTCAGCACGTTGACGTCCAGGGCGTGGTAGAAGCTGTTGGTGTCCTCAATCCAGCCGGCAAAGGTCACCGTGCCCGCCGGGCAGAGCTCTGCGGCCAGGGCCTCCATCTGCTTGCGCTGCTCCCCGTCGCCGGCAATGACCAGGCGGCACTGGGGCTGGTCCCGCACCGCCAGGGCGAAGGCACGGATCAGGGTTTCCATGTCCTTGACCGGGTTAATACGGGCAGCAATGCCGAAAACCGGGGTGTCAGGGCCTGCGTCCACCCCCAGGCGGGACAGATAGGTCTGCCGGTCCACAGAGGGCTCAATGCCCTGGAAGTTGACGCCGTTGTAAATGGCAAAGCAGCGCTGCACGTCAAAGCCCCGGCTGACCAGCATGTTCACCGTCATGTCAGACACGCCGATCCAGTTGTCCATACGGCGCAGCGCGATTTTGTTGATCAGCCCGTAGGTCATGGCGGCAAGGGGCCGGCCCATGTAGTCCAGCCGGTAGTCGCTGTGCACAGTGGTCACCGTGGGGATGCCCAGCTTTTGCTTCAGCAGGGCGCCCATCATATTGGCCTTGGCCCCGTGGCAGTGGATCACCTCAAAGCCCTCGGTCCGGATGAGCTCCGTCAGGGTCCGGATGGCCCTGGGCAGGCCATTGCTGAGCACCCGGGTGGGAATGCCCAGCTCCTTGGCCTCCCGGGCAAAGGGGCCGTCGGTAAAGCAGATCAGCAGCACAGTCTCGGTCTGGTGCAGACCCTGCAGCAGCGTGTGCACATGGGTTTTGGCGCCGCCCACGTCGCCGCCGGAGATCAGATGGATGATTTTCATATTTTTGCTCCTTTCCCCCTTGTGAAGAGAGAAAAAATCATGTATAATACTGGAAGCTGTGACGCGTTCCGGCGATTCTCCGCCTGTTTTCTCTATTATAATACAGATTGGCCGGAGAATCAAATAAATATTCTGTACAGGAGGCAATATGAAAGAAAAGAAAGAGGCCCAGGCCAAGGGCAAGGTGTTCGGCAAGCTGAACATCATCGATTTTTTCCTGATTCTGCTGCTGGTTGCGGTAGTTGTGGTTGTTGTGTTTAAGCTGGCAGGTCCTGCGCTGGCCAATCTGAACGGTGAGAATCCCGAAGAATCCACTGAGGAGACCAGTGCCCTGATCGGCGGCGCCCCGGCAGGCTTTCAGCCCAACATCGTCTTTGAAACCGTCCGCTACGGGTACCCCAGACAGGCCGCTGAGGCAGTTGCCGCCACCACAGGGCTGCGGCTGTTTAACAGCAACCAGTATCTGGACGCCTACATCACCGACATTCAAATTGAGCCCTGCTACACCGTGGGGGTGGACGCAAACGGACATGCCGTCAATGTGGAGGACCCGACCCTGTGCAACCTGCGGTTCTGCATCAGCGGTTACATCGACAAGGAGGTTCCCAACATCATGATCGGCGGCAATATGAACACCGTACTGGGCACCCAGGAGCTCCGCATTGGCAAGCCCTATATCGTAAAGACCTTTACCATCGAAGTGAGCGACACCATTGTGGACAAGCTGGAGACCTTCCCGGATGTGGAGGCAGGCAATGAATGAGCTACTCCACAGCAGCCTGATCTGGCAGCTGTGGCAGGGCTTTGTAAGGCTGTGCCGGCAGAGCAACGCTGCCCGGCTGCTCCGAGCCCCCTTCTTTGTGTGGCTGTGGGGCTGCTTTACCCGGCCGGCCCGGGTGCTGGGCTCCGGGCTGCACCGGCGGCTTGAGCGGCTGAACCAGCGGCTGTGGCGGTTTGGGCAGCGCTGGGGTCAGGTGCTGGAGGAGAGCTTCCCCATGCGGGTCCACCGGGCCCTGTACCGGGCATTGGGCCGCAGCCGGGTGCTGGGCTGGATGTTCCGGGGCGGCACCACCGCGGTGCTGTGCTATGTGCTGGGCTCTTACGGCATCATTGACTACCTGCTGCGGGACGTGCTGTCTATCCCGGTGTTCAGCTCCCTGTGGGACGAGCTGCTGCTGGTGCTGGCCATTGCCGTGGTGCTGAAGCAGCGCATCCACGCCCCCGCCCCCATGGCCCCCAGAACCAACGCCGTTGACGTGGGCATCCTGCAGTTTCTGATTGTGGGCGTGGGGCTGGCGATCATCCGCAACTACGCCGGGCTGTACTCCATTACCATTGACGGCTTCCGGGCCACTATGCAGGGCATTCTGTGGTTCTACGTTGTGACCAGGCTCCTGCGCACAAATGAGGACCTGGACCGGCTGTACCGGACGCTGGTCTTTTGGGCCACGGTGATTGCCCTGCACGGCATTGTGCAGTATATCCTGGCGGTACCCATCCCCTCCCATTGGGTGGATGCCGCGGAGCAGAGCGTCCGCACCCGGGTATTCTCCATCTTCGGCAGCCCCAACATCATGGGCGACTATATGCTGATGTTTGCCCCCATGGCACTGGCCATGGCCTATGTGACCCCGGATTGGCGCAAAAAGGTGCTGTATGTGGGCATCACGGGCTGTATGTGCCTGTCCTGTCTGTTCACCATGTCCAGGGGCGCCTGGGTGGGTCTGTTTGCGGCGGCGGTGGTGTTCTGCCTGCTGGCGGACCTGCGGCTGCTGGTGCTGCTGATTGCCGGGGCCTTCGCCTCCCTGCTGCTGCCCTTTGTGTCCAGCCGGATCATGTACCTGTTTACCGGCGACTTTGCCGCCTCCAACGCCAGGGGCGGCCGGGCGATGCGCTGGCAAAAGGCCATGGGCTACCTGATGGCGGTGGACCCGGTGTTCGGCATCGGATTTGGCGGCTTCGGCGGCGCCATCGCCATGCAGAATAAGGTGCGCTACTGGTGGACCTACTTCTATGTGGACAACTACTACATGAAGATTCTGGCCGAAAACGGCTATGTGGGTCTGGTCAGCTACTGCCTGATGCTGGTAAGTATGCTCTTTGCGGGGCTGCGGTCCTGGGTGGCCACCCGCCACAGCAAGCGAAATCCTATGACTGCCGGCTTGCTGGCCGGCCTGGTGGGCGTGCTGGTACACTGCTACCTGGAAAACATTTTTGAAGAGCCCTATATGCTGGCCTACTTCTGGATTATGGCCGGAATGCTGGTGTGGATGGGACTGCAAAAGAAATCTGAACAATAAAACGCAAGGCTGTCCGGAACGGGCAGCCTTGTGATTTTTTCGCTTGCAATTATATGCGTAATCGTGTATAATTATGACGTATTTCAGTTGAAAGGAAGGGATACACATGAAAACGCCATCTTACACCTCGCCTTATGAGCTCAACGGCAGGCTTCCCCTGCGCACCGCCATCCCCCTGGGCCTGCAGCATGTGCTGGCCATGTTTGTGGGCAACCTGACCCCGCTGATCATTATTATGGGCACCTGCAAAATTGCCACTGACGACCCCCTGCGCGTGACCCTGCTGCAAAACGCCATGCTGATTGCAGGCCTGATCACCATTTTGCAGCTCTATCCCCTGGGTCCCATCGGCAGCCGCCTGCCCATTGTAATGGGCACCTCCTCCGGCTTTATCGGCATTAACAACGGCATTGCCGCCAGCATGATGACTGTGGGCGCCACGGCGGTGGGCCTGGTGGCCGAGAGCGCCGAGGCGGGCATTTACGCCTACGGCTGCTTGATGGGCGCCTGTATTGTAGGCGGCCTGTTTGAGGCGGCCCTGGGCTTTGCCATCAAGCCCCTACGGAAGTTCTTCCCCCCGGTGGTCACCGGCACTGTGGTTACCGCCATCGGCCTGAGCCTGTTCGGCGTGGGCGTCGGCTTCTTCGGCGGCGGCACCTCCGCCCCGGACTACGGCTCTATGTGGAATCTCTTCCTGGGCCTGGTCACCCTGGGCGCCATTATCCTGTTCAAGCATGCGTTTAAGGGCTTCCCCTCCATTGCTGCCATCCTGCTGGGCATTGTGGTGGGCTATATTGTCTCGTTGATTATGGGCCTGGTGCTGCCCACGACCTTTACCTATACCGTCATGGAGGACGGCGCGGAGGTCACCAAGACCGCCATTCCCGCCTACGTCACCCAGTGGAGCAAGGTGGCCGATGCCAGCTGGTTTGCCATCCCAAAGATCCTGCCGGTGAAGCCCCAGTTCAATCTGCAGGCCATCATCCCCATGCTGATTATGTTTGTGGTCACCGCCGTGGAGACCGTGGGCGACACCGCCGGCGTCACCAAGGGCGGCCTGAACCGGGATCCCAGCGACAAGGAGCTCTCCGGCTCTGTGATCTGTGACGGCGTGGGCTCCTCCATTGCCGCCTGCTTCGGCGTGCTGCCCAACACCTCCTTCAGCCAGAACGTAGGCCTGGTGGGCATCACCAAGGTGGTCAACCGGTTTGCCATTCTGATGGGCGCAATCATCCTGGTGCTGGCGGGCCTGTTCCCCAAAATCGGCGCCATCATCAACATTATGCCCCAGCCCGTTCTGGGCGGCGCAGCGGTAATGATGTTTGCCTCCATCGTGGTCTCCGGCATCAACCTGCTCACCGAGGAGCCCCTGGACGGCCGCAACGCCACCATCGTGGCTGTGGCGCTGGGCCTGGGCTATGGTCTGGGCGCCACCGCGGCGGTGCAGGGCTTTATGCCCCAGTGGCTGAAGTACATCTTCGGCGGCTCCGGCATTGTGCCCGCTGCCCTGCTGGCCATTGTGCTGAACATCTGCCTGCCCAAGGACAAAAAAGAGCAGAAATCCACCCGGGACAACACCTCCAAGAAAAAGCTGAAGCGCAGGGCCAAGGCATAACCTGCCCCCTGCCGCGACAATACAAATCCCCCTCCGGCGTGCCGAAGGGGGATTTGTATTGCTCAGTTTTTCTCACAGATGGCCTCGCCGGCCTTGTAGATATCACCGGCGCCCACGGTGAGCAGAATGTCACCGGGCCGGGCAATCGAGCGCAGATAGTCGCTGACCTCCGGCAGGCTCTCAAAGAACACTGCGCCGGGGATCCGGTCTGCCAGGTCCCTGGAGGAGATGCCCACGGTGTTGCGCTCCCGGGCGGCGTAGATTTCCGCCAGCACCAGGTGATCCACCTGGCCGAGCACCCGGACAAAATCCTCAAACAGGGCCTTGGTGCGGCTGTAGGTGTGGGGCTGGAAGGCCACCACCACCCGCTGATAACCCATGGTCTTTACCGCGCCCAGCATGGCCTGGATCTCGCCGGGGTGATGGGCGTAGTCGTCATACACGTCGGCGCCGTTGACACGGCCTTTGAACTCCAGCCGGCGGCCCGCGCCGTGGAAGCCGGCCAGGCCCCGGGAGGCGGTCTCCCCGTCCACGCCCATCAGCCAAGCCACTGCACAGGCGCCCAAGGCGTTCATCGCGTTGTACCGGCCATAGACCGCCAGGTCCACATGGCAGTACAGCGCGCCGTCACAGATCACGTCAAAGTGCCGCCAATCCTGGGAGAAATTGGCGCCGCGAACCTGGTTCTGCTCCCCCATGCCGAAGGTGATGAAGTTCAGCCCTTTCAGGGCGTCCATGGTGTTGGCGTCGTCGCCGTTGGCGATTACGGCGCCCCGGTCGGGGATCAGCTGGGCAAACTTGCGGAAGGAGGCCTTGATATCATCCAGATCCTTAAAGAAGTCCAGGTGGTCCGCCTCTACGTTGTTTACCACCACCACAGTGGGAGAGAAGCTCAAAAAGGAGTTGCAGTACTCGCAGCTCTCGGCAATGATGGTGTTGCTGTTGCCCACCCGGTGGCTGGCATGGAGCAGGGGCAGATAGCCGCCGATCATCACCGTGGGATCCCGCTGGGCCTCCATAAAAATATGGGTGACCATGGCGGTGGTGGTGGTTTTGCCGTGGGTGCCGGAGATGCAGATGGCGTGCTCATACTCCCGCATAATCACGCCCCAGGCATGGGCCCGCTCAAACACGGGGATGCCCTGGGCACGGGCAGCAGCGATTTCGGGGTTGTCGTTGTGGGCGGCGGCAGTGCGGATGATGCAGTCGGCCCCCCGGATATTTTCGGCGCTGTGGCCCACATAGACCCGGATGCCCTTGGCCTCCAGCTCCTGGGTGGAAACCGAGGCGTTCATATCCGAGCCGCTGATCTCCATGCCCATGCCCCGGAGCACCAGGGCCAGGGGCCGCATGGAAACGCCGCCCACGCCCACCAGATGGACGTGCTTGCCGGGCTGGAAGCAGGCCCGGATGGTATCGTATCTGTTAGAAGACATAGTGTTGCCTCACCTGTTTATTGTATTCTTATGCGAAGGGTATTATAGTACACTCCGGCCCAGAACGCAAGTGTTTTTTTGCCGAAGAGGGCGCCAAACTGCGCCGGAATTTGATATTCCAAGCCTTAACAGAATCTTTACGCCGGGTTATGCCTTTTTACACCGGCTTTAAACCTTTTATGCCATACTATAATCCACAGAAGCACCAGCACTTCGGAGGCATTCCATGAAAAAGATTCAGCTCACTGCCTTTCAAACCATCCTCCTCAGCTTTGCCGCTGTGATTCTGGCCGGCGCCGGGCTGCTGTGTCTGCCGGTTGCCGCCCGGGACCGGGTGTGGACGCCCTTCCCCGACGCCCTGTTTACCGCCACCTCGGCGGTGTGCGTCACCGGGCTTGTGGTGCGGGATACGGCCAGCTACTGGTCCGGCTTTGGCCAGGCGGTGCTGTTGGGGCTCATCCAGGTGGGCGGCCTGGGGGTGATCACTGTGGCCACCTTGGTGGTCAAGGTCTCCGGCAGACGGATCAATCTGCGTCAGCGCAGCACCCTCCAGGAGGCCGCTGCAGCCCCCACCCTGGGGGGCATCGTCCGGTTCACCGGCTTTGCCCTGCGCGTCACCCTGCTTGCCGAGGCGGTCGGGGCGGCGGCGCTGGCGCCCTGCTTTGTACCCAAGTGGGGCTGGCGCGGGGTGTGGATGGCGGTGTTCCACGCGGTATCCGCCTTTTGCAACGCGGGCTTTGACCTGATGGGCACCCCGGCGGCGCCCTTTGTCTCCCTTACCGGCTGGCAGAGCAGCTGGGGGGTTAACCTGGTGATTATGGCCTTGATTGTTGCGGGAGGCCTGGGGTTTTTCACCTGGCAGGACCTGGCCCTGCACAGGCACCACGTTCGCCGCTGGAGGATGCAGACCAAGGTGATTCTCTCCACCACCGGAATCCTGATTCTGCTGCCGGCCGCACTGTTCTATCTCTTCGACTTTGCAGATCTGCCCGGCAGCAGCCGGGCCTTGGCAGCCCTGTTCCAGTCCGTCACCGCAAGAACCGCCGGGTTCAATACTGCGGCGCTGGACCGGATGACCGGGGCCGGGCGGACCTTGATGATTGCCCTGATGCTGGTGGGCGGTTCTCCGGGGTCTACTGCAGGCGGCATGAAGACCACCACCCTGGCCGTGCTGTTGGCAGGGGCCGCGGCAGTATACCGGCGCAGAGAGGACGCCGGCTTCTTTGGCCGGCGGCTCGGCCACGACGCCCTGCGGGCGGCAGCGGCCATCCTGGTGCTGTATCTGTCCATGCTGGTGCTGGGCGCCTCAGTCATGAGCACCGTGGAGGGCATTGCCATGGGGCCCTGCCTGTTTGAGGCCGCCTCCGCCATCGGCACGGTGGGGCTGAGCCTGGGGCTTACCCCCACACTTGGCGCTGTGTCCAGGGGCGTACTGATCCTTTTGATGTTCTTTGGCCGGGTGGGTGCCCTGACTTTGGTCTACGCCGCCCTGTCCGCGCCGGTGCCCTCCGGCGCCAGGCTGCCGGAGGAGCACATCACCGTGGGATAACATGACACAAGGAGAATGACAATGAAATCCATTTTGCTGATCGGCCTGGGCCGCTTTGGCCGGAATATTGCGCGGGAGCTCTCCGCACTGAACCACCAGGTGTTGGCCATTGACCGGGATGAGGAGAGTGTAAACGCGGTGCTGCCCTTTGTCACCGACGCCCGGATCGGCGAGTGCACCAACGAGCGCTTTTTGCGCAGCCTGGGCGTGGGCAACTTTGACGTCTGCTTTGTCACCCTGGGCGGCGACTTTCAGTCCTCTCTGGAAATCACCTCCCTGCTGAAGGAGCTGGGCGCCAGACTGGTCATCTCCAGAGCAGAGTGGGACGTGCAAGAGAAGTTTTTGCTCCGCAACGGTGCTGACGAGGTCCTGTACCCGGAAAAGCAGATGGCCAAGTGGGCCGCCATCCGGTTTAGCGCAGAGCATATCCTGGACTATTTTGAGCTGGACGACACCCACTCCATCTTTGAGGTCCCGGTGCCTTCCCAGTGGGTGGGGCACAGCGTGGGCCAGATCGACATCCGCAGGAAATACGGCATCAACATCCTGGCCACCAAAAAGCAGGGCAAGATCGACGCCACCATCACCCCGGAGACGGTCTTCACCCCGGACAAGACCCTGCTGGTGCTGAGCGATTACAAGTCTTTGAAAAAATGCTTCCGTCTTTGAGCCGCAGGAGAACTCCGGAGGTGATCCCATGCTCTACATTCTGATTGTCCTGTACGCGGTGGGTATGTTCCTGCTGGGTCTGCGCGCCATGACCCGGCTGGACCGCTTTTTACAGGAAAACCGCCTGGCCCAGCTGCTTCGGCAGCAGAAGCAGGACCAAAAAAAGACGGATCCGCCGGAAAAATAAGCGCCCCACCCCGCTGGGAGTGTGATATAATGTAGAAAATACCCCCTCGCCCCGGGGATGGAGGTGATTTCATGGCAAAAGCAACCGGCGCGCTGTCCCGCAGGCTGACCAGGGCAGGCGCCAAAGCCAAGCCCATGCTCCACAGGCTGCTGCCCACAGGCCGAGAGCTGCTGGTGACACTGCTGCTGCTTTGCGCGGCCACAGGTCTGTGCCAGCTGTTCTACAAGCTGCACTTTACCGAGGCCAACATTATCACGGTATACATTCTGGACGTGCTGCTGGTTTCGCTGTTTACCAAAAACCTGAGCTGCTGCGTGATCAGCTCCCTGGCCACGGTGCTGCTGTTCAACTTTCTTTACACTGAGCCCCGGCTCACCTTTCACGCCTATGAGGCGGGCTACCCGGCCACCCTGGCCATTACCCTGATCTCTTCTTTGATCACCGGCACCCTGGCCATTGAAAACAGCCACAACGCCAGCGAGCGGGAGCGGGCCTCCGCCCTGGCCAGGACAGAGCAGCTGCGCTCCTCCCTGCTGCGGTCCATCTCTCACGATCTGCGCACCCCTCTGACCTCTATCTCCGGCAACGCAGACAACCTGCTGAGCAACTACGACAATCTGGACGATGAGTCCAGACGGCAGATCTTTACCGATATTTACGACGATGCCCTGTGGCTGATCGGGCTGGTGGAAAACCTGCTCTCCGTGACCCGGATTGAGGGAGAGAGCATGCAGCTTCACATCCACCCGGAGCTGGTGGCAGAGGTCATTGACGAAGCCATGGCCCACCTGGACCGCCGGGCAGACCTGCATCAAATCCGGGTGGAGCTCCAGGACGACCTGCTGCTGGCCAAAATGGACACCCGATTGATTATGCAGGTGCTGATCAACCTGCTGAACAACGCCATTGCCTACACTCCGGAGGGCTCCCACATCACCGTCTCCGCCCGGAAGGACGGCGGGCAGATCTGCATCCAGGTGGAGGACGACGGCCCGGGCATCGCCGACGAGCTGAAGGAAAAGGTGTTTGAGATGTTCTTCACCGGGGACAACCGGGTGGCGGACAACCGGCGCAGCCTGGGCCTGGGGCTGCCCCTGTGCAAGGCTGTGGTCAGCGCCCACGGCGGTGAAATCCGGTTGACCGACCGCAGTCCCCACGGGTGCTGCTTTCGTTTTACATTGCCTTCTGCGGAGGTGGAGCTCCATGAATAAGCCCTTGATTTTGGTGGTGGAGGACGACGCCCCCATCCGCAATCTGATCCGCACCACCCTGCGCGCCAACGGCTACCGCCACATTGAGGCCCCCAACGGCACCGGCGCCATTCTCACCGCCTCTACCCATAACCCGGACATTATGCTGCTGGATCTGGGACTGCCGGACATGGACGGAGTAGAAGTGATCCGTCAGGTGCGCAGCTGGTCCAATCTGCCCATTCTCATCATCAGCGCCCGCAGCGAGGACAATGACAAGATTGAGGCCCTGGATGCCGGCGCGGACGACTATCTCACCAAGCCCTTCTCTGTGGGTGAGCTGCTGGCCAGGCTCCGGGCCACCCAGCGGCGGCTGGCGGTGATGCAGTCCAGCTCGCCGGAGAATGAAACCTGCTTTGTCAACGGGGAGCTGCGCATCGACTACGCCGCGGGCCTGGCCTGGCTTCGGGAGGAGCCCCTGCACCTGACGCCCATCGAGTACAAGCTGCTGTGTCTCATGGCCCGGAACGTGGGCAAGGTGCTCACCCACACCTATATCACTCAGCAGGTATGGGGCAGCGGAAGCGAACACAACGTGACCTCCCTGCGGGTATTTATGGCCACCCTACGCAAGAAGCTGGAGTCCGCGCCGGGCAGCCCCCAGTATATCCAGACCCATGTGGGCATCGGCTACCGAATGCTCCGGACGGAGTAGCATGAACGCAAAACAGCCCGGCGTGAGACCACGCCGGGCTGTTTTGATGATTCGGCTGCTGAGGCAATTCTGCCTGCATACGACGCATTGCCGGCACTGAGAAACAGGCCTTTGCTTCCGCCGGGTCCGCAGCAGCTTGGGGCAGCGTTCGTTTTCTCCGGATTCTGACGCGTTACAGCGCAATCTGTGCGGGAAATGCTTCTTTTCGCATGATCCCCCACATTTTATCGATATAAGCCAATGTGTAAAAGTTTTCGTAGTAATGATAGTAGAAGGCGCCTTTCAGCGTCATTTCGTAAGTACCGTCGTGCTCCCGGATGAACCCCAGTCGCTTTGCAGCCCAGAGCTCGAAGCCATACATTTTTCTCAACGGCACACCAAAGAATCTTTCAAAATCACTTGCATTGACTCTTGTACTGTATGCCGTCCAGAACAGCCAGTAAATCATCCTCTGCCGTTGGGTAAAGCGAATGGTCAGGGACGTGGCGAGGGTTCCGGCATGAATTCTTTCACAGTAGGACTCCACGTCAAACGTGTTGATTTTGAATTGTCCTTTGAACAGGCTGGTAGCGGAACAGCCGAATCCGAGAAAAGTATCCCTGGTCATGGAAGAGTAGTTTGCATCCGGGTCGCTTGAAAAGGTCCAGATCGAGCTCCGGGAATACCCTTTCCCCAGGCAGTATTGCGTGATGGCATCCAGCAGCTCCCGTTTTTCTTTTTTGGGCATTGCCGCAACAGGACTTTCTGTAAACGTGAAATCAATAAACGGGTATATGGCAACATGATTGGCCCCTAAGGAGAACGCCATGTCAATGTCGGATTTTAGTTCCTGAAAGGTCTGTCCGGGCAGCGCAAAGATAAAATCCATTGAGACAGTTTCAAACGCAACCGCCGCCAGAGCCGCTCTCATTGCCGCGGTATCAATGTTCTTTCTGCCCAGAATTCTCTGATACTGATTGCTGAAGGATTGAATGCCGATGCTGATTTTTGTTATGCCGGCATCCTTCAGTTTTTGCAGCACCTCCACGGTCACATTGTCGGGGTGAAGCTCCAATCCAATGCCCTCTGTGATGATAAAATGCTCATTCAGTGCGCCTATGATCTCTTTTATGCGGTCTGCAGCCAGCGCCGGTGTCCCTCCGCCAAAATACAGGCTGGTTACCTTTTTGCGTCCTGTATACTGGCTGCCTGCCAGGTGAATCTCTTGCAGCAAGGAATCAATATACCTGTTGCATAGTTCGGCGGAATACCGCACTTTGCAATAAGGGCAAAAGCTGCAGATACTTTTGCAGAAGGGTATGTGCACATACAGGCCCAGGTTTTCACATTCCGCAAAGGGCAATGTCCGGTCAAATTCATTTTTGAATACAAATGGCTTCGTGGTTCGCGTAAGCCACATTCTTGTCAAGCTTGTAAGAATACTCATATGACTTCTAAATGTACTTCAGGTATGTATGAAGCATCTCAAGGATGATTTTGAGATTGCCTCCGAACAAAAGCGTGTATTCCGCAACAAAAAAGTATCCGCATTGGTCACAAAGACCGGGTACGTCGATGCAGCGCCCGCAGACAGACAGCTTGCCGTTTTCTATCACGACGCACTGGCAGCAGGGCGTGGGAAACCGATTTTCAATCAGATATGGAAATGCGTGCTTCAGGTTGAATACAGGGGCGCCTTCTTTCATCATTTTTGCGATAGTATCGCAGCACCTGGCCTTTTCTTCTTTGCTCAAGGCCAAGGATTTCGTATCAGGGTATGGGGTATGGAAATTGAACGATACTGCGCGCACATTTTTGGTATCACGGGCGGTGAGGCATACCTCCTGCACGCAGTCCTTATTGATTTGATTGATTGCCATATAGAAGCAGATATTATCTGCAGTGGCATTGCGGACGTTCTCCATAATGGTATCGTAGGTATCGCCGCGAATCTCATTGTGACGCTGCCGATCTCCGTCCAGACTCAGAAGAATTAAGTCTGCCTCCGGCAGATCAATGGGGAACGTTCCGTTCGTAACAACGTTTACGATGAGAAACCCTATATGCTTCGCTTCCATGACCAAATCTCTCAGCCTGCGTTCTCCGTCCTGCCAAAGGAATGTCTCCCCACCGCAAAAGAACAAAATGCGAACGCCCATGTCATATAGCTGCATCATTTCCTGACGAATTTGCCGATACGGGTGGACAACCGCCGTGATGTTGTTGACCGAGCAGTGCTTGCAGTGCAGGTTGCATCGATCTGTGACAATGACTGTTCCGAGGATTGGGGATTTCCTTCGAAACAAAATGGTCTTTATGCCAAAGGCAGCGAAGTGTATAAAAGAGGATCGTTTCATAGTCCATCTCCATCGTGAAAAATCGGAATTTCAGCGGGTGGTAGACTCATTATACACGATTTTTGTTGCTTTTTCAAGATAGAGATGTTGCGCCGGCAGGGACGCTGGCGCGCGACAGCCCACTGGGCTGTCGTATTGGATTATTCGACTCCCTTCATCTTTTGCAAATCCATCTGGATTTGCAAACCGCGGCGTCGCCGCGGTTCATGAAACGGTTGTTAACCGTTTAATGAAAAAATAGTATTACGAGATGGTATGATTGAACTTAAGTATTGATTTTCAAGAAGATATCCTGTATAATTGTTTTGCGAATCCATGAAAGGAGCGTAAACCAATGATTAATAGAGTGGTTATCGCTGATTAACTGAATAAAGGCGCAGAGCATGACTGAGGGGTATACCCCTCTGGGTTAGTGCGCCGTTTTTGAG
>CAMOKD010000002.1:0-102613 GCA_946617435.1 uncultured Clostridia bacterium | reverse complement strand
GTAGTAGTGATGATTGATAATGAATGGATTGAATTCAAAGCAAAATAAGCCGATATATTCCAGTTTGTCGGGATGATGCAAAATCGGGATTTGCTGAAATGTTACAGTTAGCGGGAGAAGGAGAATTCAATGATTACAGATTCGTTTGACGATAAATCACCTGCCAAGATCAATATAAAGAAAAACGAGAACGCGGTTAAGGTTGATGCAGTCATTTACACATTTTCTGAGGAAATTGAAAAGTATGTAGTCGCTCACTATGATTGCAAGAAAGTCGGAGAATATGCAATGGCTTGCGGAGCAACTTCGGTATATCTGCTCAGGTATCATGGTAAGAAAATCGGTTTTTTCAGAACTTGGGTAGGAGCGCCTGCTTGTATAGGCCCGATTGAAGAAATGTCTACTGTCCTGACCACGGATAAGATCATCCATTATGGCGGAGCAGGATGCCTCGACAAGGAAATAGCCAGAGGCAAGATCATGATTCCGACAGAAGCCTACAGAGACGAGGGAACCTCTTATCATTATGCGCCTGCATCGGATTATATCCGGATCAAAAATCATGATGTCGTCAAAGCTTTTATGGAAGAAAGCCGAATCCCATATGTTTTAGGCAAGACCTGGACTACAGACGCTTTCTACCGGGAAACCGTCAACAACTTTGAAAAGCACAAGGCAGACGGCTGCATTTCGGTTGAAATGGAAGGTTCTGCTGTTCAGGCAGTCTGTGATTTCCGTGGGCTGGAAGTGTACATGTTCTTTTCAAGCGGAGATCTGCTGGATGCACCGGAATGGACCGACCGAAAGGAAAAAGGGCAGATCGAACATACGCAGCATGATCCGGGACATTTTGACATTGCACTTGCACTTGCAGAGTATGTTGTGGATCTGTAGTGACAACTCGCAGTTTTACAGCATAGGCGAAGGGAATGACAAGCATGAAACTTTACCATTACTCAGTTGACTCCTATCAAGGTGCAAAGCATCTTACGAATGATTATAAGAACAACTATCAGTTTGCAGAACCTTATATTCTTGCACTACGAGAATCTAGAGAGGTTTTTAAAGCAGTTTTCTTTGCGACTATGTATATGAGTCGTGAAGTAAAAGCTTTGGGCCTGAGAAAGTACGAAAACTATCAGAAGGATGCTGTCGAGGGTATTTTTGAATATGTAAGGGAGACCGAGTTCCCAAACGATACTTCACGACTGCGCTGTGTCTATTATTGCGAAAGTGAGCAGGAAGCTCTGGATTATGCACAGGACGATTGCCTTTCCAATGGCTTGTTTACAAAGGAACAGGTGGTTCTGTTGGAAGTAGAGGTCGAAGAAAGCCGTATACGTCGTTATGACCAATCGTTTTATAATCTTGCATCAGAAGCGATTGAGAGGAATGACATTGATTCCGCCTTTGCTTATGCAAGGCAATACTTCTCCTGCCAGCGAAGCAATAATCCACTGATCGAAGTAGTGGCAGACGGTGACAACAAAGTTCTAAGAAGCATTGCGTACTAATAGGCAAATTTCAAATTTGTAGAGGTAACACATGGAAAGACCAATTACAACCTTATTCATGCTGATGTCGGTGGATGGCAAGATCAGCACTGGCTCTACAGACGAGCGGGACGTTGATCGGGATTTTCCGAAAATCCCCGGCGTCAGGGAGCTGCCTCTATGTCATCCAATATGACGGAACTTGTTATAAACTCGTTGACGGCGAATGGAAAAAATGCAAGCTCGATGGATCAACAGAGCATTTTACGGAGCGATATCTTGGGCAGCCCTATGAACGGGACGCGAATGACTTTGCGTATGAGAAGGTGAAGGAGCTTTTAGGAGATTCACCGGAACTTCAGGAGCTCCATGTGTTCTGGACGCCGAAAAAGCCGATAGCAGATCAGGCGTATGAGGAACTGTACCGACAGATTGATGAGATCACAGGAGAAACAAATGAATCAGAAGATACATCTCCAACCGATGGATAGGATGCTCCTTCACGAATACTATAAGGGCTTCGTGATGGATGCGGACATCTTTATGGACATGAGCAACTTCCGGGAATATACCTACGTCCCCGAGAGAGTTGATGCATATTTTGACAAGCTCCAATCGCAGAAAGATCGCGTGGATTTTCTGATTATGATGAACGAAAAACCGATTGGAGAAATCGCCTTGAAGCACATAGACGAAACGGCAAGGCAATGTGAACTGTCCATCCACTTGCAAAACGATTCCGTCAAGAATAAAGGCTATGGGACGCAGGCGGAACGTCTGATTCTGAAATATGCTTTTCAGACACTGGGAATGACGGCGGTGATTGCCGATTCCGTTCTCAAGAACAAGAGAAGCCAGCACACATTGGAGAAGGTGGGCTTTCAGGAAACCGGCAGGGATGAAACATTCATATATTTCAGAATCTCTCAATCTGACTGGCTCAAACTTGGGGATGACCAATATGAACGCAATTCGCTGGATCTTCTTTGATATCGGCTCGACGCTGGTGGACGAGGAAGAAGCCTATCATCATCGAATCAGAGACATGATCCAAGGCACCTCCATCACCTTCGAGCAGTTTTCCGAAAAGCGGATCCAATACGCCAAAGCGGGATATAACGGAGATCAAAAGGCAATCGAGTATTTCGCTCTCAACAAAACGCCATGGCACAGCGAGGACGAGGTTCCCTTTGATGATTGCGAGGAAACCCTGCGGACTCTGTGCGACAGGGGCTATCAACTTGGCATCATTGCAAATCAGAAGCCCGGCGCAAAAGAGCGTCTTGATGCCTGGGGGCTTGGTCGATACTTCTCGGTGGTTGCATCCTCTGCGGAGCTTGGCATGGCAAAGCCGGACCCGGCAATCTTTCAGTGGGCCCTGGCGCAAGCCAAATGCCCACCGGAGCAGGCCACCATGGTCGGTGATCGGCTGGACAATGACATCCGCCCTGCCAAGGAGCTGGGGATGAAAACCATCCGGCTCCGGAAGGGGCTGGCGGCCGTCACGCGGCCCTCCTGCCCGGCAGAGGTGCCGGATCATACTGTGGACAGCCTTTCTGAAATAATAAGCCTTTTCTGCATTTTGGATGCAAACGGAAATAAGAGAGGAACACATGATTGAGATAGAAAAGATGTCAGAATCGGCCATTCCGGAGATCGCTCCTCTCGTCGCACGGTTTCGCGTAACGCTGAAAGGATTCAAGGGAATTACCGCTTCCCCAAATGATAACGAGGGCGCGTCTGAACTGAAGGAATATCTGGATGCCGGTTTCCCAGTGTTCACAGCCCGGAAAGAGGGCGTGTATTGCGGCTACATGGTCTGCCGTGTGGAAGAGCCCTGTGTGTGGGTGGAGTCGATCTATGTCCTGCCGGAGCTTCGCAGGCAGGGTGTCGCCTCTGCACTGTTCCGCAAGGCCGAGGAGCTGGCCGCGTCCTACGGAGAGGACACCGTGTACAACTATGTGCATCCTAACAACGATGGGATCATCGGGTTTCTGAAATCCAGAGGCTATACCGTGCTGAATCTGATTGAGCTCCGTAAACCCTACGCCGGGGAAACGCTTACCCGCAAGATTCCAGTGGATGGGAACCAATTTGACTATTAAGGACGCGAACTTATGAGAGTATTGTTTGAGATGGATAAGAAGGACTATGAACACTGCACCCGCCGCTTCGTCCGCAACTCCGCCCGCAGCATCATCATAAGGGATGGAAAAATCGCCATGATTCACAGCCTGAAATATGATTATTACAAGTTCCCGGGCGGCGGGATTGAAAACGGCGAGAACCCTGTTCAGGCAATGATCCGGGAGACGCGGGAGGAAGCCGGACTTGTGGTCAAACCCGAGACAGTCCGGGAATACGGCTGCGTCCACCGGATTCAGCGGAGCGATGTGGATCCTGCCGAGTGCTTTGTCCAGGAGAATTACTATTACCTGTGCCAAGCGGAGCCGGAAGCGATTCGGCAGACTTTGGACGCTTACGAGGCGCTGGAAGCCTATACGTTGGAATACGTAGAGCCCTTGACGGCCATTCAAAAGAACCGCAGCGTGGGCGCGAGCCCGTACAATCCCATGATGTTTGAACGGGAAGCCAGGGTGTTGGAACTGCTGATGGCTGAGAAGTACTTTCAATGACAGGCCGAGGAGGAATCTGTATGACGTTCCTTGACGTATCTGATCTGAAAACATCAGAGATCACCCTGCGGCTGGACCACACTTTCCCTGGCGATCCGGTGCGGAACTGGGTGCCTGCGTACTATTTCGATATTTTGGAAGCCACAGGACAGAAGGTAGGCACTTGCGATCTGCGAGTCGGCCACAACGAGGGGCTGTATTACGGCGGGAATATTGGGTATGCCATAGATGAACCGTTTCGGGGCCATCATGACGCGGAAAAAGCCTGCCGCCTGCTGTTTGCGCTGGCACGTCGGCACAATATGGAGTATCTGATCATCTCCTGTCAGCCCGCCAACCTGGCCTCCCGCCGGACCTGCGAGCGCCTGGGCGGCAGGCTGCTGGAAATCGCAGAGCTGCCGCCGGACAACGATATGCGCATCCATGACGGCCACACCCATGAGTGTATTTTCAGGTTTGACCTGTGAGATGCTACAGCAGCGTGGAAGGAGGAGTATATGCCATTTGACTATAAAAAAGAGTACAAGGAGTTTTATCTTCCGAAGAACAAGCCGTCCATTGTGACGGTGCCGCCCATGAATTACCTTGCCGTGCGCGGCAAAGGCGACCCCAATGCGGAGCGCGGCGAATACCAGGCAGCCATCGGCCTGCTCTACGGGATTGCTTTCACCATCAAAATGAGCAAGAAGGGCAACCGTCAGATCGAAGGTTATTTCGACTATGTGGTCCCGCCCCTGGAGGGCTTTTGGTGGCAGGCGGGCGTCGCCGGCGTGGATTATGCCCACAAGGAGAACTTTGAATGGATTTCTCTCATCCGTCTGCCGGATTTCGTGACAAAGGCTGATTTCGATTGGGCGGTAGAAGAGGCAACAGGCAAGAAGAAAACCGACTTTTCCAAGGTGGAGTTTCTGACCTATGACGAGGGACTCTGCGTGCAGTGTATGCACATCGGCCCATATGACAAGGAACCCGCAACAGTGGAGCATATGCATCAGTTTCTGTCTGCGCAGGGCTATGTCCTTGACATCACAGAGACCAGATACCACCATGAAATCTATCTCAGCGACGCGCGAAAGACCGCGCCGGACAAGCTGAAAACCGTCATCCGGCATCCGATTCAGAAGGTGTAAGCGATGGCCTCAAGCAAAGACTATTTTCACTTCATCATGGACCAACTGTCCGGCTTGGATGCGGTCTCCTGCCGGGCAATGATGGGAGAATACATCCTGTATTACCGCGGAAAGATCATCGGCGGTATTTATGATGACAGATTTCTTGTCAAGCCGACGCCTTCTGCAAGAGCCATGATGCCCCAGGCGGAGATGGAGCCGCCGTATGAAGGGGCGAAGGAAATGCTGCTAGTAGATAACGTTGAAAGCAGAGAGTTCCTCACGGCGCTGATTGAAGCGATGTATGAGGAGCTCCCGGCACCGAGGAGAAAGAAACCGTGAAATCAGTCATCCTCAAAAAAGAATTCTCCGGCCGGATCCTGGATATCGGCGGTGGAGGCGAGGGGGTTATCGGCCGGGTCTACGGCGCGCAGGTGGCAGCCATTGACATTTCGCCCGAGGAGCTGGCCGAAGCGCCGGAAGGCTTTGAAAAGCTGGTCATGGATGCCGGGCATATGTCTTTCGCGGATGCGTCCTTTGACCATGTGACTGCCTTCTACAGCTTCCTGTTCATCCCGAAGGCAGACCATAAGCATGTGATTTCAGAAATCACCCGGGTTCTTCGCCCCGGCGGAGCGCTCCATATCTGGGATAGTGAGGTCGCCTCTGCCTACCCGGAGCCCTTTACTGTGGAGTTGAACATCGACGCAAACGGCGTGCCGATCCATACGACCTACGGCATTCTGGAACAGGACTGCACTCAGACGGCAGAGGGTTTGATCGCCCTTTGTGCGCACAATAACCTGCAATTGACACAAGAGGAACGCACAGGCAATGGCTTTTATCTTCAATTTAGAAAGGGACGAGGATTGAATGATGAGGCGGGTTGACACGGTCGTACAGCGTCTGATGCCGGTGATTGCAAATAAACGCATTTTAGAGCCAGCCTGCGGCTGTGCGGAATTTTCAATTGCCGCCGCGAGGCATGCACAAGAGGTTTTCTGTTTCGATTTGGATGACCGGCGGCTGCGTCCGGAAGCAGCGCAGACGCCCGGGCTCCGGTTTGAAATCATGGACGCCACAGCGATGCGCTTCCCGGACGGCTTCTTTGACACGGTGGTGTTGTACAACGCCATCGGCCATCTGGGACAGATTGCAGAGCCGGTGCTGCGGGAATGCTGCAGGGTCGTTTCAAAAAACGGAGTGATTCTGATCGTCAGCTCCTTCCGCATGGACAAGGCTGTGATGCAGAAAACGCTTTTGCCGCTGCTGGACCAGATGGGATATGACTATGACGTGCAGAATGACGCCGTTTTCATGGGCGTCCGCATTACGCAAACCGAGAAATAATCAATACGCCCCATGGAACAGAACAGCCCTGCCTGCACCGTTTTTCCGATGCAGGCAGGGCTGTTTTGGCAGCCAGGCAAATTCGTTAATACGTTCTATTCTTTATGTTGCTTTTCCCGGATTCGTTCATTCATTTTTTTGGCCATCTGCCTTGTGCGAAGATAGTAGGCCAGCCAGACAAGAAACGCACAGACGATCTGTACCCCAAGCAATCCCAAAACGGGCCAAAGACCCTGCTCCAGGCGCAGCCATCCGGCTATCCACGATGCCGCAGCCATGACCAGGCAGCCAATCCCCATGTGAACAGCGACCTTCAACCCCGTAGGAAGCTCTGTTTTATAGATCACAGACGGCAGGCCGAAGCCCAGACCAATCAGCACCACAGCCCCGACGCTCCGCGCCATGCCGTAGCCGCTGGAAAAGCATTCATGCCCGAAGGACAGTCCCAGCACAAAGCTGCAGGCCAAGTAGATGATCGCCGAATCGCAGATGCCGCGCCACGCGGCCTTCCATGCTTGTTTCATGTTCATTTCCCCCTTACACACCAAGATATTGTTTGAATGCTGGCAGATACTTGCGGGAGATGTGATCCCGCGCTCCGTTTTTCAGCACCAGCAGCATCAGCCCGCCCAAGGTGGGTTCCACATAGTCCAGCTGCCGCAGATTCACCAGGGTGGACTTGTTGATGCGCAGAAAGTCATCGCCCAGAGCGGCTTCCAGCTCATAGAGCCGTTTGCTGCTGTAAAAGTGGCTGTCTTTTGTGTATACCACCGGTTTTTCATTCTCCACCCGAACCAGAAAGACCTCCTCCGGCCGGAGAATGACCAGCCGCTCCTGCTGCTCCACCACCAGCTTGTTGTTTCCTGCACTCTCCAAAAGAATTGCCGCGCGCTGCACCTCCGGCGTGATTGTGCCCGTATAAATCACCGCGTAGGGCACGGCAGCGGCCTTTTCGATTTTGATTTCCACTTGCATCGACCATCACCTCACAGGTTTTTGTGCTTTCATTATACAAGAAAGCCGGGCGCTGTCCAGCTTTTTCCGGTAAGAGGTTGATTCTGAGGGGCAAGAGGTAACCATAGCCAAATAAACTGCCCGTGCCGGGAGCAGAGGCTTCTCCGGACACGGGCAGCTAGTTTGTTAATCTCTGTAGTAGTCCCGCAGGATCTCCCTAACCTGGTCCTCCGGGCCGGCGAGAATGACCCGGCTCATACCGCGGTCCCGATGATAGGTGAAGGCGGCGTCGGTGGCGTGCAGCATCTTTTCGCAGAAGAAAGCGGAGACTGCCGCGCCCTCCTGGTCCGAGACCGGCAGGTCCAGAATCACACAGGTGCGGTTGGTTTTTTTCGCGGTGTCTGCCAGGAAGTCGAACACCGCGGCGTTCCGTTTGCTTCGCAGCCCCTCTTTGACGAAGGGCTCCTGGAAAAAGCGGTCCACTTCCCCTGCGTCAAACTGCCACATACCGTCTACCTTCTCACCGTGCAGCAGTCCCTGGTTCAAATAATTTCGCAGGGTCCGGGTGGTAAAGCCGGTCATCATCGCCAGCTCGTTTAAATTGTAAGTTTTGTTCATCGTTTTTCGCTCCAATCCAATCAATTCGGTTCGGCCTGACCTGGTTTTATTCTAGCGGAAGAATTTCCAAAGTGCAATTTGAAAACAGGGGACTTTTTCATAAGCCAAAGGGAATGGGGCGGGGAAGCCCCCTGGCCCTGCCCGGATGAAACCCGGTGTCTCCCGCCCAGAGGGGTGCAAGAAGGCCTGCTTGTCCCCGAACAAGGGGATCGGTCGTACCATTGGTGAAATCTTTCAAGAAAATTCTGCCGAGAAGGTAGTAATTTTCGGTAAAATCGTGTATACTGTATCTGCAATCCCAACACAATCGACAGGAGGCAATATGAAAACTATCACTTATACAGTCAATAACCCATACGGTATGCATGCCAGACCTGCCGCTTTTTTGGCCCAGGCCTGCGTAGACCTGAATTCTCAGATTATCATTCGCTGCGGAGACAAAACCGCCAATGGCAACAATGTGCTGCAGATCCTGGCATTGCGCGCCAAGCAGGGCTCTGTTCTGGAAATCAGCGCAACCGGCGGTGACGAAGAGGCGTCTCTTGCCAAGGTGCAGCAGGTGCTGCATGAGCGGCTGAAGCTCTATAAGAGCGCGGATTTGCTGCGCATCGCCTTCTTTGGCACCAAGGATTATGACCGCCTGTTTTTCAGTGAGCTGGCAAAGGATCGGGGCGAGGGAACCTACAACTGTGATATCACCTATTTTTCCACCCGCCTCACACCGGAAACCGTGTACCTGGCCAAGGGCTTTGACGCGGTGTGCATCTTTGTGAATGACGAATGTCCCCGCCTGGCGGTGGAACGGCTGAAGGAATGCGGGGTACATCTGATCTTGCTGCGCTGCGCCGGCTTCAACAATGTAGACCTGCAGGCTGCCAAGGAGTGCGGCATCACCGTGGCCCGGGTGCCTGCGTATTCTCCCTACGCGGTGGCGGAGCACGCAATGTCCATTCTGATGACTGCCAACCGCAGACTGCACAAGGCCTACAACAAGGTCCGCGAGAATAACTTTGCCCTGAGCGGTCTCATGGGCCTGGATTTGCACAACAAAGTGGCAGGCATCATCGGCACAGGCAAAATCGGCCAGTGCATGGCAAACATCTGCCGGGGCTACGGTATGACAGTTCTGGGCTGGGATGCCTATCCCAACAAGGCGCTGGAGGAGTCCGGCCTGCTGACCTATGTGAGCAAGGAGGAGCTGCTGGAGCGTGCGGATCTGATCTCGCTGCATGCCCCGCTGATTATGGGGCAGGGGGGCACGTATCATCTGATTGACGCCGAGGCCATTGCCCGCATGAAGGACAGCGCCATGCTGGTCAATACCGCACGGGGCGGCCTGCTGGATACCGAGGCACTGATTGCCGCCCTGAAGAAAGGCAAATTCCATGCGGTTGCACTGGATGTCTATGAGGGAGAGGACAGCAACGTCTACACCGACCACTCTGACGATTTCCTGAACAACGACATCACTGCCCGGCTCCAGCTCTTCCCCAATGTGGTGCTGACGTCTCACCAGGCCTTCTTCACTCGGGAGGCGCTCCAGGCCATTGCTGCCGTCACCCTGGAAAACGCCCGCAATTACAATGAGGGTAAGCCCCTCGGCGCTGCGGAGTGCAAAGCGTAATAGAAAAAAGGATCTCTGCTTTTGTGGAGATCCTTTCTTGCGATGGACGGTTGCATTTTCCTACAGATGTGATATCATAACATCATCTGAGAACACAGGAGGAGAACTCTATGGACCAGATCGAGCGAATCACAGCATATGAAGAGATCCTGGACCGTGTTGCAAGGGCACAGGTGGTTCTGGAATCCGCACTGACGCAATATCGGCAGCTCCTGCCGCAGCTGGATGCACTGGAGCAGTATTATACCGGGCCGGAGTGGCGGCAGGATTTTGCCGATGACGAAGCCGGGCTGCTTCCGTCGGGGCTGAAGCGCGGCGTGCTGAGCGAGGACGGAATCTACGATGCTCTCTCAGAGCACCAACGACTGGTGGACTGTATGACCCAGTGGCCCGGTCAGACCGAGGGAGGGCCGGAGGAATGAAATGCAGTGTATGCGGCAGGGGGGCGTTCATGAGATAGGCGATCCTGCTCCGATATGTACTGAACAGAAAATACACACAGGCTGCCATATCCGATTTCGGTACGGCAGCCTGTGTGTTCATACGGGATCCTCCCGCAGGCGGATGTCGATGAAGTTATCCATCAGGTCGATGCGCTCCACTCGGGCATCCAGGCGGGTGGTCACCCCCATCAGATCGGTGAGCAGCAGCTGTCCGTTCTCAAAGCGGACGCTGGCCACGTTCCGCGCTACCTGACGCTTTCCCTGGGGCTCCAGTGCGTATACTGTGGAAAGACACATTATGATGCTTCCCCCTTTAACAGCGCCAGGGCAGCCTGGAGCTTGTCGTTGCTGCACTGAAGCTGGTCCACCGCCTCGTGCAGCAGGGCACGGGCCTGGGGCTGCTCCACATGGTGGGCCAAATCATGCAGCTCCTCCGCGTGGTGACGGTTATGTCCCAGCAGATAGTTTAGCAGGGCCAGGGTCTCCTCTGGGCTGGCGGGCGCTTGGTGGTCGTGAGAATGGTCATGAGAGTGCTCTTGGTCATGGAGATGCATTGCAGTCGCCTCCTTAGAAGTCTGTGTCTATTGTAGCACACCAACGGGGAGTCTGTCAATCATGGATCAGGCGCATTCCCAAACCGTCACTGCCAGAAAGAGGGCACCGGGGGAAGCCCGGTACCCTCTTTGAGAAACGGATTACAGGTTGTTGGCAGCCTCGTAGGCGTCCCAGATGGCCTTCATAATGGTGCCTGCGCCGGTGGCATCGCCCACCTCGCACACAGGCAGACCCAGGGCCTCGATTTCGGCCTTAAGGTTTGCCGCCGGGCGGAAGCCCAGGGCGGAGACCACAGTGTCAGCCGGCAGGAGCTTTTGGCTGCCGTCCGGACCGGTTACCAGGGCGCCTTCGTCTGTGACCTCTGCCAGCTTGGTGGAGGTCAGCACGGTGACGTTCTTGCTGGCAAACAGATCGTTGATCATCTGCTTGTTGGGGTAGGGTGCGCCGGCGCCGCCGGCCGCCATAATGTCGTCCAGGGCCTCCACCACAGTGACGGTTTTGCCGTGGTTTGCCTCATCCAGGGCAATTTCGCAGCCCACCAGGCCGCCGCCCACAATCACGACCTTTGCCCCCAGCTTCTCCGGGTGGTTGATGGCATCCAGAGAGGTGATCGCCTTGTCCAGGCCGGGAATCGGCGGCATAGAGGGCACTGTGCCGGTGGCCAGAATCACCGCGTCGGGGGACTCCTTGCGCACACACTTGATGCAGGGCTCATTGGACAGCCGCACATTGACGCCCAGGTCCTCCAGCTCCCGCTTGTACCAGGCGCAAAGACGGGCAATTTCCTTCTTAAAGCTGTGGGCACCGGCCTCTACGATATGACCGCCCAAATGGTCACTCTTTTCAAACAGGGTGACGGTATATCCGCGCAGGGCCGCAGTGCGGGCGGCCTCCATGCCGGCGACACCGCCGCCGATGACCACAATCTTTTTCTCGCCCTCGCCGGGCTTCAGCCCAATGACCAGTTCCCGGGCAGCCTGGGGATTCACCGCGCAGGAGACAGGCTCGCCGGTCTCTACACAGCGGCGGAAGCAGCCCATATTGCAGCCGATGCAGGGACGAATCTTCTCCACCTCGCCGGAGATCACCTTGTTGGGGTACTCCGGGTCTGCCAGAGAGGGTCTGCCTAGACCGACGGCGTCAATCTCACCTGCAGCCAGGGCTGCGGCGGCCAGATCATAATCCTGCATTCTGCCGCCGGCCATCACAGGAATGCTGACCGCCTTCTTTGCCGCAGCGGCCAGGGGAATCATAAAACCCTGGGGGTTATACATGGGCGGGCAGGCGTAGTAGAAGGAGTCGTAGGTGCCGGTGTCGGTGTTCAAATAGTCATAACCGTACTGCTCCAGCAGCTTTGAGATTTCCACGCCCTCCTCCAGGGTGCGGCCGACTTCCTCCTCCCCGGTGAGAGTGGCCTTGTCGTAGTCTTTGATATAGGTTTTCAGACCCAGGCGCATACCCACGGGGAAGTCCCTGCCGCAGCGGGCGTGGATGCCTTCTACGATTTCCCTGGCGCAGCGCAGCCGGTTTTCCAGGCTGCCGCCGTACTCGTCCTGCCGGCGATTGAAGAAGGCCATGGCCATCTGGTCCAGCAGATAGCCCCAGTGCATGGCGTGGATTTCTACGCCGTCATAGCCGCAGGCCTTTGCCACTGCTGCGGCCTCAATCATATCGGAAATCTTGCTGTGAATCTGCTCCACGGTGAGCTCCGGAGATTTCATCTCCGGGTTGCGCCAGACGGGATTCTCAGAGGGACCGGGCAGAGCAGGGTAATTGCGGCCCAGACCCATGGTAATCTGGCAGAAAATCTTGGCTCCGGCCCTGTGGATGGTGTCGGTGAGGACCTTCGCCCGCTCCTGCCAATGGGCGTTTTCAATCACATTGGGGCCCAGCGCAGCATAGGGGTCCACAAACCGATCGGTGGTGGCAGCGCCGGGGATAATCAGCCCAAAGCCGCCCAGGGCGCGGAGCTCCAGATAATGGATGAAATTGTCGCTGAAGCCGCCGCCTTCGTCGTAGGTCAGCGCACCCATGGTCATGGGAATCACCGCAAAGCGATTTTTGATTTCCACGCTGCCAATCCGGTATGGGGTGTTGAAGACATCATACTTGCTCATACACGTACCTCCTGATCAAAGTTGAATTGCGTCTGGTAAGCCTGCAGTGCAATCACGCAGAGTCAACACTGCTATATGACAATTATACTCCCTATCACAGCGATAGGCAACAAAAAACTGTCTGTTTTTGCACAAAAAAGGAGCTGCCAGTGTGACGGTGCAGCCTTGCTGCGGCCTGTACAAAGCAGAATTCCCCCGGTACAGGCCGCCGGCCTGCACCGGGGGAATGGAGGGGTGCCGCGCGGGGGGATCACTGCTCCACCCAGTGAGCCACCAGGGTGATGGGGTGGAAGCTCTGCCAGTCGTAATCCTCCAGGTTGCCGTTTTCATCGTAGATCGGGTCGCAGTGGTCGGTGTAGGCCAGCAAATGCACCGGGTTCCCATCTTCGTCGTACCAGCCCGCAAACCAATAGCCCTCCCGCTCGGGCACCGGCAATGCGTCCAGATAGGCAAAGCCCTCAGAGTAGAGGAACGCATAGGGGTTGAGCTGAATAACCTCGGAAACCCCATCGTCCAGCAGCAGACTGGGGTTCTCCTCCACCCACCACAGGGCGTGGAGATTGACATATCGCACGCCGTCCGGGGCAGGCGGAATCCGCATGACGTCCTGCAGGGTCAATACCGGCTCCGCCGTCTCGGAATCCGACCCCGGCAGCAGGAAAGCAAAGGCGTCAGCGCCGGCGTTCTGGCTGGCCCCGTTGTCATAGGGATTGCCAAAATGGACTGCATATCCCACAAACACGGCGCCCTCCGGGGCGATGGCCCGGGGCAGAGTCAGAGATTCAAATTCCGCGGCAGGCAGGGTTTCCTGCAGCAAAATGGTCATGTAGAAATCATTCGGCACCACTGTGGGGACTTCAAAGATAGTGGTTTCGTTGTACACCGTCACCTGAATCTCGCCCTCTGTCAGGGGATAGATCTCTACCGGCACCGTGTTGGACTCCAGCGCATAGGACGTGCCGGTATTGGGGTCTTCCACCGTCAGGCAGAGACTGCACCGGTCGGCCTCCTCTGGCAGAGATTGCCAGGGCAGCGTCCCGGCGTAGACGTAGCGCCACCCGCCCTCCGGGTCGGATTCTGCCTGGGGCAGGGCATCTTCGCCGATGGGGAACTCTCCCGCAGGGGTCCCGTCCTGGGCGTAGGCCCTGGCAACAAAGGCCACAGGGCTTGGCGGATTTCCCTCCGACCCCTGGTACCGGAAGCTGCCCTGATACAGACAGGCCTCAAGCCCCCGGGCTGTGAGGGCCGCAGAGAACTCCGGCGGGGCAGGGGGCTCTGTGGACAGGGGCGCCTCTGTCGGGGCAGGTTGAGTGGGCTGGGGAGAAATGGGCTCTGTAGTCACAGCGGTGCTCTGGGGCGCAGGAGCGGTCTCCGGGGGAGTCTGGGCGGCAGGCGCGGAGACCGGATGGGCAAACAGCCACAGGACAGGCACCAGCGCAGCCACAAAGGCCAGTCTGCGTACCACGCGCCGCTTCTTTTCGGCTGGGACATTCGTGCCAGAGCCCTGCCCAAACTCCGGCGGGGGAGGGAAGTGCTCCCGGCCGGGCGGCTGGTATTCCGGCGGCGGCAGAGAGAACTCCGGCCGGACCGGTTCAAACTCGCAGCGATCCATGGCGGATTACTTGTTGTGGACGTCCACCTGCTGGTAGGGGCACTCCACACCCAGCCTGCGGAAGCCCAGCAGCAGGTCATGATTCAGCAGCCTTGCCCCGGAGTAGATGTCCGATTCGCCAACCTCTACCACAAAACGCAGCACGATGGAGCTGGCCCCCAGCTCCTGGACACCCAGATACTTGGGCGGGCCGGCCATCACGTCGGTGTGGAGCTGATAAATCTGCTCCAACAGGGCGGGGATCTTCTCCTCCAGCTTTTCCAGGTCGGTTTCATAGGGAATGAAAAAATCCGCCACTGCCTTGGATGCGTTGTCTGACCGGTTCAGGATGTTTTTCATATCCGAGTTGTTGATGATTTTTACATTGCCGCCGGTGTCTACCAGGCTGGTGGTGCGGATGCCGATGTCGGACACCGTGCCGCGGAAGCCGCTTACCTCAATGATGTCTCCCACGTTGTACTGGTTGTCCAGCAGAATAAACATGCCGGTGACCACGTCGGTGACCAGACTTTCCGCGCCAAAGCCGATAATCAGCGCAATGATTCCCAGCCCTGCCAGGATGGTGACGATGTCCACATTCAGCAGCGCCAACACCCCGCAGATAATTACAATGGCGGCGGCATATTTGACCATATTGCCCAACAGCGCCACCGTAGTCCTGGCCCGGTGTCCCTTCGGATTGAGAAAACTCAGGGCCAACAGCAGCAGGTTCTCCACACAGAGTGTGGCGCAGATCATCAGCAGAATGGCCCCTGCCTGTCTCAGGGTAATCCGCACACCCTGGGATTCCGGCAGCAGCTGATCCGCCCCGGTCAGATGGCCGATCAACAGCAGCAGTCCGGTGAGCAGGGCAAAGACAATCAGCTTTCCCAACGGCTTTTTACTTCTCATGGCATATCCTCCAATATCATAAAAATACAATTAGGACATATAAATATCCACTTGCATCATAGCATACAGAAGGGTGCATGTCAATCAGCCCCAGGGGATTTTGTGGGATTTTCTGACCAAAAAGGGCAGGACACGCTGCATAAATAAGCCGTTTTGCAGCGTGTCCTGTCCTCTTTTATCTGTTACTCCGGACGGTCCTGTGATTGCGTTTCCATCCGGCTGCAGGCGTCGGCCCAGGCCTCCGGGTCCAGCGGCACGTTCTGATACAGCATGGGCCGGTCCTCTTCGGTAACGGGCCGGAGCACCCTGCAGGGATTCCCGGCGGCCACCACCCCGGCGGGGATGCTCCGGGTCACTACGCTGCCCGCCCCGATCACAGTGCCGTCGCCGATTTCCACCCCGGGCAGGATGACGGTGCTGCCGCCGATCCACACCCGATTGCCGATGTGCACAGGTCTGCCATATTCATATCCCGTGGTCCGGGTGGCGGGGTGCACAGGGTGCCCTGCCGTATAGATGCAGACACCCGGCCCCAACAGGCAGTCGTCTCCAATGCGGATGGGGGCCACGTCGATCATTACGCAGCCGTAGTTGGCGTAAAACCGGCGGCCCAGATGGATATGGGTACCGTATTCACAGTAAAAGGGGAGCACCAGGGTCACCTCTTCGGAATCCGGGATCAGCGCATGGATTGCCTGTTGATATTGCTGTGGCTGCTCCCATGGATCCAATGCGTTGAGCAAGCGCACTTTTTTGTGGCATTCCCCCATCTGGGCCAGGACGTCCGCATCTGCAATGTAGGCCATAGACCGGTCTCTGCGTTCTGGATTGGTCATTGTTGGTTCCTTTCCGGGTTTACACCCCGCGTACAAATTCCTGGATAAAGTGCAGCGCAGCCCCTGTGGGGGCGATATGCCGCCGCAGGGTACTCAGCTGCACAAAATCTCCCTTCTCGCCAAAGGGGCTGCCGGCCTCAACATAGCGCCTCAGGGTGTCCAGATGGGGCTGCAGGTGCTCTGCAAAGGCGCCGCCCAGCACAATGTCACAGTCCAGGGTCATCCGGATGGCGCCGATGGCCACTGCCAGGTGCCGCAGCATGTCATACAGCAGCGCCTCGTATTCCGGCCTGTGGGCCGCCACCCCGTCAAAAAAGGTCTCCAGACTCACGCCAAAGCGTTCGGATACCCGCCTGGCGGAGCAATAGGCCTCCAGGCAGCCCTGCCGGCCGCAGTGGCAGCGGATGCCCCCGGGCTCCACACAGATATGACCAAACTCTCCGCTGCGGCCATGGTCCCCTTCATAGGGCAACCCGTCCATCAAAACCGCGCCGCCCACGCCGTTTTCCAGTGACAGGTACACCATGGTGCCCCGGCCGCCCCGGGCGATATACTCCGCGTGACCGCTGGCAGTGCCGTCGTTTTCCACAAAGACAGGCCCCGGCAAGCCCTCGGTAAGGGCCTGCAAGGACAGGGGACGGCTGGCCCCCAGGGTGGGGGCAAATACCAGCGCCTGCCGGTCTTCAGACAGCAGTCCGGGCACAGTGATGCCCACGCCCAGCAGGGGAGCACCCTCCAGACCGGCCTTGCGCACAAAGGCCTCCAGCAGCTCTGCCGGGGAGGCGGATTGGCCGGTCGGGTCATAGGCTACCTGCTCATAGGCCAGCTCCTTCAGCCGGAGATCCACAGCAACCAACCGCAGATGGTGCTCGGTAACAGAAATCCCTGCCGCAATCCGGGCATCCGGCACGATTTCCAGCCCCCGGGCCTTTCTTCCGCCGGTAGACTGCTCCTCGCCGGAGTATCGCACCAGACCCAGCGCCATCAATTCATTCAAATTTTGATATAATGTGGGCATGCTGATGCCGCAGGCAGCCGCCAGGGATTGCTTGGAGCAAAAGCCCTCTGCCCGGTACAGGCTTCGATAGATTCTGCCGCGGATTGACGGGCCGACCGGCCGGGTGTCGGGAACGTGCAACACTGAAATCCCCCTCTTCTGCAATTGCGTTCTGCAATCTTTTTTTCATTATACCCCATATAAGGTTGTTCGTCAACTGCACTCCCAATAAAAACCCAAACATATATAAATTTCATTTACATAAATTGATGATTCTTCGGCGATACTTGCCAGAAAACAGAGGTATACTTTGGTGGTTCTCCATAAAAATGAAAATACTTTCAAAAGGGGGTTGACAATCATCTCAGAAATATATAAAATCAGTTTATAAAAGATTCTGTAAAAAGCTGCGATCTCCGGCCTGCCGGAGCTGCAGGAGAGGATGTGCCTATGAAGCTGTTTATCGGGATTGACCTGGGAACCTCCGCGGTGAAGCTGCTGCTGGTAAACGAGGCCGGCGGCATCGTAAAAGAAGCCACCAGGGAGTACTCGCTGTATTTTCCCCATCCCGGCTGGTCTGAGCAGAACCCTGAGGACTGGTGGCAGGCCTGCTGTGACGGTCTTGCTGAACTGTTGGAGGGGGTGAATCCTGCTGAGGTAGCAGGCATCGGCTGCGGCGGCCAGATGCATGGCCTGGTGATGCTGGACCGGGACGACAAGGTCATCCGCCCTGCCATCCTTTGGAACGACGGCAGAACCAGCGCCGAGACGGACTGGCTGAACAGTCAGATCGGCAAACAGACGCTCTCACAGCGCACGGCCAACATTGCCTTTGCGGGCTTTACGGCGCCGAAACTTCTGTGGGTGCGCAAGCATGAGCCCGAGCATTTTGCCCGGATTGCCAAGGTCATGCTGCCCAAGGACTATATCAACTACCGCCTCACCGGCATTCACTGCTGCGATTACTCTGATGCCTCCGGCATGCTGCTGCTGGATGTGGCCCACCGCTGCTGGTCGGCCCCGATGCTGGAGCTCTGCGGGCTGCAGGCCGAGCAGATGCCCACCCTGTACGAGAGCTGGCAGAGCGTGGGCACTCTGCTGCCCGAGATGGCCCTGGCCCTGGGCCTGCCCCGGACGGTCCGTGTGGTGGCCGGCGCCGGGGACAACGCCGCCGCTGCCGTGGGCACCGGTGTGGTGGGGCAGGGGGGCTGCAACATCTCTCTGGGTACGTCCGGCACGGTGTTTATCTCCTCTGACCGCTTTGGGGTAGACCCGAACAACGCCCTGCACGCCTTTTGCCATGCCGATGGCGGATGGCATCTCATGGGCTGTATGCTCTCTGCGGCCAGCTGCAACAAGTGGTTCTGCGACGAAATCCTGCAAACCAAAGACTATGCCGGCGAGCAAAAGCCCATCGCAGAGGATAAGCTGGGCCGGAACTCCGTGTACTTTCTGCCCTATCTGATGGGCGAACGCAGCCCTATCAACGACACCGATGCCCGGGCGTGCTTTGTGGGCATGTCCATGGACACCTCCCGGGCGGACCTGGTCCAGGCGGTGCTGGAGGGGGTGGCCTTTGCCATCCGTGACAGCGTAGAGGTTGCCCGAACACTTGGGGTTGGGCCAGAGCGCAGCAGGCTTTGCGGCGGCGGCAGCAAATCCCCACTGTGGAGGCGGATCCTTGCCAATGTCCTGGGCATTCCCCTGGACCAGGTAAAGACCGAGCAGGGCCCGGGCTACGGCGGGGCCATGCTGGCCATGGTAGGCTGCGGCCTGTATCCCTCTGTTGAGGCCTGCGCCAACGCCCTGGTAGAGGTGGCTTCCACAACAGATCCGGAGCCGGAGCTCACCGCCCGGTATGAGAGCCGCTATCAAACCTTCCGTGCCATCTATCCCGCCCTGCGGGCAGTGTTTCCTAAATTATAAACCCAGGAGGCTGCACCCATGAAAATCTATCCTGTTTCCGATCCGCTGTTCCAGGCCTACGGCCAGGTGCTGGAGGGCTATGACACCGCGTCCCTGCTGGCGGCCATGGAGGAAATCCCGCTGCCAGCACAGGGGACCAGCTATTTGCCCGGCATTGCATCGCTGGAGGCCTGCGAAATCTTTACCCAGCTGGGGCAAAACGCCTACGGCGGCATGCCCATTGAGCTGGGGATGTGCTGGGGCCGCAACACCAAGCTGAACTGCCTGGAGTATCACCGGGACAGTGAGATCAACATCGGCACCGGCAGCTTTGTCCTGCTTCTTGCCCGCAAGGAAGAGCTGGAGTGCGGGATGCTGGATACCGCCAAGGTCCGCGCCTTCCTGGTCCCGGCAGGGGTTCCGGTGGAGCTGTACGCCACCACGCTGCATTTTGCCCCCTGCCACCTGGATGAACAGATCGGCTTCCGTGTGGCGGTGGCGTTGCCCGCCGGCACCAACACGGAAAAGCCGGACATCCGCCCCCGAAACTGCGAGGATCTGCGCCTTTGGGCCAGAAACAAGTGGCTGCTGGCCCATCCGGATTCCGAACAGGCAAAAAAAGGTGCATCTATCGGCCTGACCGGTAAAAATATCGACATTACTGTGGATTGAGAGGTAACTGACATGACAAACATTCCCGAAGTCAAGCTGGGCTTGATTGCCGTCTCCCGCGACTGCTTTCCCATCGCCCTGTCCACCCAGCGCAGAAAGAACATCGTAGCCGCCTATGAGGGCGAGATCTACGAGTGCCCCGTCACCGTGGAAAACGAGCTGGACATGCAAAAAGCCGTAGCCGACGTCACCGCTGCAGGCTGCAACGCCCTGGTGGTTTTCCTGGGCAACTTTGGCCCCGAAACCCCGGAAACCCTGATTGCCAAGCACTTTGACGGCCCCTGTATGTTTGTGGCCGCTGCCGAGGGGGATGGCGACCTGATCAACGGCCGGGGCGACGCCTACTGCGGTATGCTGAACTGCTCCTACAACCTGGGCATGCGCAAGCTCCGGGGCTATATCCCCGAATACCCCGTGGGCACAAGTGCCGACATCGCCAAAATGATTGCCGACTTTGTTCCCATTGCCCGGGCTGTCATCGGCGTGAAGAATCTGAAGATTATCACCTTCGGCCCCCGGCCCCAGGACTTCTTCGCCTGCAACGCTCCCATCAAGGGCCTGTATGAGCTTGGCGTGGAGATCGAAGAAAACTCCGAACTGGATCTGCTGGTTTCCTACCGGGAGCACAAGGACGATCCTCGCATTGAGGCTGTCTGCGCCGATATGGCCGAAGAGCTGGGCGTTTCCGGCAACCGCTATCCTGCACTGCTGCCCCGGATGGCTCAGTTTGAGCTGACTCTGCTGGACTGGATCGAGGGCCATAAGGGCGACCGGAAGTACGTGGCCCTGGCGGACAAATGCTGGCCTGCCTTCCCCAAGGAATTCGGCTTTGAGCCCTGTTTCGTCAACTCCCGCCTGGCCGCCCGGGGCATTCCCGTGGCCTGCGAGGTGGATATCTACGGCGCCCTGAGCGAGTACATCGGCGCCTGCGTATCCGGTGATGCGGTGACCCTGCTGGATATCAACAACTCCGTTCCCGCTTCCATGTGGGAGAAGGAAATCAAGGGCAAGTACGACTACCAGCTCACCGATACCTTCATGGGCTTCCACTGCGGCAATACGCCCAGCTGCAAGATGTGCGCAGACCGGGCCATCAAGTATCAGCTGATCCAGCACCGGCTCCTGGAGCCCGCCGGGTCTGAGCCCGACTTCACCCGGGGCACCCTGGAGGGCGACATTGCCCCCGGTGAAATCACCTTCTATCGCCTGCAGTGCGACTCTGACGGCAATCTGCGCAGCTACATTGCCGAGGGCGAGGTGCTGCCCGTGGCCACCACCAGCTTCGGCGGCATCGGCGTGTTTGCCATCCACGAGATGGGCCGCTTCTACCGCCATGTGCTGATCCAGAAGCGTTATCCCCACCACGGCGCTGTGGCCTTCGGCCACCACGGTAAGGCCCTGTTTGAGGTGCTCAAGTTCCTGGGTGTGCAGGACATCGCCTGGAATCAGCCCAAGAGCCTGCCCTATCCCACCGAGAATCCCTGGGCATAAGCTCCAAAAACGGCACCGGTTCACCGCCGGTGCCGTTTTCATCCTGCCCGGAGGTTGACAAACCCGGCCCGGACGGCTATACTGAACCTGTTGGGAACTTACCCGCAAAAACGCCGGGCCGCAAACGCCCGGGATACTCCGGAGGAAAGACATGAACCGAACAGAACTTGCCCTTGCCTGCAAAAGACGGGGATTGAACTGCTGCCAGGCGGTGCTCCTGGCCTTTGCCGATCAGACAGATCTGGACGAGCTGACGCTGCAGCAAATCGGTGCAGCCTTTGGCGTGGGCATGGGCTGCTTTGAGACCACCTGCGGCGCCCTGTGCGGGGCGCAGATGCTTTTGGGGCTGAGTGAATACGAACCCGGCCGGCCGGTCCTGCGCCACGCCAAGCAGCTGGTCAAGGAATTCCAGGATCGGGCGGGGGCCACCCGCTGCCGGGATCTGAAGGGCATGGACACCGGCGTGGTGCTCTGCCCCTGCGAGGAATGCGTGCGCCACGCCGTGGAGATTGCCGAGCATGCCTTGGGCCTCCAGGCACTGTAATGGGAAGGAATATGGAACCCAGACTGGGTTGCGTGGTTATGGCAGCCGGAAATTCCGCTCGTTTCGGCGGCAACAAGCTGCTGACAGACTATCGCGGCAGAAGCTTGATTCAGCGGACCCTGGACGCTGTGCCAGACCGGCTGCGGCAGCAAACTGTGGTGGTCACCCAATACCCGCAGATTCGTGCGCTGGCCGCCGGCCTGGACCTGACCTGTGTGGAAAACCATAACCCGGAGCTGGGCATCAGCCACACCATCTGCCTGGGCACCCGGGCCCTGGCAGGGCACTGCGACGGAATTCTCTACCTGGTATCAGACCAGCCTCTGTTAACCCGACAGACCGTTGAGCGCCTGCTGGATGCCTTTTGCGCCGGCCCTGACCGGATCATCCGGCCCAGGGCGCAGGGGCGGTGGGGCAATCCCTGCGTGTTTCCCGCGTCTGTGTTTGAAGAGCTGGCTGCCCTGCATGGCGACCGGGGGGGCAGCCAGGTTATCCGTGCGCACCCGGAGCTGGTGCTGGGGGTAGAGGTTCCCGTCCGGGAGCTTCTGGACGTAGACACCGCCCAGACCCTTGAGACCCTGCCATAGAGAACGACGCTGTCTCCCACAGGAGACAGCGTCGTTTTGCGTTGTGTAAGCGTGTTATCCCTCCGCAATGGCCAGCACGTCCCTGGGGCACTGCTTCACGCAGATGCCGCAGGCAATGCATTTGGAGGCCGCCGGCAGGGCAGGGGTTTTCACAATCAAGCCCTTGGGGCAGGCTCCTGCGCACAGGCCGCAGCCGATACAGAGCTTTTTATTGATCATATACACACCCTTGGGATTTTTGGTAATGGCGCCGGCGGGGCAGGCCATGGCGCACATGCCACACTGGTCGCACACCGCGGGGTGGAAGTCCCCCTTGGCGTTGCGGACGATCCGCAGGCAGGACATAGCCTCATCGTCACACTTCTGGTAGGCCGCGGCGCAGGCCCGCACGCAGGCCTGGCAGCCGATGCATTCTTTGTCCTGGCGCACCACAAGCTGCTTTCCGGGGTGGGACAGCTTTACCGGCTCCGGGGCCAAGCGGGCGTAGGGGGTGTTTTTCAGGGGCAGCACCCGCTCACGGATGCCGGTGTGCTGGTAATAGGCCTCAGCGATGGCCGGCGCCGTGGGGATCGAGGTGATCTCGCCAATGCCAATGGCACCGTTGGCTACCTTCAGGCCCGGCTTGTCAATGACAATGGCCTTCACCTTGGGGGTCTCAGTGGCCCGGAACAGGCCCAGGCTGCCAAAGGTATCTGTGGGCTTGCAGTCCTTCAGCCCGTAGCGCTCGGTGAGGGCAAAGCCCAGAGACATCACCACGCCGCCCTCAATCTGTCCCTCGCAGGACAGGGGGTTGATGGCCTTGCCCACGTCGTGAGCTGCCACAAACTCCTTGACCTTTCCGGTCTGTTTGTCCAGAATACACATCTGGGTGGCATAGCCATAGGCAATGTGGCTCACCGGGTTGGGCACATTGGCGCCCAGAGGGTCGGTTTTGGCCAAAAACTCTCCGTAAAACTCCTGGCCGGCCAGCTCCGCAAGGGCGTGGCCTTCCAGGGCCTGGTTCAGCTTGCGGCAGGCCCGGATGCAGGCCTCGCCGGTGATGCAGGTCTGCCGGCTGCCGGAGGTGTCGCCGGAATCGGGCGCGATCCAGGTGTTGGACCGTTCATAGACAATCTGGTCCGGAGCCAGTCCCGTTTCCGTAACCACATTCTGCACCAGCACCGTGCCAAGCCCCTGGCCGATGCAGCTGGCGCCGGAGTAGATGTGCAGCTTGCCGTCGTCCTCTACAATCAGCTTACAGCGGCCCCAGTCGGGGATGCCCACGCCCACGCCGGCGTTTTTCATGGCGCAGGCCAGGCCTACCGGGTCGCCCTGCTGTAGCGCCTGGTCATAGTAGGGCTTGATGGCCTCCAGGGTCTCCACCAGGCCGGTGGAGTCGTCCACAATCTGCCCGTTGGGCAATACGCCGCCGGGCCGGATGGCATTGCGGTAGCGGATCTCCCAGGGACTGATGCCCACTAGCTCAGCCATTTCATTGAGAAGTGATTCAATGGCAAAGCAGGTCTGGGTCACGCCAAAGCCCCGGAAGGCGCCGGCAGGGGGGTTGTTGGTGTAGTAGGCAGTGCCATCAATTTCAAAGTTCTCATAGGCATAGGGCCCTGCCGCGTGGGTACAGGCCCGCTCCAGCACCGGCCCGCCCAGGGAGGCAAAGGCGCCGGTGTCAGAGATCACCGTGGCCTTCACGCCCTGGATCATACCCTGCTCGTCGCAGCCCAGGGTGAAATCCATGTCAAAGGTGTGGCGCTTGGGATGGACCAGGATAGACTCCGCCCGGCTCAGCTTCACCTTGACCGGTACCCTGGCCAGATAGGCAATGAGCGCCGCGTGGTGCTGTACGGACATATCCTCCTTGCCGCCGAAGCCGCCGCCAACCAGCTGGTTTTGCACCTCGCACATCTCATGGGGGACCCCCAGCATGGCGGCACACTCGTGCAGGGTGGTGTGGGAGCTCTGGTCGGTGGTCAGCAGACGCACGCCCCCGTTGTCAATGGGGTAGGCCACGCAGCACTCCGGCTCCAAAAAAGCGTGCTCCGTCCAAGGAGTCTGGAAATGCCGGTGCAGCACATATTTGGACCGGGCAATGGCCCCGGCAGCGTCACCGCGGCTGACGTGCTTATGGGCCTGTACGTTGTCCTTGTCGGTCTCAAACACCAGTGGGGCGTCGGGCTTGGCTGCCTCCTCAGGGGAGGAGACAAAGGGCAGCACCTCGTACTTCACCTTTACCAGCTTCTTGGCAGCCTCCAGGGTTTCTTGATCTTTGGCACAGACCAGGGCAACAGAGTCGCCCAGATAGTGGGTGATCTCCCCCACAGGGATCAGAGTGGGCTGGTCTTTTTTCAGGTGGCCTACATAGTTCTTGCCTGGGATATCGGCAGCGGTAAGCACACACACCACGCCGGGCAGGGCTTTGGCCGCAGAAGTGTCAATCTCCAGCACTCGGGCCCTGGGGTATTTGGAGCGCACCGCACTGCCGTAGCACATCCCATCCAGATATACGTCGTCGGGGTATTTGCCGTAGCCAAGCACCTTCTCCTCCACGTCCAGGCGGTGAACCCGATTGCCGATGTGCCAGTCGTTCACCGAAGGCTCGGGGATAAAGCCCTCCCGCAGCGCCTTTGCGGCCAGTTCAATGGCCTTTACGATCTTCACATAGCCGGTGCAGCGGCAGATATTATTGCGGATGGCATAGCGGATTTCCGCCTCAGTGGGGTTAAGGTTCCAATCCAGCAGACCCTTGGCGCACATCACCATGCCCGGGATGCAAAATCCGCACTGCACAGCGCCTGCCTCGCCGAAGGCCCAGGTGTAGAGCTTGCGCTCAAATTCAGACAGACCCTCCACAGTCAGCACACTTTTGCCCTCCAGCTGGTCCGTTTTCACGGTGCAGGCCCGGACGGTTTTGCCGTCAATCAGCACGGTGCAGGTGCCGCAGGCGCCCTCGCTGCAGCCGTCCTTCACACTGGTCAGATGGAGCTCATCCCGCAGAAAGCGCAGCAGCTTTTGGCTTTTCTCCATCTCAACCGGTTGGTGGTTCACAGTAAAACGAATCATCTTGTACACTCCTTTGCACATTTTTACAAAAGACTGGGGATTTCCAGATCCGCTTTTTGTCTATTATACCACTGTGTGTCAAGAAGTGCAACCGCCCCTGCATAGAATGCGTGATATTATAAAATGATAACGGGGCTGCCCACCGAAACGGGCAGCCCCTTGAGAGGGAGGGAAACAGATTACTTGTTCAGGGTGAGGATGAAGTCGTCCCCGTCTTTTTCCACCTTGACCCGGTAGCCCTGCAGATCGGCGTAGCGCGTGATATTCTCCACGCAGACCATGCTGTCTACTGCCACCTGGAATTTTTTAGGGGCGTTTTTTTTGACCTCCTGCTGCACCATGACCACAGGCACCGGGCAGCTCAGACCTCTGGCGTCAATCATTTTATTTTGCCTCCTTTTTCCGGAAAGTATTGACCAGGGAGATGACCAGCAGCACCACCAGGCCGATGCACACGGCAACCTTGCCCGCGGTGGAAACGCCGCCGGGGTTGTACACGCCGTCAGTTGTGGCGGAAGCCTTGCCGGCCAGACCAAAGTTATGGGCAAAGGCAGCGCCGGCAATCATGCCAAGCACAGTCACTGCGGAATCACCGTTGCCCTCGCCGGCCAGAATCAGCTGGCGCAGGGGGCAGCCGCCCAGCAGCACAGAGCCCCAGCCGACTACTGTCATGCCCAGGAAGTTGAAGACATGGTCCTCGTGGGCCACGGGCTGTCCGTGGAAGGACAGGTTGAAATTCTTGAGAATCAGATTGCCGATGAGCACCGTGACAAAAATTGCCACAAAGCCCAGCAGCAGATTGAAGTCCTTGAACATCACGGCGTCACGCATTCCGCCCACCATGCACAGTCTGGACCGCTGTGCCAGGGCGCCCACCACCAGGGAAATGCCGAGGGCCAGCAGCACAGGGGCGTGCATGGAGCCGGGGCCTTTCTCAGAGAAGGCGAACAGCGTGGGGACTGCCAGGGACAGGGCCAGCAGCCCCAGCATCAGCGCGGGCAGGGCAAAGCCCTCGGTGAGGGTAGAGGGGTAGCTGCGTTTCAGGGTAAAGCCCTTTTTCAGGAACACAATGCCCACGCAGATACCGGCGGCAAAGCCCAGCAGACCCACAAAGGCGTTCAGGTCGCCGCCGCCCATCCGGATGACCATACGCAGCGGGCAGCCCAAAAAGACCAGCGCGCCGATCATCACAAATGCGCCGATGATAAAGCGGGTGGCAGGGGAGGAGCCGGCCTTGGCCTTGAACTCCTTGGTGGCAATGGCCATAATGCAGGCGCCCAGCACCAGACCGATGATCTCAGGCCGGACATACTGCACAACCTCTGCACTGTGGAGCTTTGTGGCACCTGCAATATCCCGCAGGAAGCAGGCAATGCAGAAGCCCATGTTCTTAGGGTTGCCTGTCGCGGTGAGAACCACGGCCGCCAAGCCCACCAGAACGCCGGTGATGATGATCCATGGATTGATTCTTTTCTTCATATGTACTCTCCTTTCGTGGGACAAACTGCCCCTCTTCGTTATTTATTTTAAAATATAACGATAAGAAAGTCAAGACCAAATTCAAAAATGCAGACGGAAGGTCAGATCCTGTCGGATCTGACCTTCTTCCGGTGCATGGGGCTCAGGGCTCAAGATAGATTCTGGCCTCGCCCCGATAGGGGTGTACGGTGCCGATCCGCTGGGCGGAGGGCACGGCCTCCTTCAACTCTGCAAAGAGGGCGTCGGCGTCCCGGGGGTCCACAGCCATCAGCAGGCCGCCGGAGGTCTGGGGGTCATAGAGCATATCCTGCACCGCCAGCTCCACCTGGCCCGGATTCACATGGGGCTGGGCAAAGTTCCGGTTGCGGTACATCCCCTCCGGCAGCAGACCCATCCGGGCCAGCTCCCGGGCCTCTTCAATCAGGTCAATGGCTCCGGTTTGAATGTGGAGCTCCACGTTGCTGCCCTGGGCCATCTCGCAGCTGTGGCCCATCAGACCAAAGCCGGTCACGTCTGTGCAGGCGTGCACCCGGTACCGGACCATCACGTCTCTGGCACCCTTGTTCAGCGTGGTCATCAGGGCGGTGGCCCTGGCCATGGCCTCGTCAGAAACCATTCCCACCTTGGCGGCGGTGGTCAGAATGCCGATACCCAGGGGCTTGGTCAGGAACAGCACGTCTCCTGCCTTCGCACCGCTGTTGGTCAGCACCCGGTCCGGATGGACAAAGCCGGTGACAGCCAGTCCGTATTTGGGCTCCTTGTCCAGAATGCTGTGGCCGCCGGTGATGATGGCCCCGGCCTCAAAGACCTTGTCATAGCCGCCCCTGAGAATCTGATGCACCGCTTCCTTGGGCAGGTCTGCGGGCACGGCCATGATATTCAGCGCCAATCTGGGCTCTCCGCCCATGGCGTATACGTCGGAAAGAGCGTTGGTGGCGGCAATGGCGCCAAAGGTGTAGGGGTCGTCTGCAATGGGAGGGAAGAAATCCACCGTCTGCACCAGGGCCAACTCCTCAGAGACCTTGTACACGCTGGCGTCGTCGCTCTTGTCAAAGCCCACCAGCAGGTTGGGATCCTGCCGCACCCGGATGCCCTCCAGCAGCTGGGCCAGCACCCCGGCGCCCACCTTGGCGCCGCAGCCTGCGCAGTTGGCCAGCTTTGTCAGCTTTACTTCATTTTCCATTTTGCTGCCTCCTCAGATGCAAAATTGCTTCCAGCACCCCGCCGCCGATGGCCAGCGCCTTGTCGGAGGCTGTGGTGCAATATTCTGTGTTCCCCCGGGGGTCCACGTCCCCGGCCTTCATGCCGGCAAACACAGGCACACCGTCTGCCAGCAGGCCCCGTACCACGCCGTCGATGGTGCAGCGCATAGGCTTGCCTGCTGCATAGCCGGCCACATCCCCGGCATGAACCGCCTGGCCGATTTGAACCGCTCCTGTGAACACCCCGTCTGCCGGGGCCCGGAGCACCCGCTCACCGGCAAAGCCGCCGATCAACCCGGGGATGTTGGTGTTAGGCAGGGCAGAGCCTGTATAGTACACCCGGCCCAGGGTGTGGCCCCGCATGGTCTCTACCACGGCGTGGCAGTCCAGCCCTGCGGTAAAGCCGGGGCCGACGCCAACCACAATGGGGGCGTCGTCCATCCGGGTGCCCAGGTTTCGCTTGGCCAGAATGGCGTCTACCAAAGCCTCAGGGTCAAGCTGTTCCCGGCACCGGGCCTCGGGGTCGGCCAGCACGGGCAGATACCCCGCCTCCAGCAGGGCCCTGGCCTGGGCGGCATTCTCGGCCCGCCTGGCGGTCACATCTTCCACCCTGGCGCTGCCGGAGAGCACCGCCTGGGAGAAGGCCACTGTTCTGCGTATGGTGGTGGGCACCGCAAGATCTGTCATGACCACAGCAAAGCCGCTGTGCCAAAGCCGCAGGGCGATGCCACTGGCCAGATCTCCGGCTCCTCGTATCAGCACAAGCATTGATATTCCTCCAACAACAGGCTGCCCGCTGCCACAGGGCAGGGCAGCAGCCCGGCAATTATCTCCGCGGCCTGCAGCCGTGGGGGGGTTTCGGCCTTGTTCAGGTAAACCCGGTCGCCAAGACCCTCTGCCAGGATTACCCTGGCTGCCAGCTCCGGGGTGAGCAGGGTCTGGGGCCCGGCCCCGCACAAAGCGCAAAAGCGCTCCGGCCGGTGGACGGTCCGGGCAATGGGTTGCCCAAAGCAGTCACAGCCCACCACCAAAATGGTCTGATTGGCCTGCTCGGGGATGACAGGCTCATAGGGAGCGTGGGCCTTGATCGGCAGCTCGTGGGCACCGTCCGCCTCCACCAGTACATAGTCGGCCGCCCGGCACAGGGCGTCAAAGCCCATGGCCGGGGCACTGAGCTTGCCCCCCGGCCAGGGGGTGCCCACACATAAAATGCGCTGCTGTGCCAGGGCCCGGGTCAGCCCCTCCCGGCCGGCCTCGTAGACAGGCAGATGCTCCGGTTTGCGGATTTTGGTGGAGGTGCATACCACCACCTTGCCCAGCTGTGACAGTTCCCGGGCCAGGGTATACATCAGGGTGGTTTTGCCGCCCCCGCCGATCAAAGCCGTGAGCCCGGGCCGGATCTGCAGCAATTCATACAGCGCTCTCATAATAGCAGCTCGTGGTAGCCGGCTACCTCAATGCCGGCCTCATCGATGGCCTGGCGCACCGGGGCGCCGGACTGGGCCGGTACACACCAGGCAATGCCGCAGTCAGCGCTCACCGTCCGCGGGGCGGAAATCAGCCTGCCGGGCAGATTTTCCCGCTTGCAGAGCTGCTCGGTGGCCATGGCCTCTGCAGTGGTGTGGAAGGTAACAATCAGGTGCAGTGCTTTTTGTCTCATGGTGTGCCTCGTCTCGGCTGTATTTGCGCATGACTCTTGCCGGAGAATCACGCTCCTATTATAGCAGAGCTGTTGCTGCTTTGCAAGTGAATTTCTGCCCTTCGCATTGACGCAGGGCAGAAAATGGGCTATAATAGAAAAAACAACGTCAGGGGGGAACGAAGATGAAAAACGATTTGCATGTCAGCCTGTCTGTTCGCCTGTTCACTGACCGCAAGGCCTTCGGCCCCGGTGTGGCCACCCTGCTGCACCGGGTGGAGGAGCATCACTCCCTGCGGGCGGCGGCCCTGTCCATGGAGATGGCCTATTCCAAGGCCTGGACCATTGTCCGCAACGCCGAGCAGGCCCTGGGCTTTAAGCTGCTGCTGTCTGCCACCGGCGGCAAAAACGGCGGCGGCGCGGTACTTACGCCGGAGGCCGTCCGCTTTCTCGCGGCCTACGATGAGTACTGCGCCCGGCTGCGGCACACCGCCAACGACCTGTTTGAGGAAATATTTCCCTTCTATGAGGAGATGGACCAAGCATGATTTATCTGGACAATGCCGCCACCACCCTGCAAAAACCCCCTCAGGTGGGGGAGGCTGTGCTCCGGGCGCTGCGTACCATGGGCAACAGCGCCCGCGGTGCCCACCCTGGCAGCATGGATGCCGCCAGGGTGATTTATGACACCCGCTGCAAGCTGGCGGCGCTGTTTCACTGTCCCAGGCCGGACCATGTGGTGTTTACCGCCAACGTGACACAGGCGCTGAACACCGCCATTTACGGGCTGCTCCGACCGGGGGACCACGTTATCACTACAGATCTGGAGCACAACTCCGTGCTGCGCCCCCTGTACCGGCTGCAGCAGGAGCGGAACGTGGCGGTGGACTACGTGCCTGCAGACGCTCAGGGGCGAATCCGTCCGGAGGCGTTTGAGACACTGATCCGGCCCGAAACCCGGGCCGTTGTCTGCACCCACGCCTCTAACCTCACCGGCAACCTGGTGGATCTGGCTGCGGTTTCCCGGATTGCCCATGCCCACAATCTGCTTTTGGTGGCGGATTGCGCCCAAACCGCAGGCACACGGCCCATTGACATGGAAGCCCTGGGCATAGACGTGCTCTGCTTCACCGGCCACAAGGGGCTGATGGGGCCCCAGGGTACCGGCGGGCTCTGCATCCGGCCCGGGGTGACGCTTGCACCGCTGCTGGTGGGCGGCACCGGGGTACAGACCTACAGTCTGACCCAGCCGGCCCAGCTGCCGGTGGCCCTGGAGGCTGGGACACTGAACGGGCACGGCATTGCGGGGCTCGGCGCGGCGGTGGACTTTCTGAGCGAGATCGGGGTGGAAAACATCCACGCCCATGAAACCGCCCTGATGCGCCGGTTTTACCAGGCTGTCCGGCAGATCCCCGGGGTGACGGTATACGGCGATTTCTCCGGGGACCGGGCCGCCATCGTCACGTTGAACATCGGCGCTCTGGACTCCGGCATGGTGTCAGACATTCTGTCCATGGACTATGACATTGCCACCCGGGCCGGGGCCCACTGTGCCCCCCGGATGCACCAGGCTTTGGGCACCAAGGCCCAGGGGGCGGTGCGCTTCAGCTTCGGCTGGTACAACACTGAGGCAGAGATCGACGCCGCGGCAGCGGCGGTGGCGGAGATTGCCGAAACGGAAAACGCCTGAGAGGACTCCTCTCAGGCGTTTTTGCGTATTACCGGACGATCTGGCCCCAGAACAGCAGCTGGGGCGTCTCGCCGTCTGCAAGAATACAGAAGCGGAAGGGGCGGTCCGCCCGGAAAAGCTCCGGCTCCTCCGGCTTGGGCAGAGCCCCAGTGCCGTACAGCACCATTGCCGTGGCGGCTGCGGCCTCCAGCCCCTGGGGGTCGATGCAGACCCTGGCCTTTTGCAGAATCTCATCCACGTACAGGGGCTCGGTAAACATGGATTCCAGCTCCGCCTTGGGGGTAAAGAGGCGGCTGCAGCCCAGCGCCTCCAGGGCAGCCTTCATCTCCGGCCCGTCCAGAGTGGTCTCCACCTCAAACTCCGGCACGGTGATGTGCACCAGCCGGTCTTCCGCCCGGGAGAGCTTCTCCGCCAAGCCGCTGTCGTCTCCCAGCACAAAGACCATGGATACGCCGCCCCGCAGGGTCACCCGAACCAGCTGGGTGTCTTCGTCCCGATAATAGTCATAATGACCGGAGACCTCCATGTAAGGCTTCTGCACGCTTTCGCCGGTAAGGGTGGTAAACACGTCCTCTCCGGTTTCATTGAAGGCGGTGGTCCACCCGGATTTCAGATACAGGGCGTTGACCAATACCGCTGAGGCCATGGACAGATCTCCCACCAGATCCCGGATCTGGCCCTTGGTCTGCTCCTCCACCCAGCGATTCACTTCGCCGCCCAGCTCCTGCCCCGGGGCGGAGTCGGCCGTGGCCCGGAAGGAATCCTCCAGCCCGGACAGATACGCACTTCGGAAGTCTCCGGGCAGGTCCTGGTTTTTCCACACCGAGTTCACCAGCCGGAAGTCCGCCTCATCTGCGGCAACAGGATCGTGCTCCAACCTCCGGTGAAAGCCGTCCACACAGCCGAGCACCTGCGCATACCAGGCGGTCATCTCCTCAAGATCTGCAAAGCCCATGGCTTGGAGCAGCTGTGCCCGGGTTTCTCCCTCGGCGCCGTAGGCTGCCAGGGCCAGGGCGGACCGGTAGGACAGGGGAGAGAAGGTGAAATTCTCCCCGCCCAGCTCCCCAAGGCAAAGGGCCTGTATCAGAGCATCGTCAAAGCCGGAAAGGCCCATCCCGGCAGCCTGCAGGTTCTCTGCCGGCAGGGGGTCCGGCATTGCGGGCACGGGCTCCGGCTCCATGGGCCGGGACCCTGTGTCCTCCGGCGGGATCTCCGTCGGGGCAGGGGGCAGCTGGGGCTGGGTGGGCTGCGGTTCCGGTACGTCCGGCACCTGGGGCCGGCTTTCGGCACAGCCGGCAAACAGCGCGGCACAGATGGCCGCACAGACAAACACACAGAGCAATCGTTTCATCGGGCACCCTCCTTGTCCTGTTTGGATGCCGGTTAGACGATGGCTCTGTGTGTTTTGTTCCCGGGGGCTGAATCAGAAGTCGATTTCCTTACCCAGACGGCGATACATGGTCTTCTTTACCGCCCGGAAGATGTTCTCGTAGCCGGTGCAGCGGCACAGATGGCCGGAGAGCAGCTTGCGCAGCTCGTCGTCGGAGTAGAGCTTGCCTGCCTCCAGGATCTCCACCGCGGTCATAATAAAGCCCGGGGTGCAGAAGCCGCACTGGATGGCGGTCTCGTCAATAAAGGCCTGCTGGATGTCGGAAAGCTCGCCGTTGGGCCCCACCAGACCCTCCAGGGTCCGGATGTGCTTGCCCTCGGCCCAGACTGCCAGATAGATGCAGGAGTTGAAGGCCTCCCCGTCGATCAAAACGTTGCAGGCGCCGCATTCACCCACCTCGCAGCCCTTTTTCACGGAGGTCAACCGGTAGTCATTGCGGAGCATATCGGTGAGGGAAGCCCGCACGTCCACCATCTTGGCCACGTCCTTGCCGTTGATGTTGCAGCGGACCAGCTTGTACTGTGTCATTCGATCACACCTCCCGCCCGTTCAATGGACTCTTTCAAAGCCCGTCTTGCCATTTCCACCGCAATGTGCTGGCGGAAGTCCCGGCTGGCGCGCCAGGAGTTTCTGGGGTTGATGTCCAGCAGCACCGCCAGGGCAAATTCGTCAATCATTGCCTGGGTGAGTCTGCTGCCGTTGGCCACAGCCTCTGCACTGGGGGCCCGCATGGGGACAGGGCCTGCCACGCCGTAGGCAATGCGGCAGCGTTCAATGGTCTGCTTGTCGGGGCTCAGACGCACATTCACACTGCAGCCCAAAGAGGCAATCTCCATGGCGTTGCGCATTCCGTACTTGATATAGTGGCCAAAGGTGTTTTCGTAGCTGGCCTTGGGGATCAGGATGGCGGTCTGAATCTCGCCCTCCTCGGCCCGGATGTCCACGGTGCCGGCCTTGATGTAGAAGTCCTTGATAGGCAGCCGGCGCACGCCGTTTATGCCGGTGAGCTCAACAATGGCCTCCCAGGCGTGGAGGGTAGAGGCGGAGTCGGCAGAGGTCACGCCGTTGCAGGTGTTGCCGCCGATGGTACCGATATTGCGGATCTGGGGGGAGCCCACCTGGTCCACGGCCTCGCCCAGGACGTTGATATACTTTTGGATGATGGGGTCTCTGGTGATGTGGGAGAAGCTGGTCAGCGAGCCGATGCGGATGTTTTCCTCTTCGTCAATGCTGACGCCCCGCATCTGGTCGATCATGTAAATGGAGATAAGCTCCTTGCCGGCCCGCTTACCCTCGCGCATCTGCACCAGCACGTCGGAGCCGCCGGCGATAATCTGGGCCTCGGGGTGCTCCAGCCGCAGCCGGATGGCGTCCTGGACGCTTTCGGCCTCGTAGAGCGCTTTCATATCATACATGGTTTACTTTCCCTCCTCGTCAAGCCAGGTGTCGTGAATCAATCCGGCCTTCCGCAGCTCGGCGTAAAGCACATGGGGATTGATGGGGTTGTGGTTAATGGCAACGCCGGTGGCCTGCAGAATGGCGTTGCGGATGGCCGGCGCGCCGGAGCAGGCGGGGGGCTCGCCCAGGGCCTTGGTCCCGAAGGGGGAGGTGGGCTCGGGGTTTTCAATGAAGCTGCACTCCAGCCTGGGGTGGTCCATAAAGGTGGAGAGCTTATAGTCCAGCAGGTTGTTGTTCAGGGGCCTGCCGGTCTTCTCGTCAAAGATCAGCTGTTCAGACAGGCCGTAGCCGATGGCCATGGACATACCGCCGTGGACCTGGGCCTCCGCCAGGGCGGGGTTGATCAGCTTGCCGCAGTCATGGACGTTGACGATTCGGGTGACCTGGGCCTTGCACATGGCGAGATCCACCTCTACCTCGGCAAAGGTGCAGCCAAAGGAGTAGGCGTTGTTGCGAATGGTGTAGGTGGATTCGGCGGTGATGTGCTCGGAGTGGACCGAGTTGTACTGGGCGGTCATGGCCAGCTCCTTCAAGCTCATCAGAATCATACCGTCTGCCTTGCGGACAATGTTGCCGTCAATGATGTCCATGCAGTCAACGCTCTGCCGGGTGACCTCCCTGGCGTATTGGAGGATCTTATCCCGCAGCAGGCCGGCGGTCTGCCGGATGGAGAAGCCTGCCACATAGGTCTGTCTGGAGGCATAGGCGCCAAGGCCTGTGGGGGTGATGTCGGTGTCCTGGCAGGAGACCACGTGCACGTCCTTGTAGCTGGCCAGACCCACCGCCTCAGCGGTCATCTGGGCGTAGGCGGTGTCGGCACCCTGACCGATCTCGGTTTCGCCGCACTGCATGGTCACCGTGCCGTCCAGATTCAGCTGCATCCGGTTGGAGGAGGTCTCCAGAGAGATGGGATACACCGCGGTGTTGTACCAGAAGGTAGCCACACCGATGCCCTTGCGGATGTTGCCGGTCTGGTGCTCGTACTCCTTGCGCTTGCGGGCATAATCGATTATCTCAGCGCCCTTGGCCATACACTCCCGATAGGTATCGTAGTAGTTGGTGTTGCCGGAGAAGTTGTCGTGGAAGCCCTGGGGCATGATGTTCAGCTTGCGGAACTCTACGGGATCCATGCCCACAGCCAAGGCACACTCGTCGATGTTGGACTCATCGGCAAAGCTGGCCTGGGGCATGCCGTAGCCGCGCATGGCGCCGGCGGCAGGCCGGTTGGTGTATACGGTCCAGGCGTCGCACTCCATATTGGGGCAGGGGTAGTGCTGGGGGAAGGAGCCCATGGCCTTGGCCACAATAGAGTGGCCGTGGGAGGCGTAGGCGCCCTGGTTGGAGAAGCACTCCACCTTACGGGCGGCAAAGGTACCGTCCTTGCGCAGCCAGGAGACGATATGGAAGCGGATGGCGTGGCGCACCCGGTTGGAGACGAAGGTCTCCTCTCTGGCGCAGTCGATGCGCACAGGCCGGCCGCCTACCTGGGTGGTGCACCAGGCACACAGGGGCTCGTACAGGGCGTCCTGCTTGTTGCCGAAGCCGCCGCCGATGTAGGGCTTGATGATCTGGATATCCGCCCAGGGCCGGCCCAGGGCTTGGCCCACAACCCGGCGGATGATATGGGGGATCTGGGTGGAGGAGACCACGGTGATTCGGCCGTTTTCCATATAGGCGAAGCAGCCGTGGTTCTCAATGTGGGCGTGCTGCACGGTAGGGGTGTCATACCAGCCCTCCACCTTGATCAGCCCCTCCTCTTGAATCGCAGCGGCATAGTCGCCCAGGCGGGAGGAGGTGTGCTTCAGAATATTGTTTGGGAAGGCCTCGTGGAGCTGGGGTGCGCCGGGCTCCATGGCCTTTTGCACGTCCAGCACAAAGGGGAGCTCTTCGTATTCCACCTTCAGCGCCCGGACGCCGCGGTTTGCGGCCACCTCATCCTCGGCAATGACCACCGCCACGTCGTCGCCCCAATAGCGGACGTGGGTGTTCAGCAGCTTGCGGTCGGCCACGTCCTGGTGGCCCGGATCCATGGACCAGGGATGGCCTGCGGTGGGGAACGGAATATCCGGCACATCAAAACAGGTCAGTACCTTGACCACACCGGGGACGGCCAGTGCCTCGGCGCAGTCCACGGATTTTACGATGGCATGGGCCTTCTCCGCGTGCTTGATGCGCACATACAGGGCCTCCTGAGGCATACGGTCCTCGTAATATTTGGTGCGGCCTGTGGCCTTGTCGTACGCGTCCACACGGATTTCACTCTTGCCTACCTTTTGCATGGGATATACCCCTCCTTTTCGGAAGAATCATAAAGCAAAATGAAAAATTGTAAGATTTCACAGATGGCATTCTCCTACATCTGCTATTCTATCACAAATTCACCAAGGTGTACAGCATATCCGTGATATTATTTTCAGGATAACGAAAAGCAGAGTCCCGGCCCTTCGTGCGAAGGGCCGGGAGTCATAGCATCATACGGAAATGGCGCAGACCGGAGAATACAGGCTTGAGACAAAGGCTCACGCCTCTGTCAGGGTGACGGCAAACAGATCGTCGCAGCGCAGCTGGGCGGTGTAGACGCTGGCCTGGTCGTCCTCCCACCGGTCGGCCACCAGGCTTTGGAGAAAGGCCTTATCTGCCGGGCACTCAAACAGCAGCTCAATCACACCGCAGCCGGGGCGCTCCCGATCCGGCCGAAGGGGCAGGCAGGTGCGCTCTGTGGCGCCCAGACTGTCCAGCAGACAGCCGAAAAACGCCAGTACCCGTCCTTCGGTCCGCTGCTGCAGATCCGGGGTGACGGCGCGACAAAGATACTTCATCATGCGCCTCCCGAGAGAGACATGGGCCGGGCGTTGGTATATTCCACAAACCGGAAGGAGATGTGTCCTTCGATCTGGGTGGGCTGGATGGAGGTGACGGACCAGTTTTCGTTTCGGTTCAGATTGGGGAAGTGGCGGTCTGCCCTGACCTCCACATAGCTGAAGGTGACGTAAGCCTTCTCGCAGTAGGGCACCAGCAGCTTGTACACGCTCTCACCGCCGATGACGAACAGGTTGTCGGAATACCGCTCCCGAAGCAGGCTTTTCAGCTGGTCCATATCCCGGCAGACAATGGCGCCTTCCGGGGCAAAGTTCGGGTCTTTGGAGAGAATGATGTTTTCCCGGTCAGCCAGGGGCAGGCCGTTGGGGAAGGTGGCCAGGGTTTTGCGGCCGTAGATTACGGTTTTGTGCAGGGTCAGCTCACGGAAGCGGTGCAGATCAGAGGGGATAGAGACCAGCAGCTTTCCGTTTTTGCCGATGCCCCAGTGGGGATTCACATTTACAATGGCGTTCATAGCAGCTCCTAAATGGCAACGGGGATCTTCCCCTCAAAGGGATGATATTGATATCCCTCCAGGGAGAAGCTGTTCTTGGTAAACTGATAAAAATCGGTGACGGTGGGGTCTACTTCAAATGTGGGGGCAGGCAGCGGCTCCAGCTCCAGCATTTTTTCCACCATGGGGATGTGCCGGTCATAGATGTGGCAATCGGCAATCACGTGGACCAGCTCCCCGGCCACCAGCCCGGAAACCTGGGCAAACATATGGACCAGAGCGGCGTACTGCACCACGTTCCAGTTGTTGGCGGTGAGCATATCCTGGGAGCGCTGGTTCAGTATGGCGTTCAGCCGGTTGCCGCTGACGTTAAAGGTCATGCTGTAGGCGCAGGGGTACAGATGCATCTCGTGCAGATCGGCAAAGTTGTACATGGAGGTGAGAATCCGCCGGCTGGCGGGGTTGTGCTTCAGGTCGTACAGCACCCGGTCCACCTGGTCAAATTCACCCTCGGGATATTGATGCTTCAAACCCAGCTGATAGCCGTAGGCCTTGCCGATGGAGCCGCTCTCGTCGGCCCAGCTGTCCCACACATGGCTGCCCAACTGGTTGACGTTGTTGGATTTCTTCTGCCAGATCCAAAGCAGCTCGTCAATGGCAGACTTCCAGTAGGTGCGGCGCAGGGTCATTATAGGGAATTCCTTTTGCAGGTCGTAGCGGTTTACCACACCGAAGCGCTTGATGGTGTGGGCGGGGGTGCCGTCCTCCCAGTGGGGGCGGACGGGCAGATCGTCGTCACGAACGCCCTGCTCCAGGATGCTGCGGCAGGTTTCCAGGTAGACCTGGTCGGCATAGCTCATATGTATTCCACCTTTCGGGTGTTATTGTAATCGATTCTTCGCCGGAATGCAAGGGGATCTTTCACTGGCAGGCATACCAGTCCTCTCCGGGGGAGAGGACCCCCAGCTTGCCCAGACTGGGCAGCACAGCCTGCTGCCCCTCCACGGTGATCTGTACCCGGTTGATATTGGGCAAGCACACCATGGTGCCCACCAGGCTGCGCACTGCAGCCAACTGGTCGTTGTAGGAGGCGCCCACAAAGGACAGATCCGAAAAGTCCACCGTGCATAGCCCGTCGGAGACGTTCACCGCAGAGGGGGACGCGCCGAACAGGGGATTGACCAATCCGTTCTGAGACGGATAGCTCACCAGAGCCAGCAGCAGGGCCTCTTCCGCAGCGGTGCCGCTGCAGGCCCGGATCCGCACCGGCAGCCGGTGGAGGAGACTCTCCCCGGCGGCGCACAGGCACAGGGTGACATCCAGCTCGCCGATATCCGAGCGGATCGGGCCCACGGCGGCACTGTCGGCCACATAGGGGCCGGAGATATCCAGATAGGTATAGGTCCGGAGCCTTCTGCCCTCCACATAGAACTGGACCTGATCCACCCCTTCTACCTGGCACAGGGAGTTGACCACACTCATCAGCGTCAGCTGCTCGGCGCGCTCCTCCTGGGGGCGGTTGTCGTAGAAATCCCCGTTGAAGTCCACAGCACAAACGCCGTTTTCCACGTTAATATCCAGCAGATCGGTGCCCTGGGGCAGGGTGGGGTACATACCCACGCTCTGGGGCCCGGCAATCATCAGCTCCACCACCTGCTCCGGCAGCTGCTGTGGCTCGGTGTAGGGGATAGAGCGCTTTTCTGCCAGCAGATATTTGCCCTCGCTGTCGGCAAAGTAGAGCGTGAGCTCGGTGTTGCCGGATTCCTCACCGCTGTCAAAAAGCAGCAGATCGTTCTCGCTCAGGGTGTTGTCCCGCAGCACGGTGTCCGCGTCGCCCATGGCCCTGATCCGCACCGCCCGGATTCCCTCCAGCTGCAGCAGGGTCATGGCCAGGCACGCGTCTGCGATGGAGCCGTCCACACCGGTGAGGCCGGCATATTCCCTGGTGAGATTCACTGTGATGGTAAAGCCGCTGCGCTCCACTGACTGCAGCCGGGTGGCCTTGGGGCAGGGCAGCAGCAGGTCCTCCTGCCCGGGGCCCCGGAGATAACGCTCCAGCAGCTCCTGTTCAGATACCGCATTCTGTCCCAAATCCACAGTCAGGGGAACGATCAAGCCCTGGTCGCTGTCAAAGCGGACCTGGGATGCCCGATAGTAAAACCGGAAGGGCTGCACCGGTGCGGGCGTCGGCTGGGCCGGGGCAGAGCACCCGCACAGCAGGGCCAGCACCAGGGCCCACAGAATCCACTTTCTCATAGCTCCTCCTCCACCATGTCAAAAAAGGCGAAGCGCAGGGTAAACCGACTGCCGCCCCCCGGCCGGTCCGTAACCTCGATGGCGCCGTCGTTGCGGGCCACCATATCGTGGACGATGCTCAGCCCAAGACCGGCGCCGCCGGCCTTGCGGGAGCGGGCCTTGTCTACCCGGTAAAACCGCTCAAAGATGTGGGCCTTTGCCTCGTCCGGGATGCCGGAGCCGGTGTCCTCCACCACAAGGAGGACCTCCTCTTCGTCATGGGCGACGCCCAGCACCACCTCGCCGCCGGGGTGGTTGTACTTGATGCCGTTTTCCACCAGGTTAAAGAGGATCTGATACAGGTCGTCCTCAGTGCCCAGAAGCTTGCAGTCCGGCGAGGCCTCCAGCCGCAGGCGCACGTCCTGCTTTCTTGCCAGGGGCAGCAGCATTTTCAGCACCCTGTCTGCCACCACCTCTGCATGGACCAGCTCCCGCTGCTCCTGGGGGCTGGAATCCAGCCGGGTCAGCTCCAGCAGCTTGGCGGAAAGCCGGGTCAGCCGGTCGGCCTCGTTGCCGATGTCAGAGACAAACTCCTTTGTCGTGGCGGGGTCCATCTCGTTTTGGAGAATGGAGTCTGACAGCAGCTTGATGGAGGCCAGGGGAGTTTTTAGCTCGTGGGAGGCGTTGGAGACAAACTGCTTGCGCACCTCCTCAGACTGCTCCAGTCGGGAGGACAGGTCGTTAAAGGCGGCGCTGAGCCGGGCAATCTCGCCGGAGCCCTTCACCGGCAGCTTTACGGCGTAGTTTCCATCCCGGAGCTGGCGCACTGAGTTCATGATCTTGCGCATCCGGCTGGAGGTAAACATGGCGGTGAGCAGTGAAAAAACAATCACCACCGCCTCCAGCACCAGGGAAAGCCGCAGGATATTGGTCTGCAGGGAGGAGATCAACCTGCCCTGGTCCAGATCCCGCTCCATGAGATAGGCCCCGCCGATGAGCTTGTTGTAGGCCATAATCGGCATGGCGGCCTTGCTTAGCAGCACGCCGTCCACATATTGAATGTGCACCACGTCCTTGCCGGTCAATGCCTCTGCAAGCTCCGGCAGCAGGGCCAGCTTATTTTGCGCCCCGCCCGGCTCCATGGAGTCATAGAGCACCTGCCCGGCAGGGTCTGTCACCAACACTCTGGTGGTGTGCAGATCGTTTACCGAACGGATGACCTCTCCCACAGTTTGGCTGTCCAGGGACTCATAGGAGGAGAAGGCAGAGACAATCAGCTGTGCCTTGTCGGTCATCGCGGCGTGCTGGGCCGAAAAGGTCAGCGACCGGATGGTCCTGGGGGTGTAGATGTTCAAAAACACCAGAACCACCGAGGAAATCAGAATATAGACCACCGCATAGCGCAGCTGGGAGCTGGCAAACAGGCGGCGGACAGGCTGTTCAGGCTTTGAAATAGTACCCAACTCCCCACTTTGTCATAATGTGTGTCGGGGCGGCCGGATCCTCCTCCAGCTTCTCCCGGATGCGGCGGATGTGGACGTCCACGGTGCGGATATCGCTGCGATAGTCGTCACCCCAGATGATGTCCAGCAGATTATCCCGGGAGTACACCCGGTTGGGGTTGCGGATCAAGAGCTCCACCAAGTCAAACTCCTTGGCAGTCAGCTCTGCCGGTATGCCCTTTTTGTAGGCGTTGCGGCTGCTGGGGTCAATGGTGATGCTGCCGCAGGTGATCCGTTCATTCTGCACGGCGGAGGATTTGGCGCTGCGGCGCAGCAGAGCCCGGATCCGGGCCTTCAGCTCCAGAATGTTGAAGGGCTTGGTGAGATAGTCGTCAGCGCCGTGCTCAAAGCCCATCAGCTTGTCCATATCCTCTGTCTTGGCGGTCAGCATAATGATGGGCACGTCAGAGAATGCACGGATCTGCCTGCAGGCCTCCAGCCCGTCCATGACCGGCATCATCACGTCCAGGATGATCAGCCGGATTTCCGGGTCCCGGGCCATGGCCACAGCCTGGGCGCCATCGGTGCCGGTGAGCACCTCATAGCCCTCTGACTCCAGGTTAAAGCGAATGCCCTTAATCAAAAGCTCTTCGTCGTCAATAATCAAAATTTTCATGGTCTTACTCCAGTGTGATATAGTCTTTGATACCCTCCAGGATCTTCTCCCCGATGCCCTTTACCTTGGTCAGGTCGTCGTAAGAGGTGAACGGACCGTTCTGTTCCCGGTATTCCACGATTCGCCGGGCCAGCACCGGGCCGATGCCGGGCAGATTGGTGAGGGTGTCCTCTGAGCAGGTGTTAATGGGGATGGGAAACGCTGCAGCGGCCTGGGTCTCCTCCCGGGCGGCAGGAAGCTCTCTCAGCGGTACCTGGGTTGCCGCCGGGGCGGAAAGGGGCTGCTCCGTCTGCCCCGCCGAGGGGATTGCCTGGGCCAGGCCATGGGATTTACCCAGGAAATAGCCGCCCAGGCCCGCAATCAGGAGCATTGTGAGCACAACCAGCAGTTGGGCGGGTTTTTTAAGCATATCTTTATCTCCCTTTCCGTTGACAAGCGCTGTTTTTCTGGTATAATTCTACATAGACACTGTTATTATACCATAATCTAGCGCCTCCGGGCAATGCTTTTTCCCGGGAAAACGGAGAATTCTATGAAAAAAATGAAAATTCTATCCCTCGCGCTCTGTCTGCTTCTGGTATTGAGCCTGCTCACGCCATCTGCGCTGGCCGCCGAAACAGAGGCTGCAGAGGAAACTGCCGAGACCACAGCCGAGACCGAGGCCCCCAACGATCCCGACCAATATCGGAACAACCCGCTCAGCGGTGCGCCGGAGTATGAGGCGGACTGCGGCGCTGCCCTGCTCATTGAGCTGCAGTCCGGCACAGTGGTCTATGCCAAAAACGAAGAGGACATCATGTTCCCAGCCAGCCTGACCAAAATCATGACCTGTATGCTGGCCCTGCAGTACGGCAAGCTGGACGACGTGCTCACTGTGTCAGAAACCGCAGTGGCAGGCATTGCCGAGGCCGGCGGCGAGGTAAAGCTGGAGGTGGGCGAACAGCTGACTCTGCGCAACGTGCTGTACTACCTGATGGTGGTCTCCTCCAACGAGGCGGCCAACGTGGTGGCGGAGTATATCTCCGCGGATATTCCCACCTTTGTCACCCTGATGAACACCACCGCCAAGGAGCTGGGCTGTACCAACACCCACTTTGTCACGCCCCACGGTCTGCATGACAGCAATCACTACACCACTGCCAAGGACCTGAGCATCATCACCCGCCACGCGCTGAATAACGAGACCTTCCGTGAAATTACCTCCACCGCGGCCTATGACGTGCCTGCCACCAACAAGCAGGAACCCCGCCATCTGGTGAGCACCAACTATCTCATCAGTACCGAAACCCTGGGCGATTACTACTACCCCAACGCCATCGGCATCAAAACCGGCTACACCAGTGCCGCCGGCCGCTGTGTGATCTCCCGGGCCTCTGACGGCAACCTGAACCTGCTTTGTATCATTCTCAACGCCTCCACCGACCTGCGGGAGGACGGCAGCGTCCGCTACAACAACTTTGTAGAGGCCCGCAAGCTCTTTGACTACGGCTTTGAAAACTTCTCCTACGCCCAGGTGGTTACCAAGCTCCAGCCCACTGACCAGGTGCCCGTGCAGTATGCCAAGGATCACAAGGGCGTGGTGCTGATTCCCTCAGAGAACATCAACTGCCTGCTGCCCAAGGAGTATGACAAATCCAAGATTACCACTCAATACACCCTGAGCAATCCCCAGGGGCTTACCGCCCCCATTGAGCAGGGCGAGAAGGTGGGCACTCTCCAGGCCTTCTATAACGGCCAGCTCATCGGCGAGACCACTGTTGAGACCCTGACCTCTGTAGAGGCCAGCGTGCCCGAGAGTCTGCAGGAGAGCGTGGATTTCATGGCCGAATACGGCTGGATCATTCTGCTGCTCATCGGCCTGGTGGTGCTGCTGCTTCTGCTGCTGTGGATCCGTGCCATTGTCCACCGCCGCCGTCGTCGCAGCGCCATGCGCCAGCGCCGCCCGGGAGGCGGCCGCTGATGGAGTCGGCATGGGAACAGCTGCGCCGGGACTGCGCCGCCTGTACCGGCTGCGAGCTCTGCCGTACCCGCCGCCAGGTAGTGGTGGGGGTGGGGCCCACAAAGACCTCCGTCATGCTGGTGGGGGAGGGCCCAGGTCAGCAGGAGGATCTGCAGGGCCAGCCCTTTGTGGGGCCTGCGGGCAAGCTGCTGGACGATATGCTCTCCATCATTGACCTGGGCCGCCACAACTGCTATATTGCCAACGTGGTCAAGTGCCGCCCGCCCGGAAACCGCGATCCCAAACCTGAGGAGCGGGCAGCCTGCCTGCCCTGGCTGCGCCGTCAGATGGAGCTGATCCGCCCCAAGGCGGTGATCTGTCTGGGCCGGTATGCCGCCATGGAGCTTATCGATCCGGACTTCCGCATCACCCGGCAGCACGGGCAGTGGTTTACTCGGGATGGGGTGGAGTATCTTGCCATCTACCACCCTTCGGCGCTCCTGCGGGATCCCTCCCGCCGGCCAGAGACCTTCCATGACCTGATGACCATTCGGGCCCGGCTGCGACAGCTCTGCCCGGAGCTCTACCCCACCGCAGAGTGAGCATACACAATCTAAAGGAAATGCAGGGCTGCCGATCCGCGGCCCTGCCTTGCAATGTTATGAACGTTTCACAAGACACACGCCGCCGCTGGCAGCTTCTGCCTGCGGTACTGACCCTCGCCTGGCCCACCATGCTGGAGGAGACCATGCAAACCGCCGTGCAATACATTGACACGGCCATGGTAGGCAGCCTGGGTACCGCGGCCACCGCTGCAGTGGGCTCCACCACCACGGTGAATTGGCTCATCGGCACCACAGTGTACGCCTTTGGGGTGGGGTTTCTCGCCCAAATCTCCCAATCCCTGGGGGCAGAGGACCGGGACACAGCCCGACGGGCAGCAGCGCAATCCGCCTTGGCGGTGCTGGTGACAGGGCTTCTTTTCACGGTGCTGACCTCTTCGCTGTCCGGCCTGGTGCCGGTTTGGATGCAGGTGGACCCCGGTGTTCGGGCAATGGCCTCATCCTATTTTCTGATTTTGTACCTGCCCATGCTGCCCCGGGCTGCCAGCGCCATTTTCGGCACGGTGCTCCGTGCGGCAGGGGACACCAAGACCCCCATGCGGGTAGGCCTGATGGTGAATCTGGTCAACGTGGTGCTGAATCTGCTGCTCATCTATCCCACCCGCACGGTCAGCCTTCTGGGCCGAAGGGTGACGCTCTACGGCGCCGGCTGGGGTGTGGTGGGCGCGGCCGCCGCCTCAGCCGTCGCCTTTACGCTGGGCGGCGTGGTGATCACTGTGGCGCTGTACAGGCACAGGGTCATCTCACCCAGGGGCTATTCCATCCGCCCGGACTGGACGGTGCTCCGGCCCTGTATGCAGGTGGCCATGCCTAATATGCTCCAGCGCTTTGCCACCAGCCTGGGGTATGTGGTCTTTGCTGCCATGATCAACTCCCTGGGGGAGCTCTCCACCGCGGCCCATACTGTGGCCAATACCGTGGAATCCGCCTTTTACATTCCGGGCTATGGAATGCAGGCGGCGGCCGCCGCCCTCACCGGCAATGCCATCGGCGCCGGAGACAGAGCCAGGCTCCGGGATCTGTCCCGGGTGATTCTGACGCTGGAGGTGGCCATGATGGTGCTTACCGGCGGGCTGCTCTTTGCCTATGCCGGGCCGATGGTGCGCCTGTTCAGTAAGGATCCGGAGGTCATTACTCTGGGCAGTACTGTGCTGCGGATGGTGGCCGTGTCCGAACCGGTCTACGGTATGTCCATTGTGATAGAAGGAATGCTCCAGGGGGCGGGAAAGACGAAAATGCCCTTCGTGTTCAACGTCATCGGCATGTGGGGGATCCGGATTGCAGGGACCTTCCTCTGCACCCGTCTGCTGGGCATGGGCCTGGTGTCTGCATGGGGCTGTATGATCGGTCACAACGTGCTGCTGTTCGTCATGTTTGCTCTCTATTATCGCCGTGGAAGCTGGAATCCCCTGAATACCTGAATATGCCGCGCCGGAAACGGCGCGGTTTTTCGTGAAATTGCATAAAATAATGGCGATTGGTTTTACAATGTATACAAATTGACTTTCCCCTCGACCGGTGATAAAATAAGGGTAAATCCAGCAGAACTACATGATATTCTAAAGAAAACGGAGGTTATTTTATGCATTATTCACAAAAACGTTGGATCAGCTTTTTGCTGGTCATGGCGCTGGTCTTCAGTCTGCTGCCCGCGGCCTTTGCCGAGGGGGAGTTGGCCGAAATCGCCCTGCCCAACGGCGACTTTGAGACCGGAGACACCACCAACTGGGTTCTCACCGGGCTGACGGGTGAAATTCTGGACAACACCGGCTCCGCCGTCAATAAGACCCATGTGCTGAATCTTTGGGTCAGCAACGACGAGCAGGTGGCCATTGCCGCCGATTATGCCGTGAAGCTGACTGCCGGCACCTACAAGTTCACCTTTGAGATGGACGGTGAGAATCAGGACAGCCTTCTGCACTATGCCGTACTGGCAGGGGAGCAGAAGCTCTTTGACTCCGAGAGCACCATTGTCACCACCGGTTGGGACAACTGGGTCAGCTTTGAAACCGGGGAGTTCACGCTCACCGCGGACACCGAGATTACCTTCTCGGTTTACGGCACTGCCCCCATGGGGTACTGGGGCCATCTGGACAACCTGAAGCTCTTCGGCACCGGCGCAATCTATGTCCCGCCTGTGGAGCTGACGGAGATTTCCATCCCCAACGGCGACTTTGAAGCCGGCACCGAGGGCTGGAGCTTTGTGGGGCTGGACGGCAGCGTCGGCATCGACGGCTATGCCCAAAACAACACCACCAACACCCTGAGCCTCTGGGTCAGTGACGACGCAGCCACAGAGCTTACCATCTCTTATCCGATCAGCCTTACCGCCGGCACCTACAGGTTTGCCTTTGACGTCAGCGGCGTGGAAAGTGACAGCAATCTGCACTATGCCGTCCTGGCAGGGGAAGAGAAGCTTTTCGACTCTGAGAGCACCATTGTCACCACCGGCTGGGACAGCTGGGCCACCCTGGAGACCGGGGAATTCACCCTGGCCGAGACCACTGAGGTTACCTTCTATGTCTACGGCACCACTCCCGCAGGGTATTGGGGTAATCTGGACAACCTGAAGCTCTTCGGCACCGGCGCAGTCAATGTTCCCCCTGCTGAGCTGACGGAGATTTCCATCCCCAACGGCGACTTTGAAAACGAGTCCGCCAACTGGGTCCTCACCGGGCTGACGGGTGAAATTCTGGACAACACCGGCTCCGCCGTCAATAAGACCCATGTGCTGAATCTTTGGGTCAGCAACGACGAGCAGGTGGCCATTGCCGCCGATTATGCCGTGAAGCTGACTGCCGGCACCTACAAGTTCACCTTTGAGATGGACGGTGAGAATCAGGACAGCCTTCTGCACTATGCCGTACTGGCAGGGGAGCAGAAGCTCTTTGACTCCGAGAGCACCATTGTCACCACCGGTTGGGACAACTGGGTCAGCTTTGAAACCGGGGAGTTCACGCTCACCGCGGACACCGAGATTACCTTCTCGGTTTACGGCACTGCCCCCATGGGGTACTGGGGCCATCTGGACAACCTGAAGCTCTTTGGCACCGGTGCCATTGCCGGCCCCGAGGTAGAGTTTGATCACACCCCCACCATCGCCGTGGAAAAGGTCAACGGCGTGGCGGACGACGACTTCATCCGCGGCACCGACGTGTCCTCCTACCTGTCCATTATCAACTCCGGCGCCACCTACTACGACTACGAGGGCAACGCCCTGGATGAGCAGGGCTTCTTCAACCTGCTGGCCTCCGCAGGCTTCAACTACATTCGTCTGCGTGTCTGGAACGATCCCTTTGACGCCCAGGGCAACGGATACGGCGGCGGCAATAACGATGTTCAGGCGGCCCTGCAGATGGGCCAGTGGGCCACCAACGCGGGCCTCAAGGTTCTGATCGACTTCCACTACTCCGATTTCTGGGCCGATCCCGGCAAGCAGCAGACCCCCAAGGCCTGGAGCGGTTATACCGTGGCCCAAAAGGTGGAGGCAGTTGACGCCTTTACCTACAACAGTCTCAAAACCCTGCTGGACGGCGGCGTCAACGTGGCCATGGTCCAGGTGGGCAATGAGACCACCAATTCCATCTGCGGCGAATCCTCCTGGACCAACAAGGCGCAGATCTTCTCCGCCGGCTCCGCTGCGGTGCGCCGGATTGCGGCGGAATACAACCATGACATTCTGGTTGCCATCCACTTCACCAATCCCGAGCGCTCCGGCAACTACGCCTCCCAGGCAAAAAATCTGAACGACTACAACGTGGACTATGACGTCTTTGCCTCCTCCTGGTATCCCTACTGGCACGGCACTACTGCCAATTTGACCTCCGTGCTCAAGAACGTGGCCGATACCTACAACAAGAAGGTTATGGTGGCCGAGACCTCCTGGGCCTGGACCCTGGATGACGGCGACGGCCACGACAACACCGTCCGTAAGAACAACAACGACTCCAATAACGCCTATCCCTTCTCTGTCCAGGGCCAGGCGGACGAGCTTGTGGCCGCCACCAAGGCCATCACCGCCGTGGGCACCGCGGGTCTCGGCGTGTTCTATTGGGAAAACGCATGGATTCCCGTCCAGTATGCCTACAATGAGGACGGCACCAAAAACGAGGAGATTGTGGCCTCCAATAAGACCAAGTGGGAAGCCTTCGGCTCTGGCTGGGCCTCCTCCTACGCTGCGGAATATGATCCTAACGACGCCGGCAAGCGGTTCGGCGGCTCCGCGGTGGATAACCAGGCCAACTTTGACTTCCAAGGCAAGGCTTTGGATTCCCTCTGGTCCTGGAAGTACATGATGGCCGGCACCGAAGAGGCAGTGGAGCAGCAGATTGAATCCATCGAATCTCCCGCCCTGGTCTATGAGCAGGGCGCCACCCTGGCCCTGCCCACTACGGTGCAGGTCAGTTACCTGGTGGGCGGCACGGCCAACGACCCCGTGGTCTGGAACGAAGCGGATGTGGCGGCGGTGGATATGAACACCCCCGGCGTGTACACCGTCCACGGCACCGTTACCACCCAGCTGGGCGAGCGGGAAGTGATTGCCACTGTCACCGTCAACTATCCCAACCTGCTGCTGAATCCCAGCTTTGAGCTGTCGGATATGAGCATGTATGTCTTTGAGAACGGCAGCCGCACCACCGATGATCCCCACACCGGCAGCCGCAGCTTCCATTTCTACAATGCCAGCGGGAAGACCGTCAAGCTGGAGCAGACCATCACCCTCCAGCCCGGCGCCTATGACTTCTCCCTGTACACCCAGGGCGACAGCAAGGGCTCTGAGGATATGTACATCTACGTCAATGCCGGCGATACCGAGCTGGGCCGGCAGGCCTTTGCCCTGGCGGGCTGGGCCGCATGGCAGAATCCCCAGGTCAGCTTTACCATTACGGAGGAGACGGCTATCACCGTGGGTCTGCACCTGACCTTCGGCGCCGGCGGCTGGGGCACCATTGACGATCTGTTCCTGGGCCTGTCCCCGGTGCAGCCGCCCAAGCCCATCGAGCTGAAGAACACCATCTCCCTGGATGGAGCAATCGGTTTGAACTATATGGTTGCAGCTGATGCCGTGGCGGACTACACCGACCTGCGCCTGGAGGTGACCCGTCAGGTATGGGACAAGAAGACCGGCGACTATTCTGCCGATGTCCGTACCCTCAGCCCCTTGGCAGAGCTGTACAAGGAAGCCTATGTACAGTTTGACTATGAAGACATCCCCACCATGGCCCTGAACGACGAGATGACTGCAGTGCTCTACGGCACCAAGGCCGGCACTGAGGAAAAGCTGGCCGAGAGGACATACAATCCCATTGATTACTGCTACTACATTGCCGGCAACGAGAGCTCCAATGAGAAGCTCCGTACCGTCTGCGCCGATCTGATCAAGTTTGCCGCCGCGGCCCAGATCCACTTCAGCTATAATACTGCCCACATGGCGGATGAGAAGTGGACCGCCGCCTTGGACGCCATTGCCACCCAGGGTGACGCTGCCCTCTCCGGTGAAAAGGTCATCACCCCCCTGGAGGGCCAGAGCGTGACCATCACCAACTACAGCCTGGATATCTCCGGCCGCACGGGCATCAACTTCTATGTCCGGCCCGATGCCGGTCAGGCCCTTGAGACTCTGACCCTGGAGGCCACTTATGAGGATATGAAGGGCCAGACTCAGACCGTGATTGTGCCGGGCAGCCAGTTCGGCCCCCTGTACAATGCCAAGGTGGGCTATCTGGTCACCGTCAGCGCCATGAATGCCGCAGAGATGCAGTCTGTTGTCACCGCTGTGGTCAAGGACCAGCAGGGCAATGTGGTCAGCAACTCCTATGCCACCAGCATTGCCGCCTATGCCAAGACCATCTGTGACCGGGGCACCAACCAATCTCTGATCCCCCTGGTAAAGGCCATGGTGATCTACGGCAACGCTGCCAGAGCCTTCTTTGAAGATACTGACCGCGCCGTGCCGGTGAACAATCTCCCCTAAACAGCAGACAAGGCCCCCTGACCAAATCGGTCAGGGGGCCGTTTTTTGGCTGTAAGAATCAGTAAGCCACACCCCAAAGGATGGACTTCACTGCCTTGCGCCCGCAAACGGGGCAGACGTCGTCCAGGTGCTCCTGGGCAAAGGGCATGCAGCGGGAGGACATACCGGCTTCCTCCTTCATGCGGATCTCGCAGGCCTCGTCGCCGCACCACATGGTCTTGATAAAGCCGCCGTGCGCCTCCTGCAGGGCCTTGGCCTCTGCCAGGGAGTGGGCCTCGTAAATATGCTCGTCCAGATTCTGCTTTGCCTTGGCAAACAGACCCTCGTGGACTGCCTGCAGCAGCTCTGCCGCCTTGGTCTCCAGCTCCTCCACCTTGACTACGGTCTTCTCTCCGTTGTCCCGGCGGACCAGCACGCAGGCGCCGTTCTCCATGTCTCTGGGGCCCATCTCCAGCCGCAGGGGCACGCCCTTCATCTCATACTGGGCGCACTTCCAGCCCAGAGAGTTGTCAGAGGTGTCGATTTTGGCCCGGATGCCGGCTGCCACCAGCCGGTCCTTCAGCGCGGTGGCGCCTTCGATTACACCGGGCTTATGCTGGGCCACAGGCACCACAATCACCTGTATGGGTGCCACCTTGGGGGGCAGCACCAGGCCGTTGTTGTCGCCGTGGGTCATGATAATGCCGCCGATCAGACGGGTGGACACACCCCAGGAGGTCTGGAAGGGATTGACCCGCTGGTTCTCCTTGTTGGCAAAGGTGATGTCAAAGGCCTTGGCAAACCCGTCGCCAAAGAAGTGGGAGGTGCCTGCCTGGAGTGCCTTGCGGTCGTGCATCATGCACTCGATGGTGTAGGTGGCCTCGGCGCCGTTGAACTTTTCTTTTTCGGTTTTCTGGCCCCGGGTCACAGGCATGGCCAGCACGTTTTCGCAGAAGTCGGCGTAGACGTTCAGCATGGTGCGGGTGAACTCCTCGGCCTCCTGGGCGGTGGCGTGCATGGTGTGGCCCTCCTGCCACAGGAACTCCCGGTGCCGCAGGAAGGGCCGGGAGGTCTTCTCCCAGCGCAGCACGGAGCACCACTGGTTGTATTTCATGGGCAGATCCCGGTGGGACTGGATCACGTTTTTAAAGTGCTCACAGAAAAGGGTCTCAGAGGTGGGGCGGATGCAGTAGCGCTCTTCCAGCTTCTCGTTGCCGCCCATGGTGACCCATGCGCACTCGGGGGCGAAGCCCTCTACGTGATCCTTTTCCTTTTGCAGCAGGCTCTCGGGGATCAGCATGGGCATATAAACGTTCTCCACGCCGTTTTTCTTGAACTCTTCGTCCAAAATCCGCTGCATATTCTCCCAGATGGCGTAGCCATAAGGGCGGTAGATGAAAATACCCTTGATGGAGGAGTAGTCAATCAGCTCCGCCTTTTTGCACACGTCGGTGAACCACTGGGCGAAGTCCACCTCCATATCGGTGATCTGCTCTACCTTTTTTTCTTTCTTGTCCTTTGCCATTGTTCATCTTCCTTTCCGCGGATGAAATGCTCTGTTAGTCTATTGTATCACGCCTGTCAAGGCCCTGCATAGGATGGTTTGAAATCTTTTCCCCGGGAGGCAGCTATGATCCAATACGCCATCCTACTGGACGAAGTCACCGCCGGATTCTATCAGGCCATCGCCCTGCACGCCGGGTTGGACGTGCGGCGGGTGCTTTCTGAGTCCCTGTTCCGGCTGGCCGGGGAGCTCTCGGCCCAGGCCCTGTCCGGCAGAAAAGAAAACCCGCATACAAACGCGGAAAACCCGCTGTAAGGGATTGATTTCCGGGAATCTTCTGCTATAATAAAGTTGGAAAAGAATGCAGCAGGGAGGTTCCTCTCATGAAATCGATCCGTGATATTTATAAAATCGGAAAAGGCCCCTCCTCCTCCCACACCATGGGACCGGAGCGGGCGGCCAGAATCTTCCGGGCCGAGCACCCGGACGCGGAGGCCTATAAGGTCATCCTGTATGATTCTCTGGCCAAGACCGGGGTGGGCCACGGCACTGATCGGGTGCTGAAAGAGGTCCTGGCCCCAATCCCCACTGAGCTGGTGTTTGCAAAGGAAGACCCGCCTGACCTGAAGCATCCCAACACCCTGGACTTTATCGCCACCGAAAACGGCGTGGAAACCCCGCCCATGCGGGTGCAGTCTGTGGGCGGCGGCGATATTGTCATCGAAGGCCGCCAGGAGCGGTCTGATGAAGAGGTCTATCCCGAAAACTCTCTGGCTGAAATCATCCGCTTCTGTAAGTGGCGCAAGATCCGCCTGTGGGAATATGTAGAGATGAGCGAGGGCCCTGAGATTTGGACCTTCCTTGCCCAGGTCTGGAAGGCCATGCGCTGGGCCATTGCCGACGGCCTGCACGCATCGGGCATTCTGCCCGGCGGCCTGCACCTGGAGCGGAAAGCCAAGTTCCTCTATGAGCAGGCCACCAAGAACCAGCTGGTTCAGGTGCGTGAAACCCGCATCATCTGCGCCTATGCCTTTGCTGTCAGCGAGCAGAACGCAGACAACGGCACCGTGGTCACCGCGCCCACCTGCGGCAGCTGCGGCGTGGTGCCGGCTGTGCTGCGCTACATGCAGGAGCAGCACAGTTACTCCAACGAGCAGATTCTCCATGCCCTGGCCACAGCCGGTATCATCGGCAACCTGATTAAGCACAACGCGTCCATCTCCGGCGCAGAGTGCGGCTGTCAGGCGGAGGTAGGCGCGGCCTGTGCCATGGCGGCAGCTGCCCTGGCGGAGCTGTGCGAGATGAACCTGGAGCAGATTGAATACGCCGCGGAGATTGCCTTGGAACACCACCTGGGCCTGACCTGTGACCCCATCTGCGGCCTGGTGCAGATCCCCTGCATCGAGCGCAACGCGGTGGCAGCCATGCGTGCCATGAACTGTCTGAACCTGGCATATTTCCTGTATGACACCCGGACGATCAGCTTTGATATGGTGGTCAAAACCATGTTTCAGACCGGCATCAACATCTCCAAGGCCTTCCGCGAGACCTCTGAGGGCGGCCTGGCCCGGCTCTACCGCCGGGGCAGATAAGCCAATCCAAAAGCATCGGCGGCACAGTCCATCTGTGCCGCCGATGCTTTTGGTATGCCTCAAGCCGTGCATAGCGCTGCCGGCCGTGCCTATGAAAGCTCGTGCCGGACGTGGCTGCCATCCTGCCCCTTCAAAACCCGAAGCTTTTGGGGGATACACTCCTCCAGCTTGTCCACATGGGAGATGATTCCCACCGAGCGGCTGCCCTCGGCCAGCTGCTGCAGCACCGTAACGGCGTTTTCCAATGCACCGGCGTCCAAAGAGCCAAAGCCCTCGTCGATGAACAGGGTGTCAATGCCAATGCCGCCGGCCCGGGCCTGGATCACGTCGGAAAGTCCCAGGGCCAGGGCCAAAGACACCTGGAAGCTCTCTCCGCCGGAGAGAGAGGCGGAGGACCGCTGTTTGCCGGTTGCCACGTCCAGTACCTCAATTTCCAGCCCGCCGGAGGCATTTGCTCTGCCGGCGGCGGCTGTGTGCACCAGGGTGTACCGGCCGCCGCTCATCACGTCCAGCCGGCGGTTGGCCATTTCCAGCACCTGGCGGAAGATAGCGCCCATCACATAGCGGGCAAAGCTGAGCTTTCCACCCTCACTGCTGGCGCCCATGGCCAGCTCCGCTAATCGGCTGAGCCGGCGCCAGGCGGGATCTGTGGCGGACAGCTTTTCCAGGCAGTCGGCAATGGTCTGCCGGCCGGCGCTGTGAAGGGCCAGGCGCTGGGCAGCGGCAGCGGCCTGGGTGCGCAGCAACTCTTGCTGCGCCTCTGCTTCAGCAAGCTGCTGCTCCAGCAGTGCGGGGTCGGTGTAATGCAGACCCTGTGTCTGTACGCTGAGCTCCTCCACCCGGCTCCTGCTGTGCTGCAGGCTGTAGCGGTGGTCGTTCAGCGTTTGCCGGCGGGCGGCGATCCACTGCTCCGGGTCCTGCCCGGCCAGGGGAGCGAGGACCTTGTCCAGGGCGGTCTCGTCCGGCAGCTGCTGTCTGGCCAGGGCCTGGGCCAGTTTGTTTTCAGCCTGCTCCAGGGCTTGCAGCAATAGCGGCAGCGCCCGCTGCTGTTCCTCCTTGGCGCCTTGCAGACGGGCGAGCTTGCTGTTGTGCAGGTCTGCCTGCTCCTGCAGCCGGGTCAGCGTCTGCTGCAGCTGCGTCTGCTCGTCTGCCAGTGCGTCCAGCTTTGCCTGGGCCAGGGCTTTGGAGTCAAATTCCAGATCTCCTGCCAGCAGGGCTGCCTCAGTGGTCAGGGCGGTACACTGTTGCTCCAAGGTGCTGATTTGCGCCCGGGCAGTGCCGAGATCCGCTTCCAGCTTTTGTTGGTTCTGCTCCAGACGGCCAATCTGCCCGGCAAGCGCGGCACGCCGATCTGTGCGCGCCTGCGCTGTTTTCAGGGCGTCGGCTGTTGTACGGGCGGCCTCCTGTGCTGCCAGAATGGCCCGGGGCAGATAGTCCGGTGCGACAAGCGTGTCCCAGTTCTCGCAGCCAGCCAGCAGGGGCCTGGCAAGATTGACAAGATTATTCTGCTGCAGGGCCAGGGTGGTTCGGCCACGGCTTAATTCTTCCTCTGCCCGGCGCCGTGCAGTCTCCAGTCGATCCAGGGCCTTTTTGGCCTGCTCCACCTCCTTCTGGGTGGGCACATTGCCGGCCTGAACCGCAAAGCCGGCTTCCTGTCCGGGCAAAAAGTCTGTGCCGCAAACAGGGCAGCGGGCATGGCCATGGGTCTGCAGCGTCTGGCGCAGCTGGTTTGCCATCAGTCCTGCCTGCCCGTCCAGAAACTGCTGATACAGCCTGTGGTGCTTGTCCGCAGCCTGTCGGGCCTGCTCCAGCAGCCTGCCGTAGTCCAGGACCTGGCTGTCCAGGTCCTTTTGGATTTTCTCCAGCCGGGCAACACCCTGTACAATGCCCTGCGGGCCCTGCAGAGTCTCCAGCGCCAGGTCAGCCTTCTCTTTTGCCTCCCGGGCGCGATCTGCGGCGGCCTCGGCACCGTCCAGGGCTGTCCAATCGAGCCGGCATTGGTCCAACTGGGCAGCCTGCCGGGCCTGCTGTCGTTCCAGGGTTTCCTGGTTTGCTCTGCCCCGGGCCAGAGAATTCTTTGCCTGGTCCAGTGCCTGCCTTTTTTGGGCCAGGGCCCTGTACCGGGGCAGCTGCTCCTCCAGTTTGTGTTGGGCAAGCCTGGTCTGCTCCAAGGTTTTGCGCAGGGGCTCTGCGTCCAGAAGGGCCTTTTTGGCCTGCGCCTGCTTGGGAATCTGGACACACAGGGCCTGCTCGGTCTGGTCCAGCTCTCTGCGTGCCTGCGCCAGTGCCTGTTTTGCACTGTCTCTTGTCCGGCGGGCGGGGTCTACCTGGCGCAGCGCCTGCTCTGCCTGCTGCAGCTCCAGCTCCAGAGCGGCCATCCTGGGCGCTTGTTCCTCCAGGGAACGGACAAGATTCCGCTGCTTTGTCAGCTCCTCCAGCTTTCGGTTGTCTGCCAGGGCGGTACCCTGCAGGGTGTGCAGCCGGTCCAGGCCGGCTTGGCTCAGGCCCATGGCATCCCGGGCCTGCCGGACAGCCAGGGTCTCACTGTCCAGCAGAGCGTCCAGCTTCTGCTTTAGCAGAGGGTCCTGAGCCAGCAGCGGCGGATCCGCATCGGCAAAGGCGGTGTGCAGGCAGTGCTCCACCGCCTGGCTGTGGTCCCGCCGGCGATTTTCCAGCTCCTTTTTTGCCTCGTCCAGCAGGGTCTGATAGCGCACATAGGCGCTGCTGTCAAAAATCCTGCCCAGGATCTCGCCCTTGACCTTAGAGTCCGCCGATAAGAACTGGCGGAATTCCCCCTGGGCCAGCATTACAATCTTGCGGAACTGATCCACGTTCAAGCCCAAAAGCTCCTCACAGCGTTTGGTTACCGGATTGTGACCGTTGATAATTTCCTCCGGCAGGCGGAGCTGGGCGGTGATCGTGGGATCCCGATACCCTGCCTCAGCACCCCGCTTTTTGGGAAAGTGGATCTGGCGCGTCACGGTGTAGCGCTTGCCCAGGTGGTCAAATACCAGCTCCACCACGGTGTCTACAGACTTGTCCACATAGTCGGAGTGGAGCACCCCGGGGTCCCGCTGGGTGCCGCTGGATTTGCCGTAAAGTGCAAAGGTAATGGCGTCAAACAGGGTGGTTTTGCCGGCTCCGGTGTCACCCACGATGAGATAGATCCCACTGCCGCCGGAAGGGAAGGTTACGGTTTCGGGCCCCACAAAGGAGCCGAAGGCGGTCATGGTCAGTTGAATCGGCTTCATGCTTCGGCCTCCTTGGTAAATATTTCCACTGCCCGGAGGGTCAGATCCCGGTCGGTTGTGTCCCTTGGGGTGTTTCGCAGCAGCTCTGCCAGCAGGTGCATCGCCTCCAGCTCTTCGGGCTCGGGCTCCGTACCGCTGCTGCGCTCGGTGTAAAAGTCGGCAAACAGACCCTCAATAGGCTGCTGCTCCAGATCGGCCAGCTCCGGGGCGGCAGCCTGGCCGTCAAAGTGACGGAACTCACTGCTCCAATCCAGCAGAATGCTGCCCTGTTGCTCTGCTGCAGCCTGAAAATGAGTGATCGCCTCCGTGGTCATTGGCCGGTCGGTCAGCACAATGCGCAAATATTCGCCCCTGCTGCCGTTCTCCAGCGCCCGGCAGATCTCCTCAAAGCTGCCCCGCAGCTCCCGCATGGGGTGCAGGGGTGGGATGTCCAGTACCTGGGTCTGCACCGGGGTACCCTTTGCTCCCAGATCCACCAGCACCGGGCCCTTGCGGGGCTGCCGCAGCTCGCTGAAATGATAACACATGGGCGTGCCCGCATAGCGGACCTCCGCCCGCCCCACACTGTAGGCCGCATGGATATGGCCCAGGGCCACATAGTCAAAGCCGTCAAAGGCGGTGTAATCTACCTGGCCCACACCGCCGACCACAGACTCTGATCCGCCCCGCAGCCCCTCTTTGCCGCCACAGGTCACGTTTTGGTGGGCCAGCAGCACGTTGCGCCGGGTAAAGTCGATGCTCTGGGCGGCCAGCACCCTGCGCACTGCGGTGTCGTAATCCCGGATGCTCTCGTCCCCAAGCACCAGACCGGCCTGGGCAGGGAAGAGGTAGGGCATTAACCAGAAGTCCACCGGGCCGTAGGTGTCATGCAGGGTCACATGGGGCAGCTCCCTGGCCAGTTCTCCGGCGATGTGTACATTCTGTTTAGACAGGCTCTCCCGAAAGCAGGCCAGCCGCTTGCCGGAATCGTGGTTGCCCGCGCAGATCAGCACCGGGATTTTTATGGCTGCCAGGCCGTCCACCAGACGGCTCAGCAGTGCCACCGCATCTGCCGGGGGCATGCCCCGGTCATAGACGTCTCCTGCAATCACCACAGCATCCGGCCGCAGCACTGCTGCCCGGGCAAGAAACGCCTCTGTCCAGTGGCTCTGGTCCCCCTGCTCCAGCAGGGACAGGCCGTGGAGCAGCTTGCCGAAATGCAAATCTGCCAGGTGTAAAAACCGCATGAATACCCGCCTCCCGGTCAATTTTTTGATCATTATAGCATATATTTCCCCCTTGTGCAAGCCAAAAGCCCCACCCCCCGGAAAAGCGTGCCCCAGGCTGCAAAAAAAGGTTGACACCGGGGCGGACTTCTGCTAATATACTGAAATAGATGAATATTCGCGACGAACGGGAAGAGTAGCCGCAGCCGGCCTGTACCAGAGAGCTTTCCCCCAGGCTGAAAGGGAGAGCCGCAGTGCCTGCGGTGAAGTGCGCCCGGGAGCGAAGGGGAGACCCCGCACGGGCCGCGTCAGTGCCCAAGTGAGAAATCAGAGTGGAACCGCGGTGACACACCGCCTCTGGAGCAATCCGGAGGCGGTGTTTTTTCCAACGCCTGTCCGGGTATCATCAATAGGGAGCGGCGCCTGTCGCCCGCCTCCGGGAAGGGAGAAATGCCTGTGTATCTGAAGGAAACCATCCAGGCTTACAAACGCAACGACCCTGCCGCCCGCAGCGGCTTTGAAGTGTTTTTTCTGTACAGCGGCCTTCACGCTGACATTGACTACCGCATTGCCCATTGGTTCCACACCCATGGGATGAAGTTTATTGCCCGTTTTATCTCCCAGTGGTCCAGACTCTGGACCGGCATAGAGATCCATCCCGGTGCCACCATTGGCCGGCGGCTGGTCATTGACCACGGCAGCGGCGTGGTCATTGGCGAGACGGTGGAGATCGGTGACGACTGCCTGCTCTATCAGGGGGCGACCCTGGGCGGCACGGGGATCAGCCACGGCAAGCGCCATCCCACCCTGGGCAACAATGTGATGGTTGGCTCCGGCGCCAAGGTGCTGGGCCCCTTCAAGGTGGGGGACAACGCCAAAATTGCGGCAAACTCCGTAGTTCTGCGGGAGGTACCCCCCAACTGCACCGTGGTCGGAATCCCCGGCCGGATTGTCCGGGTAGAGGGGGCAAAGCTGGACCACACCCACACCCCCGATCCCATTGCCCTGGAGCTGGAGGCCCTGCGGAAGCGCATCCAGGCGCTGGAGGAAGAACGAGGCATCCCGCAGCCGGCAACCGCCCAAACCCTGTCCAATCAATAATCAAACCTGCAAAGGAGAAGATACTATGTACCTGTACAATTCCCTGACAAGAAAGAAGGAACTCTTTGTTCCCAATCATCCTGACATTGTCAAGATGTACACCTGCGGCCCCACGGTGTACCACTACGCCCACATCGGCAATCTGCGCTCCTATATCATGGAGGACGTGCTGGAGAAGTACCTGCGTTACGCAGGCTACAACGTCAAGCGGGTGATGAACATCACCGACGTGGGTCACCTGTCCTCTGACGGCGACACCGGCGAGGACAAGATGCTCAAGGGCGCCAAGCGGGAGCACAAAACCGTCATGGAAATCGCCAAGATGTACACCGACGCCTTTTTTGAGGACTGCCGCAAGCTGAACATCAAGCGGCCCGACGTGGTGGAGCCTGCCACCAACTGCATTGACAACTATATCCATATCATTGAAACCCTGCTGGAAAAGGGTTTTGCCTATCAGGCGGGGGGCAATGTCTACTTTGACACCTCCAAGCTGGAAAAGTACTATGTTTTTAACGACTTCAACGCCGAGGATCTGGACGTGGGCGTCCGTGAGGGCGTGGAGGAGGACGTGAACAAGCGCAACAAAAACGACTTTGTCCTATGGTTCACCCAGTCCAAGTTTGAAGACCAGGCGCTCAAGTGGGATTCCCCCTGGGGCGTGGGCTATCCCGGCTGGCACATTGAGTGCACGGGCATCTCTCTGAAACACCTGGGCGAGGACATGGACATCCACTGCGGCGGCATTGACAATGCCTTCCCCCACCACACCAATGAGATTGCCCAGTCTGAGGCTTATCTCGGCCACAAGTGGGTCAACTACTGGTTCCATGTGCTGCACCTGAACACCACTGCCGGTAAGATGTCCAAGTCCTCCGGGGAATTCCTCACCGTCAGCCTTTTGGAGCAGAAGGGCTACGATCCCATTGCCTATCGTTTCTTCTGCCTGCAGAGCCACTACCGCAAGAACCTGGTCTTTTCCTGGGAGAACCTGGACAACGCAGCAGCGGCCTATGGCAAGCTGGTGGATAAGCTCTCCACCCTGGATCCCCAGGCGGAGGGGGAGATTGACCAAGCGGTGCTGGCCCAGCTGAAGGCACGGTTTATGAAGGGAATGGACGCGGACCTGAACACCTCTCTTGGCATCACCGCCCTGTACGACGTGCTCAAGGCCAAGACCAACGATCACACCAAGCTGGCCGCCATTGCGGACTTTGACCGGGTGCTGGGGCTGAATCTGATTGCCGCCGCCCAGGCTAAGCGGGACGAGCGGGCCAAGGCCGAGGCGGAGACCGAGCACGACCCCGAAATTGAGGCTGCCCTTGCTGCCCGCGCCGCCGCAAAGAAGGCCAAAAACTTTGCCGAGGCCGACCGCATTCGGGACGAGCTCAAGGCCCGGGGCATTGAGATTATCGACACCCCCCAGGGAGCCCGCTGGAAGCGGATCTGATTCACACATCTGCCCGCCGGGCAGGGGAGGAAGCACCATGAAGCTCATGATTCTTGACGGCAACAGCATCATCAACCGCGCCTTTTACGGCGTGCGGCTGCTGACCACCAAAAACGGAGAGTACACCAACGCCATCTTCGGCTTTCTGAATATCCTGGAGAAGATGCGCGCCCAGGAGCAGCCTGACGCCCTTTGTGTGGCCTTCGATCTCCATGGACCCACCTTCCGGCATCTGCGCTATGAGGGCTACAAGGCTACCCGCCACGGTATGCCCGAGGAGCTGGCCCAGCAGATGCCGGTGATGAAGGACGTGCTCCGGGCCATGAACATTCCCATCTATGCCGTCCAGGGTTGGGAGGCGGATGATGTGATCGGCACCCTGGCCAAGCAGGCCGGGGCCCTGGGCTGGGACAGCGTCATTGTCACCGGCGATCGGGACAGCCTCCAGCTGATTGACGACCATGTCCGGGTGAAGCTGGTGGTTACCAAGGGCGGCCAGACCAACGCCACCCTTTATGACAAGAGCTTATTTACCCAGGAATACGGCTTTGCCCCCCTCCGGCTCATTGACCTGAAAAGCCTGATGGGCGACAGCTCTGACAACATCCCCGGTGTAGCCGGTGTGGGGCCTAAGACTGCCACAGACCTGCTGCTGCGCTATGGGACGCTCTCGGGGGTCTATGAGAACCTTACCCCCAAGAATATGAAGGGCAAGCTGTACGAAAAGCTCCTGAACGGCAAGCAGAGCGCCGAGCTCAGCTATGAGCTTGCCACCATCCGTCTGGACGCCCCTGTGGAGCTGGACCAAGAGGCAGTGCTGCTCCATGAACCGGACCGACAGGCGCTGTATGCGCTGTTCCTCCGGCTGGAGTTCATCAAGCTGATTGATAAGTATCATTTGCGGGCTCCAGTGCCGGCCAATGAGACCCATCCTGATGCAGCCCCCGCTGCAGATGCGCCTGTTTGCCGGTATATACAGGATCTGGACCAGGCCCTGGCACTGCTGCAGCATCTGGAAGGCGCCCAGCGGGTCGCGCTGTCTGCGTCAGAGGAGCTGGAACTGGTTGCCCTTGATGCCGGCACTGAACAGGCTATCCTCTGTCGGCAGCATCTGGGCCTGGACCTGGAGAAAGCGCTCTCCCGGCTGTTCTCCGGCAAAATTCCCCTGGCCTGTCACGGCTCCAAAGAGCTCAGACGGGGGCTTTTGGAGCGCTGCCTGCCGGATAACGGCATTGTCTTTGACACAGAAGTGGCTGCCTATGTGCTGGACGCCGCCAGGGGAAAGTACGAGCTGGAGCGCCTGGCGCTGGATGAGTGCCGGCTGAGCCTGCCCACGATGCCAGAGCTGACCGCCCGGGGTCTGTCCGAGCAGGAGGCGGAGGCCGCCTTCCACGCCGCCCGGGCTGCCGGGGTGCTGGCTTTGGTGCCCGGGCTCTCTGCCCGCCTGGCGGAGCAGAACGCGGGGCAGGTGTATGAGGGAATGGATCTGCCCCTGTGCGGGGTACTGGCCCGGATGGAGGTGGAGGGTGTCAGGGTGGATACCGATGCCCTGGAGCGCTTTGACCAGGCGCTGCGCACCCGAATCGCCGCCTGCCAGCAGGAGATCTATCGCCTGGCTGGGGAGGAGTTTAACATCAACTCCACCCGCAAGCTGGGAGAGATTCTCTTTGATAAGCTGGGCCTGCCGGTGATCAAAAAGACCAAGACCGGATACTCCACCAATGTGGAGGTACTGGAGAAGCTCAAGGGCAAGCACCCCATCATCCTGGAGATCATGGACTATCGCACCCTGACCAAGCTCCAGGCCACCTATGCAGAGGGGTTGCTCAAGGTGGTGGGCCCGGACGGCCGGGTGCGCACCACCTTCCAGAACACCGTGACGGCCACGGGCCGCCTGTCCTCTACAGATCCCAACCTGCAGAATATCCCCGTGCGTACAGACCTGGGCGCAGAGATCCGCAAGATGTTTGTCCCCAGGGAGGGCTGGGTCTTTGTGGACGCAGATTACAGCCAGATTGAGCTGCGGGTCCTTGCCCACATGGCGGACGACCATGCCATGCAGGAGGCCTTCCGCTCCGGGGAGGATGTGCACCGGGTCACAGCGTCCCAGGTGTTTGGGGTACCTTTTGACCAGGTGACGCCCCAGCAGCGCCGCAACGCCAAGGCGGTAAACTTCGGCATTGTCTACGGCATTTCTGAGTTCTCCCTGGCGGAGGACATCGGCGTCAGCCGCCAGGAGGCCAAGGCCTATATTGACAGCTACCTGGAAAAATATCACGGCGTCCGTGACTTTATGTCCGCCGTGGTGGAGCAGGGGCGTCGGGATGGCTATGTCTCAACTCTCTATGGCAGAAGACGCTATCTGCCCGAATTGAAGGACGGGAAATATATGGTCCGCCAGGCAGCGGAGCGGATGGCAATGAATTCCCCCATCCAGGGCACAGCTGCGGATATTATCAAGCTGGCCATGCTTCGGGTGGAGGACGCCCTGGAGCGGGAGGGCCTGCAGGCCCGCCTGGTGCTCCAGGTTCATGATGAGCTGATTGTGGAGTGCCCCATGGAAGAGGCCATGACTGTTACCAGCCTGGTCACCCGGGAGATGGAATCCGCCGCGTCCCTCTCCGTCCCCCTCGTTGCAGAGGCCAAGCTGGGCGGCTCCTGGTACGAGGCGAAGTAACACAAAAGAGGTGACATCCCTTGGACACACCGAACAGTCTTGACATTTCTCCCATGCGGCTGTCAGACGTCCCGGCCATTGCCGCCCTGGAGCAGGCACTGTTTTCCGCCCCATGGGACGAAGCATCCATCCGGGCTGAGCTGCAAAACCCGCTGGCCCTGTGGCTCACAGCCCGGCAAGACGACCGTGTGGTGGGCTATGTGGGCTCCCAAACGGTGTTTGAAGATGCAGATATCCTGAACCTTGCGGTGGACCCGCAGTTCCGGCGCCTGGGCATTGGGCTTGTACTGATGCAGCGCCTGGAGCGCAGCCTGATCGAACGGGGCGCGGAGCAGATCACCCTGGAGGTTCGCGCCTCCAATCAGCCTGCCATCCGGCTTTATACAGCCCTGGGCTATACCAGGGCCGGCCTGCGCCGAGGCTACTATGAGCGGCCTCGGGAGGACGCATTGATTCTACAGAAAAGATTGGTGAAGCCATGAATATTTTAGCCATTGAATCCTCCTGTGACGAAACTGCCGTTGCCGTGGTGGCAGACGGCCGCCGTGTGCTGGCGGACTGCATTGCCTCTCAGGTAGATATCCACAAGCTCTACGGTGGCGTGGTGCCGGAGATTGCCTCCCGCAAGCATATTGAGTGCATCTACGCCTTGGCGGACCAGGCCCTGGACCGTGCCGGCGTGACCCGGCAGGACATTGACGCCGTGGCCGTGACCTATGCCCCGGGCCTGATCGGCGCGGTGCTGGTGGGGGTTAATTTTGCCAAGGCGGCGGCCTTCTCCCTGGGGGTACCGCTGATTCCGGTACACCATATCCGGGGGCATATCGCGGCAAACTATTTGGCAGACCCGGCGCTGGAGCCACCGTTTTTGTGCCTGGTGGTCTCCGGTGGCCACACTATGCTGGTGGATGTGGAGGATTACACCCGTATGACCATCTTGGGCGGTACCCGTGACGACGCAGCAGGGGAGTGCTTTGATAAGATTGCCCGGGTGCTGGGCATGCCTTATCCCGGCGGCGCGGCTCTGGATCGGCGCGCCCAGGCCGGGGACCCCTGCAAATATCCGCTGCCCCGGGCCAAGGTGGACGGCAATCCGCTGGATCTGTCCTTCTCCGGGCTGAAAACCGCAGCCATCAATCTGATTCATAACGCCGACCAGAAGGGGGAGACCCTGGATGTGCCTTCACTGTGCGCATCGGTTCGCGCTGCGGTAAGTCAAGCACTGGTCAGCCGCACCGCGCTGGCGCTGGACCAAACCGGACGAAAGACCCTGGCCGTTGCCGGCGGCGTGGCGGCCAACTCGCAGATTCGCCGGGAACTGACTGCCCTGGCCGAAGGGCGGGGCCTGCGGCTGTGTATGCCGCCCCTGTCCCTGTGCGGAGACAATGCTGCCATGATCGGCAGCCAGGGCTATTATGAGTACCTGGCCGGCCACACCGCGGATATGACCCTGAACGCCTACGCCACCAAGTCCATCCTGGGCGAACAGCTGTGAGGCGATTGCCATGAAAGAAGAACAACGTATTCTGTTGGAGCGCCTGCTGCGTCGACATACCCGTTTTTTCTCCGATGGCTTTTCCTTGGATCTAACTGCCGATACAGAGAAGTGGTACCGGCTGATCACTGCCCTGGGCCGCAGACAGGCCTACCGGGCCATGGCGGATTATCTCTGCGGGGCCTATCGCCGCCGGGAGGGCAAGCCTTTCTTGTTCACAGAGTCCTGCGTGGCCTTTGAGCTGGGCTTTCACATCAATGCCTATCTCTGGACCCAGGGCTATCCCATGCCCCGGCATCCGGCCACGCTGCTGTTTTCCAAGGACTCCCTTTGCCGGCACTGCCGTACCGTGGAGATTCAGTCCGGGGATACCAATTATCTGCGCCAACGTCTGATGTTCGGCTACCGTCGGGGGGTGCGCAAAGAGCTCCGCCGCACACAGGCCGATCCCTTCCGCCGTCTGTTCTAGTCTGAAGCGCTCCCTGCCCATGCGGGCAGGGGGCGTTTCAGTTTTTTATCAGAGTGCGAAAATGTGATTTCGGTCTAAGCTTTCCTTAAGGTTGTCGCCTTACAATGGCCTCAGAACAATGAAATGAGGTAATTGCAATGAAACAACTGTGTTCCATTCTTCTTGGCCTATCCTTAGTTTTGAGTCTGATGTTTACGGGCTGCAGCGTGCTGTCTGACCCGGATTCAGAGACAGTGAATGCCGCCCAGACCGCCACGCTGGCTGCGGACAACCAGACCGCTGCAGTACAGCCCGGCCAGGTAGAGGTCTCCGAGTTGTTTTCCGATCGGGATCTCTCCGGCGAATACGACGCCGCTGAGGCTGTGACCATTACGCTGAACGGCGACACTGCGGTCTGCGACAGTGCGGCGGTCAACGTCAGCGACGGGGCGGTTACCATCTCCGGTGCGGGTACCTACATACTTACCGGCACCCTGAACGACGGTTATATTGCGGTCAACGCCGCCAAGACCGAGAAGGTCCAGTTGGTTCTGGACGGGGTTCATATTTTCAGCCAGAGCTTTGCTCCCATCTATGTGGCCAAGGCAGACAAGGTGTTTGTCACCCTGGCCCAGGGCAGCCAGAACACTCTGGAAAACGGAGGCGGCTTCACCCAAATTGACACCAACAATGTGGACGCGGTCATCTTCTCCAAGGACGATTTGACATTGAACGGCACCGGCACCCTGACGGTTGTCTCTCCCGCCGGGCACGGCATTGTGGGCAAGGACGAGGTGGTCGTCACCGGCGGCAGTTACACCGTTACGGCCTCCAGTCAGGCAATTGTGGGCAAGGACAGCCTGAGCATCTCAGACGGCGCCTTCACCCTTACCGCCGGCAAGGATGGCCTGCACAGTGAAAACGAGGACGATGCCAGCCTGGGCAACGTCTATCTGGGCGGCGGCAGCTATACCATCACCGCTGCCGGCGACGGCATCTCTGCCTCCGGCACACTGACAGTGGCAGGGGGCAGCTATCAAATTGCTGCCGGCAGCAACAGCGCCGATACCGACACCAGTCAAAAGGGCATCAAGGCAGGCACCCTGTTGGAGATTTCCGACGGTGAGCTGAACATTGAGAGTCTGGATGACAGCGTGCACTGCAACGGCGATATCCTGATCTCCGGCGGCAGCCTTGTCCTCAGTTCGGGGGACGACGGCGTCCACGCCGACAACGCGCTGACTGTTTCCGGCGGAAGCATTACGGTCAGCCGGAGTTATGAGGGCCTTGAGGGCCTGAACATCCTGCTCAGCGGCGGCAGCATTTCCGTCACTGCCTCAGACGATGGTATCAATGCCGGCGGCGGCAACGATGCCAGCGGCTTCGGCGGCAGGGGCGGCGACCGGTTCGGCAGCGGCTCTTCCGCGACCCTGGAGATCACCGGCGGCGAACTGTTTGTGGATTCCTCCGGCGACGGCCTTGACTCCAACGGCACCTTCACCGTGTCCGGCGGCACGGTATATGTCTCCGGCCCTACCAACGATGGCAACGGCGCCCTGGACTGGGAGGCCACCGGCACCATCACCGGCGGCACCTTGGTGGCGACAGGCTCCTCCGGTATGGCGATGAATTTCTCTGATGCATCCACCCAAGGTGCCATTCTTCTTACTGTTGGCGCCCAGGCGGCAGGCACCCAGGTGATGCTCACCGATGCATCCGGCAATGTGTTGGCCACCTTCACTCCCAATAAGAGCTTTCACTGTGTCAACGTCAGCTGTCCGGACCTGGTCCAGGGCGGCACATACACCCTCACTGTGGGGGACAGCGAGACCCAAATTACCCTGGACAGTCTGATCTATGGCACCGGCACCGGCTTTGGCGGCATGGGCCACGGCGGCATGGGCGGCGGCCCCGGCATGGGCGGTGATATGGGCGGTTGGCCAGGCAGCGGCACCGAAGACGGCAACGGGGAAGGCATCTGGCCCGGTCCCGGGGGAAACGCCCAGGGAACCATGCCCGGCGAGGATGGCGGCACAGAAGGCATCTGGCCCGGTCCCGGGGGAAACGCCGAGGGAACTATGCCCGGCCAGGATGGCAGCACGGAAGGCGGCTGGCCCGGCGGCGGACGTCCCGGCGGCGGGCGTCCCGGCGGCAGGGGCTGACCAGGCAGAGAGGAAGCGCCCGCGGGTGCTTCCTCTCAAATGGTTACAGACCTACTTTTTTCTGAAACAGGGCTGGAAATCCAATGCAATGTGTAGTAGAATAAAGGCGGCTGTCCTGGGGCAGCTTCCGGCGCCATTCCGGCCCCGGACCCAGACAAACACAGAAAGAGGCCCTGCCTATGGAACGCTATGTTGCCTTTGACGTAGAAACTCCCAATGCGCGCAATCATCGGATGAGCGCCATCGGTGTCTGCGTGGTGGAGGACGGGGAGATTACCCGCCGATTTTATACGCTGGTTAACCCCGAAACCTATTTTGACGCTTTCAATATCCGGCTCACCTCCATCACTCCTGCCATGGTTCGGGATAAGCTGACCTTTGCCCAGCTTTGGCCCCTGCTGGAGCCCCTGCTGGACCGGGGAATCCTGCTGGCCCACAATGCGGTGTTTGACCTTGGCGTCCTGGCCAGATGTCTTAAGGACTACGGCATTGACTGGAAGCCCCGGGCGGAGTACGCCTGCACCGTGCGTATGGCCCGCCGGCTTTTGCCCGAGATGGAGAATCACCGGCTCAATACCATGTGTGACCGCTTCCACATTTCCCTGCGCCATCACAACGCCGGCAGCGACGCCGAGGCCTGTGCCCGCCTGCTGCTGGAATACCGGGCCATGGGGGCAGACCTGTCTGCGTTTACCAGGATGTACGATTTTTCCGCCATGCAAACCGCAAGAGGAGAGATGGAACCATGGAACGTCTGATCACCGTCCGCGGCGCCGGCCGGATAAGCCTGGCGCCGGATACCGTTACCCTGCACCTGACTTTGAACGGGCAGGATCCGGCCTACGCCCAGGCCCTGGAGCGGGCCGAGTCAGCCCTGGCAGCTCTGCGGCAGGCGCTTTCCCGGGCGGGCTTTGCGCCGGAAGCACTGAAGACCCAGAGCTTCCGGGTGGAGCCGGTCTATGATTCTGTGCGCAATGACAAGGGAGACTTCGTCACCGCACTGACCGGCTACCGCTGCCAGTACGACCTGTGCCTGACCCTGCCCCTGGTGCCGGAGCGGCTTGGCGCAGCCATTGACGCCGCGACTGCCGGTCCCGCCGCCCCGGAGCTGCAGCTGGAATTTTCACTGGAGGATCAGGACCAAGCCCAAGGGCAGGCCCTGGCGGCTGCCGCCAAGGACGCTGCCCGGCGTGCGGCGCTTTTGTGCGAGGCCTCAGGGGTGAAGCTGGGCGCTTTGGTGCGCATCGACGCCGACCCCATGGCGGGCCCACCGGTGTCGCCCACTGCAGTGAATCTGCCGGGCCTGCGGCTGGCCAAACGCAGCCAACTGCCGGAGCTCACTGCCCTGGACATCTGTGTTGAGGCCGAGGCCCAATTTACCTGGACAATATCCGAATAACAAAAAAGCAGCCTGCGGGCTGCTTTTTTGCACTCAGTTTTGGGTATGTACCAGCTGGTAGGGGTTGTCTATGGTGGCGTCAAACCCCTGGGGCAGATATTCGGCGGGGATATATTCCAGGTAATCCAGATCCATAAAATAGTTGCAGAAGATCAGTTCCACATAGGTCACGCAGTTCTCCCTGCCGGGAGTATGGATGGCATAGACAAAGCCTTGGTAGCTGTCGGCGTACATGGCCAGGGGATCCTCCGCGCCGGCAAAGCCGGTGACGGAGTAGTAGCCGGTATACTCCGTGTGGGGGCAGCGCTCCAGCCGCTGCAACTCTTTCTGCAGGGCCTGGGGCGTATACTCCACCGTGAGATAACACAGGTACTGGGCATCCCAGGGATTGTAATAGACCATCTTGAACTCCTGCACCGACAGATCCTCCACTGTGGCAGGAAGAATGCTCTCATCCATGCCCCACTTGCTGCGAAACTCCTCTGTGGCGGCAGGACCAATGTAATCGTTGTATGCCGCTGGGTCCTCATACACCTCGGGGGACGAGGCTGCGCCGCTTAGCAGCATGGCAGCGGGCAGCACGGCGCAGCCGGCACACAGGCTCAGTGTCAGCACCAGGGCAATCAGGGCGGCAATGCGTCTCATAGTGCTCCCTCCTCAGGCCAGATTCAGGTGCCGGGACTGCATCCGCCAGGTAAGGAAATACAGCACGCCGCTGTATGCCGCCGTCACCAGCGGCAGCGCCACACGCAGAACAATGTCCGATCCCATGGAGCTCCACAGATCGAGGGGCAGAATCAGACCCAACGAAGACACCACCCGCAGGGTGCCGTCAATGGCAAAGTAGAACAACACGCTGTAGCCCATTTTCTTTGCCGGGAAGCTGTGCCCGATGGACAGGGCGGTGAAGAATTGCAGCAGGACAAACAGCAGCACCAGCACGCCCAAGGACGTATAGTACAGGGTGTTCCAGTCAGCCAGCACCTGCACCGTATCCCGCAGGGTCGCAGCGTATTGTTTGGCGCTCATGACGCCAAAGGTCATGGAAGTGTTGATGGCGCACAGGACGACGCCCGCCAGGGCCGCTGCCGCCACCACGCACAACCAGATCAGCGCGGACAGAAGCTTGCTCCACAGCAGCGCGGTCAGGCTGACCGGCAGGGTATGGGTCAGATACCCCTCATCGCCAAGCATCGTTCTGCGGAACCGGACCACAATCACCACAATCAACAGCACCACGCCGGCTCCGATCAGCGGAAACCCGAGCAGAGTGAACAGAGCGCTCAAAAACTGCATTGCGGTGGACTCCACGCCGGACGTGGTGAAGCAGAGCACAGTGGAAAAAGAAACCGCTGCCGCAATGGCGATGATCACCGGGATGCCTGCCTTTGCCAGGGCCCGGAGCTCATATTTCATCAATTTCCCAAACATTTGAATTCCTCCCTGAACAGGGCGTCAACAGACATGCCCTTTGTCTCCCTGATCTGTTCCGCATCCGCCTGGAGCACCAACTGCCCCTGCCTCAGGAACAAAACCTCGTCCAGAATCTGCTCCACGTCGGCAATCAGATGGGTGGAGATGATCACTGCGGCGTCCGGGTTGTAGTTGCCGATGATGGTGCGCAGGATATACTCTCGTGTGGCGGGGTCCACCCCGCCGATGGGCTCGTCCAGCAGGTACAAGCTGGCGTCCCGGCTCATCGTCAGAATCAGCTGCACCTTCTCCCGGGTACCCTTGGACATCTGCTTGATGCCCAGCTTTTCCTCAATGCCCAGGTTTTGCAGCATCTGTCGTGCCCGCTGCTCGTCAAAATCCGGGAAGAACTCCCCGTAGTACCGCAGCAGCTGCCGGGCATTCATATCCTGGGGCAGTGCGGAGCGCTCGGGCAGATAAGAGACCAGCCGCTTGCTGCGGATGCCTGGGGCGTGGCCGTCAATCAGCACCTGGCCCTGGGTGGGGGTCAAAAGACCGTTGGCCAGCTTCAGCAGGGTGGTTTTGCCGCTGCCATTGGGCCCCAGCAGACCCACAATCCGCCCTCGGGGGATGGAGAAGTTCAACGCGGCCAGCGCCTGCCTGCTGCCGTAGGATTTGCTTAAGTTTACACATTCAAAGATTTCCGCCATTGGGATGTTCCTCCTCTTCCTGTTGCATGATGGCCAGGACCTGGGCTCTGGAATAGCCCAGCAGGGCCATGGAGCGCAAAAAGGCGTCAATCTGCTGCCGGGCCAGCAGCGTACTCTCGGTTTTTACCCGATCCGGATCTTCGGTGACAAAACGGCCGGCTGTGCGCTGGGAGTACACCAACCCCTCCCGCTCCAGCTCTGCCATGGCCCGCTGCACCGTGTTGGGATTCACCCCGGCCTCCACCGCAATCTCCCGCACGGTGGGCAGCCGCTGCCCGGGGGCGTAATAGCCAGAGGCAATCCGCTGGCGCAAATACTCCACCAGCTGGCTGTAAATGGGCATGTTTCCCTGAAATTGCCAGGACACTTGCAACCCTCCTTTGTGTTATTGTGTTATTATACTAATACAAAAATACTTATTTGTCAAGGGAATCTGCAAAAAAAGATTGGCGCACTGCAAAACGAAGCATTTTGCAGTGCGCCAATTGGGAATGATCAGAATTTACCGCTGGAACCGCCGTGGGAGCTGCCGGAAGAGCTGAAGTGGACAGAGCTGCCGCCGCCGCCACCGCCGCCGCCGCGGGACTCGGTTTCAATCACCCGTGAGGTGGTGTTGTGGTACAGGAAAGTGTCCTTTTGCCGGGTCAGGTGCAGGCTGCCGTTGCGCACATAGTTGTTGGCATACTGCTGCTTGCGCACGGTTTTCAGCTTGCTGCGCATCACTGCCATGGGGATCAGCGCCAGGCCAAAGCCGATGCTCAGCAGTATCAGCACACCAAAGGGACTGAAGAGGAAGGTTCTCAGATTCTTCTTTGCGGCGGTGTTGGTGTCCAGGGGCTCGCCGTTGCGGGCCATGGTCAGCAGCTCGTCGCTTTTTTCCAGGTAGGCGCGGAAGGCACCGTAGTAATTGCCGCTGCTGAGCTTGCTGAGGAAGCTGTCCGTCAGTACCTCAAGGCCGTAGTCTGTAAAGGCGGTGATGCCAAAGCCCTTGGTGGACAGGGCATAGTCCCGCTGGCCCATGGAAACCAGCAGCAGGATACCGCTCTCCTCAGGGCCCTGGCCATAGCCGTTGTAGTCGAAGAAGTCGTCTGCAAAGGCGGTGGCGGTTTTGCCGCCCAGGTCGTCGTTGGTGAGGATTACCACGTCGCAGGCCTGCCGGTCAGAGATTTCTCTGGCCATGGCCAGCAGCTCTTCCTCTTCCTCATCGGTGAGCAGGTCGGCGTAGTCCACCACCAAGGCGCCGTCGGTGTATTCCTTGCCGGCGGGTGCGGGCTGGGTTTCCAGGGGCAGCAGGGGATCTCCCTGCTCGGGCTCACCGTACAAATCTCCCTGTAAAACCTGCGCTGCGGTGGTAAAGTAGGCCTCCAGGCTGTCGGCGATGGAGAGCGTGTCGTTGTAGGTGTTCAGATAGCTGTCTACCAGGGCAGAGGAGATACTGGCGTCATATTCCATGGCCTCTCCGTAGGAGAAGATGGACACATAGTCGCCCCGGTCCAGCAGCAGATAGCCGGTGGTGCCAAGCCCGGCCTGCCGGAACACCGCGTCTGCGGCATCCTGCTGCTCCTCCGAAGAGACCTCCTGGCTTAGATACAGCACTGTGAGTCCGGTTTCCTCCTGGATGGACTGGGCGATGGGCTCAATGCGGTCGATGACCGACTGCTCCAGATACCCCATCTCGTCATAGATGTGCTGACTGGAGGCCCCATAAGCGGTCAGCCCCAGTCCGGCTGCCAGAACCAGGCACAGCAGCAGGGAAATGATTCGTTTCATATTGCCTGCCCTCCTCACATCATCAGCATCCAAAGCAGCAGCAACAGATACCCGCCTGCCGCAAAGATGCCGGTCCAGATCAGGTGCCACATCCAGTATTCCTTTTTGCCCACCGGCAGATCACCGATGAACTTACCGGTCTGGCCGTTCATGGCAAACTGATAGTGCTTGCCCATATAGGTGGTGTTCAACAGCCATACCGGGTACATGGCGTATTTTACCTGGGAGTGGGTGGTGGTAAGGCTGCTGCTCTCAATGGCCACGGTGCCGTACCCGCTCACCGTGCCCCGGAAGGCGTTTTCAGTGGTCTGCTTGACCCTGGCGTTGACCCGCTCCTTGCTCTCCTCGGACCCCACGTCGTATTTGTCGGCAAAGTAGCCGGAGAGGTAGGCGGTCTGGAAGGGCTTGGCCCCGTTAAAGTCAAAGGGCTCCAAGGATTCCATCATGGTGTCGTCCATCTGGGACGAGCCGTCCACAGGGACCCGGTCAAAGGTCAGGTCTCCGCCCCGCTGGACCCGGAAATGGGAGGTCTCAGTGTACTCCCGGTTGCCGCTGCGCCAGCTGCGCATCCGGGTGGCGTGGTAGTTGATATCCGCGTCCACCGTGGTGTCAAACAGCCAGAAGGGGACGTACACACCCTTGATTTCGTCCAGATGGTTTTCGGTGGAGAACAGCCGGGGCAGCAGCTTCTTGCCCCGCAGGAAGGTGCGCAGCTTGTCCTTTGCGGCCTGTTTGTCCAGCTGGAAGGGGATGATGTAATCCGGCTTCAATGCGCCGGCAAACCGGCTGACCAGCACCACCGGGTTGCCGCAGAAGGGGCAGTGGGTGGCGCCGGTGTTCTCGTCGGCAATGATCTCGCCGCCGCAGGACTTGCAGGAGTAGAGATTCATAGGCTCATCAGCCCCCCAGGTATCCTCCGGGGTCTGCCACTGCATATCGTCGGGCTTGGGGTTGTTCAGTTCCTGGTCCATCTGCAGCAGGGCAGCGGGGTCAAAGGTGGTGTCACAGTATGGACACTTCATCTGCTGCAAGGTGGCGTCAAACTCGATGATGCCGCCGCAGCACGGGCATTTATACTCAATGATCTGGGGCATAGGCTCCTCCTTCCGCCTGGTTGCAGGCTGGATAAATTAAATCACGCTGTGATAAAAACGAATCAGGAATTCAGCCCCGCCGCCGGGGGCATTTCGGGCCAGAACAGTGCCGTTCTGAGCCAGGATGATCCGGCGTGCCAGGGCCAGACCGATGCCGAAGCTGTTCTCGCTGCTGCCCGCGCCTCGGTAGAAGCGCTCAAACAGATGGGGCAGATCCTCTTTGGAGAACCCCGGCCCATTGTCACGGATCAGCACCTGGGCAAACAGAGGCGAAGCAGTGACCGTGGCCTCAATCCGCCCTCCGGCCGGGGTGTGCTCCATGGCGTTTTTCAGGATATTGCCCAGGGCTTCGGCGGTCCACTTCTCATCGCCGGTGAAGACGGCGGCCCGGGCGTCGATCACCAGCGCCACGTTTTTCAGCTCCAGCGGCACCGAAAGGGGATCTGCTGCCAGGCGCAGGGCCCGACCCAGATCTGTGGGCTGCTGCCGCAGGCCGGCAGTGCCTGCGTCCAGCTTGGACAGCTTCAGCAGGGCGTCCACCAACCACTCGGTGCGGTGGAGCATCCCATCCAGCTCCCGGCACAGACTGCGCCGCCGCTGGAGCGGCAGGCTGTCGTCCTTCAGCAAGGTGACCATCAGCTGCATAGACGTAAGCGGGGTGCGCAGCTGGTGGGAGATGTCTGCCAGGGCGTCGGTGAGGAGCGCCTTTTCCGCAGTCAGCCGGTCGGAGCCTGCCTTCAGCTCCTGCAGCAGCTTTTGCAGCTCGCTGCGCAGCACGGAGAGCTCTCCCTCGGTGTAGTCCTCCAGGGGCAGCTGCTCCACTCCGTTCATGAGATTGCGCAGTGCGCCGCTGAGCTTGGTCAGCTGCCGGTTTCTGCGCCAAAGGGACCACAGGTGCAGGGCCGTGAATGCCAGCCCTGTGCAAAGGACGCACAGCCCCACCAGGGGAGAGGCCCACAGCCCCACGGCCCCCAGGGCCAGACTCAGCCCCAGGAAGATCAACAGCTCCCGTCGCAGCTCCGGGTTGTGCCACATGCCCATCTCAGGTCTCCAGCACATAGCCCTTGCCCCGCACGGTGCGGATCAGGGCCGGGGCCTGGGGATCAGGTTCAATCTTTTCCCGCAGGCGCTTGATGTATACGGTGAGAGTATTGTCGTTAACATAATCTCCACCCAGCTCCCAAAGCTCATCCAGCAGCCGGTCTCTTGTGAGCAGCTCCCCCCGATGATTCAAAAAGGTGAGCAGCAGCCGGTATTCCAGCGCGGACAGCGAGAGCTCCACGCCGCCCTTGGTGACCTGGGCGGTGACGGTATCCACAGACAGGTCTCCCAGGGTCTGCACCGACAGAGACTTGCCGGCCCGACGCAGCACGCTGCGGATTCTGGAGGTCAGCTCCTTTGGGCGGAAGGGCTTGGCGATGTAGTCGTCGGCGCCCATGTCCAGCCCGGTGACCACGCTGGCCTCGTCCGCAGCGGCCGTGAGGAAGATCACCGGAACGCCCTTTGTCTTTGCCCTGGCACAGACCTGAAAGCCGTCGCCGTCGGGCAGGGAGAGATCTACCAGAGCCAGATCAAAGCTCCAGTTGTCCAGGCAGGCAATGGCCTGCTTCTGGCCATAGGCACAGCGGACGGCAAAGCCCTCCAGCTGCAGAAAAGAAGAGAGATTCTCCACAATGGCGGCGTCGTCCTCCACCAGCAGCAGTCCCACGGCATATCCCTCCTGTCTTTGCGTCTTCCTCTGCTTATCATAACACAATCCAAATGGAATTACAAGAAATCCGAAGAGGAAATTCAAGAAAACCTTGACATTCACGGCCGGGATGATTACAATAGTCATACCCGGCGGCATCGCCGGGGTCCCTATGCCCGCGTAGCTCAGCAGGATAGAGCGGCCGCCTCCTAAGCGGCAGGTCGGAGGTTCGAATCCTCTCGCGGGTGCCAAAAATGACCGGATCCACTCATGGGTCCGGTCTTTTTTGCGGTGCGATTGGCTGTCACGATGTTTGACTTTCCGGCAGTGACGGCGTGCAGCGATTCCACTGCAGACAATTCAGGAATGCTGAGAATCGGCTCCGCTTTCACTGTTTTGTCAATATCCGGCGCAAAAAACACCCGAAATGCAGTCGGGTGTTTTTTGCGCCGGGCGGTCTGGCCACCACCCTTGCCGCAGTGCTCGTTATGATAAAACGGTAGGCGAAACAAATCGGACTTTTCAAAAGAAAGATCGATTTTTTGTGCGGAGTATGATATAATAAGGCAAATCTATGAAAGCCGCCGGCCTGCGGGTGGCAGTACAGGAGGAACACAACGATGAATTACCGATCAGAGATTACGATGGATCCCTCCGGCTTTGTGGTGTTGGCCGACCACGTCCCCCAGGTGGTGCAGGAGATCCGATATTATTCCACATACAATTTCATCGGCGACCGGATTGACGGCTATGAGGAGCCCTGCGCCCTGCTGACCCGCGAGGCGGCCAGAGCCTTGAAGTCTGTCAGCAATGAGATGGTGGTCCAGGGATATCGGCTGAAGATCTTTGATGCCTATCGCCCTGCCAGCGCGGTGAAGCATTTTGTGTTCTGGGGGATTGAGGACCAGGACGTGCGGATGAAGCCGTATTTCTACCCTGATTTAGAAAAGCAATCCCTGTTCTCCCAGGGCTACATCGCAAAGCGGTCCAGCCACAGCCGGGGCAGCACGGTGGATCTCACCCTGTTGGATATGAAGACCGGCAAAGAGGTGGATATGGGCAGCCCCTTTGATCTGTTCAGTGAAATCTCCCACCCGGATTATCGGGGCATTTCACAGACCCAGTATGAAAACCGGATGCTTCTGCAGCGGGTCATGGTCCGCAACGGATTTGTGCCGCTGGACTGCGAGTGGTGGCACTTTACCCTGAAGGACGAGCCCTACCCCGAGGTGTATTTCGATTTTCCGGTCTCCTCTGCGTATCTGCGGAAGTGACCTGCCGCGCTTCGGCTGTGCAGGGGCTGTGCGCTACGCGCCGGGAGGCTGCCAGACAAACAAGTCTTCGGACGCCGCCAGCGTGCGCACCAGCTCCAGCAGCGGGGTGGAGGGGTGGTACAGGGTCATATACAGGTCGTCAAAGTAGAGCGTGAGCATGGCGTCCGCCCCCGGCAGCAGCAGATACAAGTCACCCGGGGCGTGCCCGGTGAGACAATCAGTAAGCCGGTTTGCCAGATCCTCGGGGCTAGGTGTAGGCAGTGTCTGCTCGGTGTCCGGCCGGAAGAGGGTCATGGCATAGTAACAGTTCAGCTTCAGGCACAGGCGGACAAAACGGTCTGCAATGGCCCTGCATTGCGGGCCGTGGCGCAGATACCGCTCCACGGCAAAGTATTGTCCCTCACTGCCGGCAGGCACCTGCCAGGGCAGCAGGTCGATGACCACATAGGGCTGCGTTAAAAGTCGTTCAACCATAAAGTCCTCCTTTCACCCGGGACCTTTTGCATTGGCTTGCGTTTTTCCTATCATATCACACATAACGTACAGAACCGTGACAAAAACACAGTGTTTCGCAAAAAAAGATTTCTTTCACTAAGAAATCACTCGCATATATTTGCTGTATGTGCTATAATATGGAGGCTAAAATATCCAGAGGAGGAATACACCATGAAGCACGCAAAAACGATCATCTGTGTCATGGCAGTGCTGATTGTTCTGCTGACCGGGCTTTTGATTTGGTCCCGGCTGGACGCCGCCAAAATTCAGGATTACAAGCTCTACAAAAACATCATCTCCCAGGATGAGGTAGAGCAAACCCTGTTTGGCCAACCCATCTCCACCGAGCGGGACGGAGAGTATCGCATCGGCATCAAAACCGCCATTGACGGCGATTACCACGCAGAGCTCACAGTCTATCAGGCCCAAGGCGGCAAATATGAAGTTGTCTTTACTGTGCCGGCACTTGTGGGCAAAAACGGCCCCGGCAAGCAGTCGGAGGGCGATGTGAAAACCCCCTTGGGCACCTGGATGATTGGCGAGGCCTACGGCATCAAGCCCGATCCGGGCAGCAAGGTCCCCTTCACCCAGATTACCGACGATATGTACTGGTGTGCCACCGGCTCCAACGGGCTGAACTACAACACCCTGCTCTACAAGAGTGAGCACCCCGACTGGGATTATTCCGAAGACGAGCACCTGATGGACTATCCCATCCGCTACGCCTACCTGCTGGACCTGGGCTATAACGCCGCCGGGGCGCCTTACGCCGGCAACGCCATCTTCCTGCACTGCTGGAAGACGCCCGATACTCCCACTGGCGGCTGTGTGGCCATCTCGGAAGAGGATATGATCCGGGTGCTGACCACTGTGACCCCGGGCACCACCGTCACAATCTACTGATCAAACGAATCCAGCATACAAACAACGAGGGCTGCCGAAGAGATCGACAGTCCTCGTTTGCGCTGCTGCAGCTGTGTTACAGCACCAGGGTCAGGTTGTTCAGCCCAAGGGAGTTGACATACCCTGCCTCTTTCACCATGCCCATCACCATCCGCAGGCCGATATGGGCAGCAGGATCGTCAGACTGGTGGAGGGCAAGGTAATTCGTGGGGTCAAAGTGGACACAGTTGTCCCGGATGCGTATGACCCGGCTGTCCTCCTCCAGCACCACACGCACGTCCACGTTATGGTCCAGGTTGTCCTTGGTAAAACCGTGCTCAATAATATTCACCGTCATCTCCTCCACACACAGGCCGATAAGCATGGCGGTTCGCCGGTCCATCCCGCGGTCAAGGCAGAAGTCGCACAGGGCCTGGGAGGTCTCGGTGGCCTCCTGCACGGTGAGCACTGTGCGCTCAAAGCAGAGCTCCGGCGCGGTGCCGAAGTCCGCCGGCAGCATACTGTAGGCATCCGCCGACAGGCTGACCCTCCTGCTGCGCTTCCACACGATGCAGGAAAAGGCCAACAGCGCCGCGGTTTCCCCGCACACAAAGCCCAGCCACACCCCATTCACGCCCAGAAAGCGGCTGAGCACAAAGGCAAAGAGAATGGGGAACACCAAGTTTTGCAGCACGGAGATACACTCCGTCAGCCGCAGCCGGTTCACGCCCTGGTAGTAGCTCTTGAAGGTGGTGTTGAGGGAGGAGGGCAGCATAGACAGCACAAACAGCCGCAGCCCGGCCACCGCCAGAACCTTGGCATCCACATTGCTGCCCAGGAACAGGGCAATCAGGGGCGACGCCGCCAGCAGGACTACCAGGGTGACTGCCACGTCCAGGACCACGGCATACCGGGTCATCACACGCACCAGCTCCCGGATCGAGGTCCGGTCCCGGTCGGCATAGAAGATGGCGCCCAGCATCATCGCCACCGAGCCCACGCCAGCGCCAAAGCAGTAGCATAGATTGCCCACAGTGGAGATGACAGAATAGGCTGCCACAGCCAGGTTGCCCTCCACTGCCAGCAGCAGACGGTTCAGCAAAAACACCAGCAGCACCATGCTGACCTGATTGATTACCGTGGGCACGCCGCAGCCGATCAGCTCCCGGATCACACTGCCGCGAATCAACCGTGGCCGCAGCCGGAACATGCAGTCCTTGCGCAGGAAATATCCTGCCCCGATGAAGAAGGCGATGTAGTAGCTCAAGCTGGAGGCAATGCCCATACCCAGAGTCCCGCCGTGGAAGACAAAGACGTTTAACAGATCAAACACAACGTCTGACACGGTCATTGCAATCACTGCCGCCACCAACCGGATTCTGCTGCCGGAGAGCTGCATATAGGGCACCATGATCTGGGCGCAGAGGAAGGCAGGCGCTCCAAGAATAAAGCCGAAGAGGTAGTCTTTTGTCAGTCCAAACACCGGATTGTTCGGCCCGGGCCGCCCGGCACCCAGCAGGGTGGTCAGCGGCCCCAGCAGAACCAGCACCAGGCCCAGGCCTACCAGGGAAATCCCGCCTGCCAGGGCGACGGAAACAGTGTAACAGCTGTCGGTACCGTCCTTGTCGCCCAGACCCATAGACCTGCCGCAGAGCACCTGAACACCTGCTGAGATCATACTCCCCAGGGCTGCAAACACAAGCAGCAGGGGGGTGGACAGGCCGTAGGCCGTCATGGCGTCCACGCCTAAAAACCGCCCGATCATGATGCTGTCAATGAGCATACAAAGGGTTACGGTCATAGAGGAGACAATCTGGGTTACCAGCATCTGGCGAAAGAGCTTTTTAATCATGGGAATCTCCTTTTTTGCCGCGGGTTCAGCCCGTCGGCCAGCCCCGGTATTCCATGCACAGCATGGTCAGGTCGTCAAATTGTTCTGCATCGCCCACAAAGGCGTCCGCCGCACTGCGCACAGAGCGAAGCAGCTGTTCCGGGGTGGCATCCCGGTCCCGGTTCAGGGCCTCCAGCATTCGGTCACTGCCAAAGAGCGCCTGGCTGCTGTCGGTTGCCTCGGGTACGCCGTCGGTATAGAGAAACAGCTTTGCCCCGGGCTTCAGCTGAAGCTCATACTCTCGGTAGTGCATACCCTCCATCCCGCCTATGACAAAGCCGTGCTTATCCTTTACCAGGGCAAAGCTGCCGCCGGGCTGCATCAGCACCGGGTATTCATGGCCTGCATTGGCGGCGGTGAGTCTGCCGGTGGAGATCTCCAAAATGCCCAGCCACACGGTGACAAACATCTCCATCTTGTTGTTGGCACAGATGGCAGTGTTGGTGTCAGCCAGAATCTGGGCTGGGGATTTGCCCATCATGGCGTTATTGGAAAGAATAATTTTGGAGGCCATCATAAACAGAGCCGCCGGTACACCCTTGCCGGATACGTCCGCCATCACCATGCACAGGTGATCGTCGTCCACCAGGAAGAAGTCGTAGAAATCGCCTCCCACCTCCCGCGCCGGGTCCATAGAGGCGTAGAGATCAAACTCCGAGCGCTCCGGGAAGGGAGGGAAGATCCCGGGAAGCATTCCCGCCTGGATCTGGGTGGCCATGGAAAGTTCAGTGGAAACACGCTGCTTCTCTGCGGTGACGGTTTCAATTTGTCGGGTGTAGCTGTCGATTTCCAGGGCCAGGTCCCGGATGTCCTCTGACAGCTCGCCAATTTCATTTCCGGGCCGAATCTGCTCCAGATCCGCAATCACCGCAGCGCTGTCCTTTGTCCGCCGATAGAGACGAATGTTGGTTTGTACCTTCTTCAGCGGACGGAGGACAAAGATGTAGATCAGCGTCAGACAGAGCAGGGACAGGCTCAGTTGGTTCAACACCGCGTAGGTGGTGCCGGAGATGGCCTGGGTGCGGATGCTGGAGCGCAGATCGGTGAGATTGTAGGTCATACCGATGAGCACAGCGTGGCCGTCAAAGCTGGTGAGATAGTCGTAATAGTCCACATAGTCCCCGGCGTCGGCCAGGCTGTTGTCGTCCCTGATGGCGTGCTCCATGGCAACCTGCTGGCTCTCGGCCACAGTCACTGTGACCCCCAGGGTGTAAACATCCTCGTAATTGGACCCCCGCACAGCCCCGGGATCTGCACCGCTGAACAGGAAGAACTGACGATCGTAGGGGGGATCGGTCACCACGCAGAACAGGTAGTCTACCTGGTAGGTCTGCTTGATCTCATCAATCCGGGTGATCAGCCAGCTGTACAGAATCTCGGCGCAGAGCTGCTGATCCTTGGGCGCCAGGGCCTCCAACTCTTGGGCAGAGGCGTAGCGCAGCTGCAGCTCCGGTGCGTGAGCCGCCAGTAGACGGACCTTCCCGGCAGTGGCGGTCTGGGCAGAGAAATCGGCGTCGTATTCAATGTCCATGTCCTCGGCGTGCTGATACCAATAGTCCAGCAGCCACGGGCAGGCGGGGTATTCCAGCAGGGCGCGGCCCGCCTCTCCGGCCACCTGGCCGGCCAGACGCTCGGTCTGCTGCCGGACGCTGTTTTCAGAGAGCTTTTGCTCAGAAAACCAGGTCAGCAGCCCGGTGGTCAGCACGCCAACCACAAACAGGGCGGCTACCTGAAAAAGCAGGCTGTTTCGTTTTTTCTTTATCATCGCAACCGTTCCTTTGGGATGACGTCCCGGATAATTGCCGGCATCAAACCACGCACGCCTCCGGCTAAAAGAAGCGTGCGTGGGAAGAATCTGCGGTGCCGGGGCTCAGAGTTGATAATTCAGCACCGTCAGCACCACGTAGCTCACTGTCAGGCCCAGCAGAATCAGGCCCTGCTTTACCCTGTGCTGGGTCAGCAGGCCCACAAACTCCCGCACAGCGGCGTTGGGCCAGAAGTACCATTTGGATTTGGAGCCCATACCCTGGGCCCGCATCTTTACCCGCCGTGCCTTCAGTCCCGAGCGGAAGACGTGGTAGTCATTGGTGGCAAAGGCCACCTTGCCCTGGGGCAGGCGCGCCGTCAGCTTTTCCTTGGAAAAGGCCATATTCTGGGCGGTATCGGTGGAACGGTCCTCCAGGATCATCCGATCCTCCGGTACTCCCTGGCCTGCCAGATATCTGTGCATACACTCTGCCTCGGAGATGCTCTCGTCAGAGCCTTGCCCACCGGAGAGAATGAACACCGGCGCCTTGCCGGCTTTGGCCTCCTGAGCCCGGGCAAAGTCCATAGCACGGTCCAGTCTGCCACGGAGCAGGGGAGTGGGCGTGCCGTCCGCACGGATGCCGCAGCCCAGCACAATGACAAAATCCTTGTCCATGGTGGGTTCTGTTTTGGCGGCGATGGCATCTGCCACCATGGTGCCCAGCAGCATGCACTCAAAATACAGGTATACGGAAGCCGCCAAATTGGTCACCAGGTCGTGGATCATCACCTCGGTTTGTGAGCCGTAGACATAGAAGTCCCAGGCGAAGATGATCACCTCACCACCCAGCAGCAGCACCGCCAGCACGATCCCCAGCAGGTTCACCGGACGGAAGCCCTCGTGGCGGATCAGAGACAGGTTGGCCACAATCAGCGCCAAGGAGAATCCCAGCAGAAAGGGGAAGGTGAAAAACATATAGGTTTTGGCGGAGCTCAGCAGCCTGCCCAGAATATTGGTCATATAGGTCTCAGAAGGTACCGGCCCCAAATCAAAGAACAAGCTTACGTACATCGCTGCAATAAACAGCGTAAACAGCCCGAAGCCAAAGTAGATAATGGTGTTGTAGGAGTACAGATTGTACCGCATCTGCAGGAAAAACGCCCGGATCAGCAGAATCGTCACTCCAAGAAAGTATAATGCCAGCAGAATACAGCCAGGGCGCATCACACCTTCGCCCCCCAGGGCAAAGAGCAGCACAAGCAGCGCCAGCATCCCGGCGCTGAGCACCGCGATGTTATAGACCTTCGGCTTTTTGTTCAGGGTGTCTAACCGGAGATTCATCTGTCCACCATCTCCTGCAAAAAGCGCTTCAGTCCCTCCGGCCAATCCTGCTCCCGGTCCAGCCCGGTGTCGGCAAGACGCACCAGTTTGTTGGCACCATGGTAATCGCTGCCGGCAGTGAGATACAGGTCATAGCGGGCGGCAAGCTCCAGCACCTGGTTCCGCAGCTTGGAGGAAAAGCCGGAATAGAAGCCCTCCAGGCCCTGTAGACCCATCTCCCGCAGCCGCAGCACCCGCTGCTCCAACTCCGGCCCCAGAATCAGCTGGTCCCCGCTGCCATAGCAGGGATGGGCCAGTACCGGAATGCCCTTGGAGCCCAGAATGGCGGAAATCGCCTCCTCCGGCCGCAGGTAGGAGGGGCCGTGGGTTTTTGCCTTGTTGATAAATTGCGTAATAGCCTGTTCCTTGGTCTCGGCAAAGCCCAGCTTTACCATCAGGTTGCCCACATGGGGCTTGCCGGGATTGTCCATGGCCCACAGCCGGTCCAGCTCCGGGGCAGGGAAGCGGAAGCCGAACTCCTCTTGTAGATACGCCAGTCTTTCCTGCAGCTTTTGCATCCGCAGACTGTGGCCGTGGTCCACGGCCCGACCGATGGCCGGCAGCCGGCAGTCATAGCCGTAGCCCAAAATATGATATTTGCCCTGCGCGTCCTTGCAGGAGAACTCCACCCCGGGGATGAATACCGGGTCGTCCGGCCCCAGCAGGGGGGGTAAAATCCGGCTGCACTTAATGGCGTCGTGATCCGTCACCGAGAAGATCCCGATGCCGGCCTCCTTCACCCGGGCAATCAGAGACTCCGGCGTGTCGGTACCGTCTGACACCGTGGTGTGCATATGCAGGTCGATCACTGGGGATTGAATCGGCTTCACAGTACGCTCCTCACAAATTCTTCTTCAGCTTCAGGATGTTTTGCCCATCCTGATAGGTGTAGGACACGTCGTCCATGATCTTCTTGGTCATAAAGATGCCCAGGCCGCCGATGCTGCGCTGGTCTGCGGATTGGTGCACATCCGGGTCCGCCTTGGCCAGGGGATCGTAGGGGACTCCGTGGTCCAGGAAGGTGATGGTCACGCTGACAGGATCCTTACCCACCTCTACCCGTACCACGGCGTTGCCGTTTTCCGGGTGATAGGCATAGCTTGAAATATTGATGAAGATCTCCTCCACGGCCACCTCAATTTGCATCTGGGCCTTGGGGGGGCAGTCGGCAGCCTCCAGGTGTTCGTTCACAAAGGCCTGGACCTCCTCCAGATTCTCCGGCACGGCCTCCAGTTCCAGCTCGTTGCTACGGAAGCACAGAGTATCCACCTGCTCCAGCAGCTCCAGCAGCTCTTTGGTCCAGTACGCAATCTCTGCCCGGCCCTGCTCACTCTCAAGCCCCTTGCGGCGGATGGACCGACGGATCATCCGGGTATAGCCCAGGATTCTTGCCTTGTCCTCTACCTCACGGACCTTCCGGGCGTTGTTGGTGCCCAGATAGGCCGACAGAGAGTGGCGCCAGAAGCTCTGGCCGGTCTGCCAGTCAAAGCCCTGGAATTTTTCAATAGCCTGTTTGTCCAGCTCATAATAGCCCACAAAGGAGTTGTAGATGCTGCCAAGCTCAAAGATGGGGTGGCCCACTGCCAGGGTATCCATATCAATCAGCAGTACCTCATCGTTTTGCAGCTCCAGATTCTTGGTGTGGTAGTCCCCATGGATCATATGGTTGTCGTCCGGCACGGCCTGGATCAGCTGCAGCAGCTTTTCTCCCGCCGGGCGGGGCAGGTAATCCTGCATAAACCGGGCCCAGCCAAGGGCAATCTGCTTCATATCCGGCAGCTTCCCCTCGGGAACCTCTGTGCTGTGGATTTTCTTGAGCATATCCACATATTCGCCCACACACCAGTCCAGCTTCTCCGGCTCTCTGGCCAAAATTTTGGAGAAGGAGCGGGCGTTCAGCAGCTCAAACACAGAGCCGTAGCTGTTGCCCACCTTCACCACGTCATAGGAAATTGCTGTGGGGATGCCCAGCACCAAGGCCAGCTTGGCCACCTCCCGCTCATGCTGGATGTCTGCCAGGGCTTCGGGGTTGTTGTAAACCTTTACGACGTTGTCGCTGTCAATGCGGTAGATAGTGCCGTTGGCACCCCGGCCGATCTCTTCACAGCCCTCCACCGAGACCAATCGGTAGGCCTTCGTGACCTCCATCATCTCGGTAAAGCCGGTCATGTCCAGGATCTCATACACCTCAGAGCTGACGTTGATGAGCTTCATCTCCGGGTGATTTTTTCGGATGCGGAGCAAAACCCGAAGTCCGGCGCTGGAGATGTATTGCAGCTCTGCCGCGTCCAGCACCACAGCCTCCCCTTGGGGCAGCTGGGCCATCAGTGCAGCTTCCACCTTGGAGGCGTTATTGGAGTCAATTCTTCCTTTGATAGGGATAATCATAAATGTTCCTCCGATTGATATTGTCTGGCAGGGCATAGGGGCGCTCTCGCCCGGATCAGGAGAGATATTCCTCCAGACACAGGCCCTGCTGGGTAATCTCTTGGGCCGCCTGTGGGCCCACATACCGGAAATGCCAAGGCTCAAAGGAGATTCCGGTAATCTCCTCCTTGTTCTCCGGATAGCGCAGGATAAAGCCGTAGCGCCAACTGTTGTCTCTGAGCCACTGCCATGTGGCGGTGGAATCATCGCTGTACTCGGCAATAATATCCACTGCCAGGCCCAGCTGATGCTCGCTGGTACCAGGCAGGGCCACCACAGTCAGTGCTTTCTGCTCGGCTTCCTCCCGGCTCAGCCCTTCGGCTTGGTAGCTTTCGATATACTCGTCCAGAATCTGCTGCTGGCGCTCTTCCGTGCGGTAGGATTCGTTGATCAGCGGATAAATTCCCTCCGCCCTGGCGTCGTCAAACATCTGCTGCAGGGCGGGGTAGATCCGTTCATCCACCTGGTGGCCGTTGCGCAGCTCCTTCAACCGGACGGTAAAGCCCTCCGGGATCGGGTGCTCTGCATTGACCAGAAGCAGCATCCAGTCCTCTGCCTCCGGCGCCTGGGTCTCCGGCGCTGCGGTGGACGGCTGGGTGTCCGGAGCCTGCGTTGTGCTCTGCACTGAGATCTCAGTCGCAGTGGTGACAGGGGTGGTGTCAGCCGGCACGGAGGTTTGAGTAGCCTGGGGCGATGCGTCGGTTTGCAGGGCCGGTGGGTCCTCACGGCTGCAGCCGCGGAAAAGGGAGATGAGACCCAGCACCAGGGTCAGCACTACAAGCACGAGTACAGCCAGGCGCAGGAGCTGTCTGCGTCTTCTGCGTCTGCGGCGGGCAAGGAGTCTTGCCTGCCTGGATTGGTTTGTTGCAGGGGATTGTTCCATCATTCTACAACAATCTGCTCAGTCTCCGAAATGGCGAAGACCGTCAAAAACAGCAGCTCCAGATCCGGTTCGTTGGTCCAGCAGCGGTAATAGAACCTGCCAATGGGAAGCTTGATCTTGTGCTCGGCCTCGTCCTCCTCGTGGACATACTTGCTGCTGGTCTCCACTGTGGCAAAAAACCGCCCGTTCAAGGACACGGTATAAACTGTCTTGGGGAACTGTGACCGCAAATCTGTTTCGATACGAATGCCCCGCCGGTGCAGGACGTCCCAGATGTTCTCCCCGTCAAACTTGAAGTAAGAGCTGGTGGAGAAGACTTCGTTGTCAAAGGACTGGGTGACGGTGTGGCCCACCTGATGCTCGGCGGTGCGGCCCAGTCTGCGGTCGGTAAAGGTAAACACCCGGTTGCCGATCGCGGCGTTTTTGGTCATGGGAGCGGTAAAGAGCACATTACGGCTGCGGTCCTCCACAAGGTAGCCCGGCTTCAGGGTGTTGCCGTCATAGCTGACGTAGTACTCTGTCAGCTCCTGCTTGGGCACGGGGACAATCACAGGAATCTCACCTGTGCCGGAGGCCGATTTGATCTGCTCGTCCAGGGCCTTATTCTTACGGTAGGCCTTCAGGCCGGAGAAGATGCCAAAAGCGGCCGCTGCTGCGCCGGCGATTATCATAATCAAAGCAATCATGCCGGGATTTTTGGTGTTGGACACGTGCTCCGGGTTATCGGGGTCGTAGTAGACGGGGAGTTCCGTTCCCACCGCAAGGGGGTCAGTATAGCCGCTAAAGGAGTTTTGGTATTTGGTGCCGTCAACGGTATAGTCAAAGTGGATCTCAAAGTAGGTGCTGGTATGGTTTTCAGAGTCTGTGTCGGTGTAGGACACTGCCCCTGTCACCACGCCCACCGTCTGGTGGTACTCCTTGGGCGTGGTGGACAGAATGAAGATGCCCGCGACAATGAGAAGCAGACCCAGAGGCAGGAAGAACCGCAGCAGCCCCGTGGATCTGAAAATGCGTGCAAGCTTGTTTTCCATGGTAATCCTCCGGTGTAAGTGAGATGTGTGGATCCGAGACGCAGCTGTGTTACAGGATGGTCAGTATGTCGGTGAAGCCGGTCACCTCAAAGATCTCCATAATGTTGTCGCTTACGTGGACCAGCCGCATTGTGCCGCGCTGGTTCATCTGCTTCTGGGCGGAGAGCAGCACGCGCAGCCCGGCGGAGGAGATGTATGCCAGATCCTGGAAATCAAACTCCAGCTCCCTCACCTGGGGGATCAGCGTGCTCAACGCCTCCTCCAGCTGTGGAGAGGTAGAGGTATCCAATCGGCCGGACAGGGCCAGGACGGCCTTCTCGTTTTCAAAGGTTTTGGTAAGGTTTAACATGGCGTTTCCTCCTGTAAATGATAGATTGCGAGTTTCAACTTCTCGTCATTATACCACAGAAAGCGTACAAAAGCGTTACAAAGAAGTTACAATTTTCGATTTCTTCCGGGTTTTTCTCTCGGCCCTTTGAAAGCACCGGGACGTTGGCTTGACGGATTGGGGAAACAGGGGTATAATGTCGGTATTCCGCACATAGGCCTTGTGCCAGATGCTACAGAAAAGGGAGAGATTTGCATGGAACAGCTGAAGCCCGTCCGGCAGGAGGACCTGCTGGAATATCGTTTCTTGTCCGGGCTGCGCCTGGCGCCCGGCGGCGATCAGGCAGCCTTTGTCGTAAGCAGCGCCAACAAAACCGAAAATACCTATGAGCACCGGCTCTGGCTCAGCGGACCCAAAGGGCTGCGCCAGCTGACGGACCTTGGTGCAGAGCGAAGCTTCGCCTGGCTGAATGACCACAGCCTGCTGTTTCCCGCTGTCCGCTCTGCCGCAGAGAAGAAGCGCCGTGAGCAGGGCGACCCCTTTACAGCCTTCTATGCCCTGGATTTGCAGGGCGGTGAGGCGCTGCCTTGGTTGACCCTGCCCATGCAGGCGGAGGGCTTCCGGGTGCTGGATGAGAACCATCTGCTGGTGTTTGCCTCTGCCTCGCTGGACTGTCCGGCACTGTATGCCATGCCCCAGGCGGAGAGAGAGGCTTGGCTGGAGCGCCGCAAGCAGGAGAAGGACTATGAGGTCTTTACCGAGCTGCCCTTCTGGGGCAACGGACGGGGCATCACCAACGGCAGCCGGGCACTGGCCTATCTGGTGCAAAGACAGCCGCTGGAGATTACCCCGCTGCTGCAGGTACCGGAGGACCTGATCTGCCACTGTGTGTTGGGGGAGGAGATCTTCCTGGCATATACCGCCTGGGAGAAGAAATATCCCCTTCAGGGTTTCTGTCTTCGGGCATGGAACTGGCGCACCGGTGTTTGCCGGGAGCTGCCTGCACAAAAGACCCTGCGCCCGCAGGGCATGGAGCCGGTGGGAGAGCAGATCTTCCTTCTGGCCACAGAGGCTGCCCGCCATGGGCTGAACGAAAACGCCTGGGTTTATACGCTGGACCCCACCGACGGAAAGGTGGCGCTGCTGCGCCGGGAGGAGTATAACTTCTACAACTCCGTGGGCAGCGACTGCCGCATGGGCAGGGGCCGTGGTGCGGTGGGCACGCCGGAGGGCCTGTATCACCTGACCACCCGGGGCGGCAGCGCGGTGCTGCACCTGCTGCGCCCGGACGGAGAGGACCTGCCGGTTTTGACCCGGGCGGGCTCTATGGACTGCTTTGACATTGCAGACGGCAGACTGCTGTACGTCGGTCTGTATGAGATGCGCCTGCAGGAGCTTTACGCCTGCAGTCTGCCCGGAGGCACCCCGGAACGGCTTAGCCATTTCAACGACCAAGCGCTGGCAGACTGCTATGTGGCAAGCCCCCAACGGCTTTGTGTCCGCAGCTGCGGCCGGGAGATTGAGGGCTGGGTGCTTCTGCCCCGGAATTTTGACCCCGCCAAGCGCTACCCTGCGGTGCTGGACATTCACGGCGGCCCCAAGACAGTGTATGGCCCGGTGTTCTGCCACGAGATGCAGATGTGGGCCTCCATGGGCTATTTTGTGTTTTTCTGCAATCCCATGGGCAGCGACGGCGGCACCAATGAGTTTATGGACATCCGGGGCCGTTACGGTGAGACAGATTTTCAGAATCTGATGGACTTCACCGACGCAGTACTGGCTCTCTGGCCTCAGATCGATGCCGCCCGCCTGTGTGAAACCGGCGGCAGCTATGGTGGGTTTATGACCAACTGGATCATCGGCCACACCAACCGGTTCTGCTGTGCGGCTTCTCAGCGCTCTATTGCCAACTGGCTGAGCTTTTACGGGATGTCTGACATTGGTTACTACTTTGCCTCTGACCAGACTGACGCCAGCCTGTACGCCGATCAGGCAAAGCTCTGGGCGCAATCGCCGCTGAAGTATGCGGGCAACGTGCAAACGCCGACGCTGTTTATCCACTCCGACGAAGACTACCGCTGCCCTATGGCAGAGGGAATTCAAATGTACGCTGCCCTGGCCGATCGGGGCGTGGAGACAAGACTTTGCCTTTTCCACGGGGAGAACCATGAACTCTCCCGGTCCGGCAAGCCGCTGCACCGTCAGCGAAGACTGAAGGAGATTACCGACTGGTTCCTGCAATTTGCTCCGGTGGAAAAAGACGGACAATAGCACGGAGAATTTTTCAAAACTCCAAAGGTTTTTCTTGATGTTTCCCCGCAGAGCCGCTATAATAGAGTCAAAGAAAACAGACCAGTATTTCCGGGAGGGAAGACTATGTTCTGCTGGAATTGTGGAAAAGAGAATCCGGATACCGCCGTCTTCTGTGACAGCTGTGGGGCCCGACTGGTCGAACCCCAGGAGGAGCTTCCCGAGCAGGAAGCCCCTGTGATTACGCCCCATGCAGCGGCGCAGCCCACGCCGGCGTCCGACGATTCCGCCTATGGCCGGGCCAACACCGAATCACTGGGCGAAATGCCCGCTGGGCCGCGTCCCCAGGCGCCGGAGTCTGAAATGCCCTTCGCCCCATCCGCACCGCAAAGCGCCCTGCGCCGGGATGGCGGGGCTGTCTCACCTGCAGATACCCGGCCCAACGAGCAGGCGCCGCTCCGGCGCCAGCGGGATGGCGGCCAGGGCAATCTGCGTCCGGGCGGCCGCGGTTCCGGGATCCAAGGCAATCTGCGCCCCGGAGGAGCGCAGCGTCCGGCAGAGGGCTATGAGTCCGACCGGACACACACCCGTCCTGTTCCCAGGGCAGAGCGTCCCACGTCCCGGGCTGCGCATCCTGTGTATCAACCGCCCCAGCACTTCGAGCCGGAGCCGGCGGGCAAAAAGAGTAAAAGCTGGATCATCTTCCTGGTGATCGGCCTTTGGGTGGTGGCAGGCATTGCTGTGGGCGTGGTGCTGCTCACCCGCCGGGATGAGCCAAAGGCCCCGGCTGACATTGTCTCGCTGATCTACTACCTGGAGACCGATGAAGGCGCCCGAATCGTAGCTTTTGAAAACGAGAGATGCCACTCCATGGACCGGGACGGCCGGGAATGGCAGCGATACATCGACAGCGGCAATCTTCACTTCATCGAAACCAAGGGCAACCACATCGAGATTCCGGACCATGTGGGTGCGCTGCCGGTGGTCCGCATTGAAGCGGGCGCGTTTCTCAACGGCAGCACGATTCGCAGTATTACCATTCCCGCCACGGTCACCGAAATCGAGTCCACTGCGTTCAACGGCTGCAGCAAGGATCTGGTGATTTACGGGGCGGCGGGGTCCGCCGCAGAGCAATATGCCAGAACTGCGGGGGTGGAGTTTGTGCCCCTGGGGGCCGGAGGCTGAACCGGGGCAAAAAAGTCCGGTTTTTTCCCGGAAATCATTGACAGACAAGAAAAAATCAAATATAATACCACCGAAATATGATACCGCAATGCGGAATTGAGTCTATGTAACGGGCAACGGCAGCGAACGGGGGAGAGTGTGAGCCCCGGCGTGCCCCCATGGATGGCCGCCTCCGCGCAGCCTGCGACGAGCAGGACGGGTGCTCCCGTTACAGAGCCCAAAGACCAAATTAGGGTGGTACCGCGATCACTTCGCCCCTATTGCAGGGGCGAAGTGTTTTTATGTCATCGGCGCGGCAGGCATCATATTCCCACTTTACTACGATCATCACAGATGGAGGATTCAAATGGCAACCTATCACGGCGTAAACGAACTTAGAGAGATGTTTCTCTCCTACTTTGAAAGCAAGGGGCATCTGCGTCTGCCCAGCTTCTCGCTGATTCCCCAAAATGACCAGAGCCTGCTGCTGATCAACTCCGGCATGGCCCCCATGAAGCCCTACTTTAAGGGCGAGGTGGAGCCTCCCCGCCGCAGAGTCTGCACCTGCCAGAAGTGCATCCGCACCGGCGACATTGAAAACATCGGCAAGACCGCCCGTCACGGCACTTATTTTGAGATGCTGGGCAACTTCTCCTTTGGCGATTACTTCAAGAAGGAAGCGATTCACTGGAGCTGGGAATTTCTGACCAAGGTCTGTGGCCTGGAGGAGGACCGGCTTTACCCCTCTATTTACGAGAACGACGAAGAGGCCTTTGAGATCTGGACCAAGCAGGAGGGCATTGCCCCCGAGCGGGTTTTCCGTTTCGGCAAGGCGGACAATTTCTGGGAGCACGGCTCCGGCCCCTGCGGCCCCTGCTCTGAGATCTATTATGACCGCGGTGAGAAGTACGGCTGCGGCAAGCCCGGCTGTACCGTGGGCTGTGACTGTGACCGGTACATGGAGGTCTGGAACAACGTTTTCAGCCAGTTTGACAACGACGGCCACGGAAACTATACTGAACTGGTGCAGAAGAACATTGACACCGGCATGGGCCTGGAGCGGCTTGCGGTGGTCTGCCAGGACGTTGACTCCCTGTTTGACGTTGACACCGTGATGAACATCACCAAGCGGGTCACCGAGCTCACCGGCGCCAGCTACGGCAACAGCCACAAGATGGACGTCTCTCTGCGTGTTATCACCGACCATATCCGCTCCGCGGTCTTTATGATTGCCGACGGCGTTCTGCCCTCCAACGAGGGCCGGGGCTACGTGCTGCGGCGGCTGCTGCGCCGTGCTGCCCGGCACGGCAAGCTGCTGGGTGTAGACCACCCCTTCCTGTATGACGTGGTAGACACTGTCGTTCGTGAGAACGAGAGCCATTACGGCTACCTGCGCCAGCGCCAGGCCTTTATCACCCGGGTCATCAAGGCTGAGGAAGAGACCTTTGCCAAGACCATTGACGGCGGCATGAAGATTTTTGCCGATATGCTCCGGGAGCACAAGCAGAAGGGCGAGACAGTCTTCTCCGGAGAGGACGCCTTCAAGCTCTCCGATACCTATGGCTTCCCGCTGGATCTTACCGCAGACATGGCCGAGGAAGAGGGCATGAGCGTGGACCAGGAAGGCTTTGCCGAGCTGCTCCAGGCCCAGAAGGTCCGTGCCCGCGAGGCCCGGAAGAAGCTGGGTGACCTGGCCTGGGCCGGCATTGAGCTGGGGCTGGACAACACCCCCACAGAATTTACCGGTTATGAGCTGAACGAGGATGACGGTCGCGTCCTGGCCGTGGTGGTAGACGGTGAGGTGGCCGGCACCATTGCCGGCGGAGAAGACGGTATCCTGGTTTTGGACAAGACGCCCTTCTATGCCGAAATGGGCGGCCAGGTGGCCGACCACGGCACCATCACCGTGGGCGAGTCTGTGTTTGAGGTCCGCAACGTCCAGAAGGACAAGGGTGGCAAGTACCTGCATTACGGCCATCTGGTCTCCGGCGAGATTAAGACAGACGACGCTGCCCACGCGGCCATTGACGTGAAGCGTCGCCAGGCCATCCGCCGGGCCCACTCCGCCACCCATCTGCTCCAGTCCGCGCTGGAAACGGTGTTGGGGGACCACTGCCACCAGGCAGGCTCTCTGGTGGAGCCGGACCATCTGCGCTTTGATTTCACCCACTTCTCCGCCATGACGCCCGCCGAGATCAAAGAGGTCAACCGCCGGGTGATGGACCTGATCCTGGACGGCAACCAGGTGGAAACTCTGGTGCTGCCCCTGGCAGAGGCCCAGAAGCTTGGCGCCACAGCGCTTTTTGGCGAGAAATACGGCGATGTGGTCCGCGTGGTCCGCATGGGCCCCTCCCTGGAGTTCTGCGGCGGCACCCATCTGGACAACACCGCCAAGGTAGGCATGTTCCGGATTACCTCCGAGGGCTCTGTGGCCTCCGGCGTGCGCCGGATTGAGGCCATTACCGGCCCTGCCGTTCTGGACGAGATTGACCGCTTCCAGAACACTGTGCTGGCCGCGGCGGAGATGCTGAAGACCACCCCCGCCGAGCTTCTGCGCAAGACAGAGGCCACTGTAAATGAAATTAAAGAGCTCAGACAGCAGATCGACGCCATGAAGGACAAGCTGATCTCCGGCGAGCTGCAGCAGCTCACTGCCACTGCCAAAGAGGTCAAGGGACTCAAGGTTCTCACTGCTCTGCGCCAGGGCATGGGCGTGTCCGATCTGCGCAAGGCCGGCGACCTGCTCCGGGATAAAAACCCCGACGTGGTGGCGGTGCTGGCCTCTGAAAATGAGGGCAAGATCTCCGTCCTGGCTGTGTGCGGAGCAAACGCCGTGAAGCAGGGGGTCAAAGCCGGACAGTTGGTTAAGACCATCTGCACCGCCTGCGGCGGCAGCGGCGGCGGCAAGCCCGACTCCGCCATGGGCGGCTGCAAGGATATTACAGCCCTGAAGGCCCGGCTGGAGACTCTGGACCAGCTGATTTGATCTGAAACGGAGGAACACACTGTGAACGACTGCCTGTTTTGCAAAATCATCGCGGGGGAGATTCCCTCCCGCAAGGTCTATGAGGACGAGCTCTGCTTTGCCTTTTATGACATCGCCCCACTGGCACCCACCCATTTCCTGGTGGTGCCCAAGAAGCACCTGGCTTCCGCGGCAGAGATTGACCAGACCGACGCCGCACTGGTGGGGCATATCTATGCTGTGATTGCACGCCTGGCCAAGGAACTGGGCTTTGCCGAAGGGTTCCGGGTGGTGACCAACTGCGGCCCCAGTGCGGGCCAGACGGTCCACCATCTGCACTTCCATGTGCTGGCAGGCAAGGAGCTTGGCAGCTTCAACTGACACGCCGCAATGAGTGGGCTGCCCCGGCAGCCCACCCTGCGTATCCGGGGAAGGGGGGATCGCCGTGCGCAAGCTGATGCTCTTTGTACTGGGTGACGCGGCTGCCTGTGCGGTCTCCGTCTATCTGCTGCCCCCGGCCTGGCGGCCCTATGCCGGGGCGGTGTGCGCCTTGCTGCTTGGTATGCTGCTGCTGTTCACCGGCAGAAGGGGAAAGATGGCCCGCATAGTCTGTGCCGGCTTGGTGTTGGGGTTTGTCTGGACCTGGGGCTACGAGGCCCTGTTCCTGCGCCCGGTGTATGATAACCTGGAGCAGACAGGGGAGATCTCCGCCAGGATTTCCTCCTACCCTATCCCAACCAGAAATGGCAGCAGTGTGGAGGCCCGGGTGGACGTTGCCGGCCGACAGGTGCCTGCTATGCTGTATTTTTATGAACAGACGCCGGATCTTCACCCCGGTGACCGGCTCCTGGCCAAGGGGAGTCTTCGCCGCTCTGACCGGGACAGCGCCGGGGATCAAACCCTGTATTTGCAGAGCCGGGGCATTCTGCTGTCCTGCTCAGTCAAGCAGGACTTTACCGTTCAGCCTGCCGAAAGACTGGCGCTGCGGGATCTGCCCGCTGCTGCGGCCCACGCGCTGCAGGGCTCCATTGACCGGGTCATGCCGGAGGACACCCGGGGCTATTTCCGGGCCCTGCTCACCGGGGACCGGTCCCTTCTGCCCGAGAGGGTCAAGCAGGATTTCTCTGCCTGCGGGGTGTCCCACACGGTGGCCATCTCCGGTATGCACGTGTCCATCCTGCTCTTGGCCGTGTTTGCGCTCACCGGCAGGCAGCCTGTGGCGGCCTCTGTATGCGGCATTCCTGTGCTGTGGTTCTTTGTGCTCTTCACCGGGGCTTCGCCCTCGGTGATTCGGGCGGCGGTGGTGCAGACCCTGGTGCTGCTGGCCCCCCTTTTGGGTCGGCGCAACGATATGGCCACGGCCCTGAGCGCCGCCATGCTGCCGATTCTCACCTTGAACCCCTGGGCCATTGCCAATACCAGCTTCCAGCTCTCTTTTGGGGCAATGGCGGGGCTGCTGCTGTGCACCGGCCCGCTGTACACGTCCTTGACGGCCCAAAAGAGCATCGACAGGGCCATCCACTCCAAGCGCCTGGGCGGCAAGCCTGCGGGGCTGCTGCGCCGGGTGCTGCAAATTGTGTGTGCCACCCTCGGCGCCCAGGTGTTTACCATTCCCATCACCCTGCTCACCTTTGGCAGCCTGGGCATCTGGTCTATTCCGGCCAATGTGCTGATTCTGCCGGTGTTGCCGCTTTGCTTTGTGGGCGGCATGGGCTGCGCCTTGGTGGGCCTGGTGTGGCCCTGGGCCGGGTCTGTGGCGGGCTGGGTTCTGGCCTGGCCGGTGCGGTGGCAGTTTCTGGTCTGTCGGTGGATTGCCGGCTGGCCCTCCGCCCGGATCGGCGCAGACTCGTTCTATCTGGTGGCGGGGCTCGCGGGAATCTATCTTCTGATATTCCTGTGGCGATTGCTTAAAGTGAAGAACCCACTGGTTGGCCTGGGCTGCATGGCGGCAATCCTGGGCTGTGTGGTTCTGCTTCAAACGCTGGACCGCCGGACCCACGAGTACACCTTTGCCGCCCTGGACGTGGGCCAGGGCCAGTGCGTCGCCATGATTACCCGGGACCACGCCTTTGTCTTTGACTGTGGGGGCAGCAAGTCCCCGGGCACCCATGCCGCGGAGTATCTGCGCCAATCCGGGGTAAGGCAGCTGGACGGCCTGATTCTCTCCCACTATGATGCGGACCATGTCAACGGCGTAGAGGAGCTTTTGGCAGCCGTGCGGGTGCAGACGCTGTATCTGCCCCGAGTGGAGGATGATTCCGGCAACCGCGCCCGGGTAGAGACTGCGGCCCGGGAAGAGGGGGTCCCCATTGTGTATGTGGACGAAGATCATTTTCTCACCGGCAGTGACTACGCCGTAAACCTCTTTGCGCCTGTGTCCCATTATGACGACAACGCTGCGTCCCTGTCCGTGCTCTTCCAGACCGGGGGGTGCACCCTGCTGGCCACGGGGGATATGGACATTTTGTCAGAGTACGATTTGATGCTCACCCACACCCTGCCGGATGTGGACGTACTGGTGGCGGGACACCATGGCGCGATGACCTCCACCAGTGCGGAGCTGCTGGAGCAGATCCATCCGGAGGCAGTCTTCATCAGCGTGGGGAAAAACAGCTACGGCCACCCGGCCCAAGAGACGCTCTCCCGGATCCTTGCAGCCGGGGCGCAGATCTACCGCACCGATGAGAGCGGAGACATTGAAATCAGGAGGTAACCCATGGCGGATGTAAACAGCCTGGAACAACTGAAGACCGATCTGAAGCAGCAGATGCCCCGCAGGCTCTATATCTTCCACGGGGAGGAGAGCTATCTGCGGGCCTTCTATCTGGACAGGCTGCACAAGCTGCTGGTGGAGGACTTTGCCGAGACCTTCAACTATCACCGCTTTACCGCCGAAACCCTGACGCCTCCCGCCCTGCGGGAGAGTGTGGACGCTCTGCCCATGATGTCAGAGCATACCATGGTCCAGTTGGACGACGTCAATCTTTTTGCCCTGCCGGAGCAGGACCGGGAGGAATACGCGGAAATCCTTGCCCAGCTGCCGGACTACTGCACCCTGGTGCTGGTGTATGAGACCGTGGAGTACCACCCGGATAAGCGGAAGAAAAAGCTGGCCCATGCCCTGGAGCAGGGGCTGGAGGTGGCCTTCACCCGGCCCGCCGAGCGGGAGCTTGTGTCCTGGGTGGCCCGGCATTTCAAAAGCCGGCAAAAACGCATCAGCGTGCCGATGTGTCAATACCTCATCCGGCTTACCGGCGGGGATATGACCACCCTGTTGTCTGAGATCGGCAAGGTTGCCGCCTTCAGCGAAGGGGAGGAGATTACCCAGTCTGACATTGACGCCGTGGTAGAGCCGGTTTTGGAGGCTGCCATATTTGATCTGACAGATGCCTTGGCAGCCGGCCGAGGCGAGCAGGCCCTTCGGGTGCTGCACACGCTGCTCCAGCTGCAGCAGGAGCCCATTATGATCCTGGCCGCCATCGGCAGCCAGATGCGTCGGATCTATACCGCCAAGCGTCTGCGCGGCACAAATCCCGCCGGCCAGCTGATGGAGCTCTACGGCATCAAGTCCTACCCGGCCAACAAAAGCGCGGACTTTGCCAGGCGGCTGTCGCTGCCCTTCTGCCGGCATGCGGTGCTCCGCTGCCTGGAGGCGGACGAGCAGCTGAAAACCTCCTATGACGACCCGGAGCGAGTTCTGGAGCTGCTGGTGATAGAGCTCGCCCAGGAGGCCCGCAATGCTTAAACTCAAAGAGGCCTTGGTGGTAGAGGGGCGGTATGACAAAAACACCCTGGCCCAGATTGTTGACGCGCCGATTTTCGTTACCAACGGCTTCGGTATCTTCAAGGACCCGGAGACCTTGTCCCTGCTACGGGCTGCGGCGGAGCACCGGGGCTTGATCCTTCTGACAGATTCTGACGGCGCAGGGTTCGTGATCCGCAACTATCTCAAGGGGGCCATCCCTCCCGAGCGAATCAAGCATGCTTATGTGCCTGACGTTTACGGCAAGGAGAGGCGTAAGGCCGCCCCCGGCAGAGAGGGCAAGCTTGGGGTGGAGGGAATGCCGCCGGAGATTCTGATCCGGGCCCTGCTGGATGCCGGCGCCACAGTGCTGGACCGAGCGTCCGCTGCAGCAGGGGATGGGACTATCACGAAAACCGACCTCTATGCATTGGGCCTGTCCGGCCGCCCTGACAGCAAAAGCAGACGCCTTGCCCTCCAGCGTCGTCTGGGCCTGCCGGAGCATCTGAGTACCAATGCATTACTCACGGCGTTGAACGTTATGTATCCTAGGGAAGAATTCCTGGCCCTGGCCGAGGAATCGGAAAAAGAGAATGCCATATGATTGAATTGTCTGTCCAAAATCTGAAAAAATCCTTTGAAGTAGGGGAAATCCTTCTGGATGGGATGAGCTTTGAAATCCACACCGGGGAGTGCGTGGGCATTATGGGCCGCAACGGCTGCGGCAAGACCACGCTCTTTCGCCTGCTTACCGGTGAACTGGAGCCTGACGACGGCCAGATAGTCTTTGCCCCGGGCCGCCGGGTGGGGCTGATTTCTCAGATTCCCAATTATCCCGCTGCCTATACGGTAGAGAACGTACTGCGCTCTGCTTACCGGGAGCTCTTTGCGCTGAAAAAGAAAATGGAGAATCTGGAACGGCAGATGACTGTCTGCGATGACCGCGCCCTGCTGGCGGAGTATGACCGCCTGAGCAACGCCTATGAGGTGGGCGGCGGATACGAGATGGACACCAACGTGGACAAGATCTGCAACGGCCTGGGCATTCCCGGCCCCATGCGGGACCAGCTTTTCGCCCAGCTGTCCGGCGGAGAAAAGACCCGGGTGAATCTTGCCCGCCTGCTGCTGGAGAAGACCGACATTCTCCTGCTGGATGAGCCCACCAACCATCTGGACCTGCGCAGTGTGGAGTGGCTGGAGGGCTATATCCGTCAATTCAAGGGCACCACCCTGACCATCTCTCATGACCGATATTTCCTCGACAGGGTAGTGGACCGGATTATTGAGATCTCTGCCGGCAAGGCGGAGCACTACAACGGCAACTACTCCTTCTACCTGCAGGAGAAGCAGGCCAGGTTCAATCTGCAGCTTAAGCAGTACGAGCAGGAACAGGCCAAGCTCAAGCAACTGGGCTTTACTTTGGAGCGGATGAAGGGCTGGGGCATCAACAACCGGGTGCTCTACCGCCGTGCCATGTCTATCCAGCACCGGATGGAGCGCATCGAAAAAACCGAGCGTCCCCGTACAGAAAAGACCATGCGGGCCCGGTTCGGTGAGAAGGAATTCTTCGGCGACATGGTCTTTTCGGTGGAGCATCTGACCAAGCGCTATGATCTGCGCACCCTGTTTCAGGATGTGGAGCTCACTGTAGAGGGCGGCGAGCGCATCGCCATTCTGGGGGATAACGGCACCGGTAAAACCACGTTCCTGCGCTGCCTATTGGGGGAGGAGAGCATTGACAGCGGACGTATCCGCTTCGGCCCCACGGTGAAGTACGGCTATCTGCCCCAGGTCATGCATTTTGACCACCCGGAGCGGACGCTGTACGACACCATGCTCTATGAAAAGAACTGTACCCCTCAGTCGGCCAGAGACCGTCTGGGCGCCTTCCTGTTTTCCGGGGAGGACGTGTTTAAAACCGTGGGCACCCTCTCAGGCGGCGAGCAGTCCCGGCTGCGGCTGTGCATGCTGATGGATGATAAAATCAACCTGCTGATCCTGGACGAGCCCACCAACCACCTGGATATTGCCTCCAGGGAGTGGGTGGAATGCGCCATTGACGAGTATGAGGGCACCCTGCTCTTTGTCTCCCATGACCGCTACTTTGTGGATAAATTTGCCACACGGATCTGGGAGCTGGAGGATGGCACCATCAAGGACTATCCGTGCTCTTATGCCAAATATCGCTCTTTGAAGGAGAACGCCGCCATCCGGCCCATTCCCCAGACTGCACGGGCGGAGAAAAAAGAAAAGCCGCCCAAACGGACGGATTCCAAGTCCCTGGAAAAGGAGGTCCGCCGCCTGGAGCGGGAGATTGAGAAGCAGGAGAACGTACTCTCCCAGCTGGACGCGCAGCTGGAGGCTGCCGCCGCAGATTACCAGGAGCTGCTGCGTCTGGGCCAGGCCCGGGAAACCGAGGAGGCCCGGCTGCAGTCGCTGATGGAGCAGTGGGAGACTGCGGCCTCTGCCCTGGAGGAGTCCTGAAAAACGGCAAGGCCGGCTGCAGCATCGCAGCCGGCCTTGCCGTTTGTCAACCCTTGCGCCGCAGCCCCCGCAGCACTTGTTTATGTTCCTCCGGGATACGGAAGCTCTCCACCGCCTTTTGGATGGTTTTGTTGTGGACCCAACGGGGCAGCCGGTCCTGTTCCAGATAGGGCAGGGTGGCCTGGTACTGCTTGGCCAGGGCGGTGGCGAAGTACCAGGCCTGCATCATGCGGACGTAGTATTCCTCGCGCCGCACTGCGGCCGCCCAGTCCAGCACCTGGGGGAAAAAGTCGCCATCCAGATAGTGGGTCATCAGCATTCCCAGGCCGAAGCGGCAGGTGTAGGGCATGGGGCTGTCCAGCCACTGCTTTATCCAAGGCAGAAGCTCTGTCCTGTGGCGGGTAAAGACCGCCGGGCGCAGGGCGTCACAGGTGGCCCAGTTGTTCACGTAGGGTAAAAAGGCCTGGGTCAGTGCCAGGGCGCGTTGGTAGCTACGCTCCTTACAAAGGAGGTAGGCGTGGAGATTGTTCTGCTCCAGATACCGATGGGGAAGCTGCGACAAGAAGGCCTCCCCCTGTGCGGTTCCGCGCAGCTCGGCGGCAAGCCTGCGCAGGGCAGGCGCCCGGACGCCCAGGATGGTTTCGGGGTCCAGATCGGGCACCAAAGGGGCCAGAAAGCTTTTGTATGACGGGTCTGCCAGCACCTGCAGCCGGGGCAGCAGGTCACTCATGGCAGCGCTCACAGGCAGCCCGAATGGCGTTGAAGGTCTCGTCTGAGATATAATGCTCAACCTTGCAGGCGTCTTCTGCGGCGGTTTCGTCGCTGACGCCTAACTGCTTTAAAAACTTGGTGAGGATGGTGTGCCGGGTATAGATTTTCTCTGCCCTGGCCTGGCCAGACTCGGTGAGCAGCAAAAAACCGTCTTTGTCAATGGTGAGATATCCGGCATCCTCCAGAAGATGGACCGCACGGCTCACACTGGGCTTAGAAAAACCCATTTCCTCGCCAACATCCACAGAGCGCACGCCGCTCATCCGCTGGGAAAGAATAAGAATGGTTTCCAGATACATTTCGCCGGATTCCTGTAAGCGCATTTGGGTTCCCTCCTGATCGGAAAGTATTATTGTTAGTATATAATGCTTTTGGCCTTTTGTCAACGAGCAGGGCCGGAAATAAAAATCAAAAATTTTTTCAAGAAACCTCTTTACTTTTTGTGAATCATCTGTTATAATACCCTAGCAAACGCGCCGGTGGCTCAATGGATAGAGCATCAGATTCCGGTTCTGAGGGTTGGGGGTTCGAGTCCCTTCCGGCGTGCCAAAAGCAGCAGACACCTATCAGGTGGCTGCTGTTTTTGCATAAGACGGGGCTCAAACCATACAATTCCACAGCCCGGTCGGCTGCGGGCTTTGTCGTTGCCTGCTGGGAGGATGCAGCTGGTTTAGTTCCGGTTTCTCCCCTCCAGCAGCTCCTTTGCCCTTTTCAGGACAGGTACCTCTCTGTTTGCCAAGAGCCTTCCCAGCGGCGTGCAGCTGCACTTCTCATACTCAGTAAGGGCCTCCCGATATTCCAGCTTCAGGGTAGAGAGATGAAAAACGGAGGTCTCATCCTCAGTTAAATGCTTCTCTCCAAAAGATACGACTCTGCACAGAAAATAGTGGTTCAGGTTATGCCTGTGGATCAGATTATAATAATCGCTGACAACTCCGATTTTACAGAGTACCATCACTTCCGCGCCCAGTTCTTCCTTCAACTCCCGCCGGATCGCGGTGTGCAGGTCTTCGCCGGGCTCTACTCCGCCGCCTGATGTTTCGATCAGAGTCGCTTTTCCAAATTCGTCATCTCTGTTGGCCCTGACAAAATAGAAGTGATTCCCGTCGTCTACCACAATTGCCCTGGCAATGAGTCTGTCGTGGTCAATTGCAGACTGCGGATACTCATGATCTTCTAAATGTATTTGCCATTGTTCCTGGAGCATTTTACATTACCACCTTGACGAAGTTACGATTGCAGTGTCAGCCTCACAGGCCCGCGCCATTCTGGAAGGGCAGGAGAGAAATATCATGTATAAAAGAAACCCGCGACTTGCGGAGCAAATCACGGGTTTTGGTGGAGACTACTGGACTCGAACCAGTGACCTCTTGCGTGTGAAGCAAGCGCTCTAACCAGCTGAGCTAAGCCTCCG
>CAMOKD010000001.1:0-112227 GCA_946617435.1 uncultured Clostridia bacterium | reverse complement strand
CCAGTGACCTCTTGCGTGTGAAGCAAGCGCTCTAACCAGCTGAGCTAAGCCTCCGTACGCAAGATATACTAGCACATCCCGGCGAAAAAATCAAGCATTATTTTTCCAAATCAGAAAAAAGTTTTTCACTCCCCAGAGGATGATAAGATCAACGCTCTTCTGGATTCTCAGAGGCCTCGGCAGGCTCTTCCGGTGCGGGATCCTTTGCCGGCAGCAGGAGCAGCAGACCCAAAGCAGCCAGCAGCACCACCGTGCAGCACAGACTGCCCTCCGGGCCGAAATCTCCGCCGGTGAGTAAATCATTGTAGCCCACAACCTCGCCGGCAAACAGGGTAGGGGAGCCGGTCAGACCACTGACGTTCATCCCAAATATGCAGCCCTGGGCAAAGTTCCACATGCTGTGCAGGGCGCAGGCGCCCCACAGGCTGCCCCGCTTGACGGTATACACGCACATCACCAGCCCAAAGAGCAAGATGTTAAAGAAGGCCGCAGCTGTAAAGCCCGGGTTTCCCACATGCAGCACCGCAAACAACAGAGAGGTGAACACTACGCACATCGGCGCCGGTACACGTTTATTCAAGGACGGGGCAAGATAGCCCCGGAGCATCAGCTCTTCGCCGGCCCCCTGGAGGCCGAAGCCCAGAGCAGTAAGCAGCAGCAACGGAAGCTGGTCAGCCCGCAGGACATAGTCACCCAGTGTAAAGCCGCCCAAAGCAACGCCAATGGCATAAACGATTCCAAACAGCGCCAGACCGATGACAAGACCCAGAAAATATTCTCCAGCCCAGCCCTTGCGGCCAAGTCCCATGGTGGCAACGCCCCGCTTCTCAATGAGCTTACAAAACAGGATGGCGGTTACAATGTTTGCCGCGCAGGTAATCAGCTGTACAGCAAACAGCCACGCGGGAATCTCACCGGCAAAGGCTTCAAAGATATAATCCATAGAGGCATCCACGACCTCGTTTGCTGTGGCGCCCTGGGCATAGAGGGAATCGGTCAGAGCCCTCCACCCCTCCATTTTTTCCGAGAAGAACCAACCCATCATGAACGGAGTCTCCAGCAGCGACTGGATCATGGAGGCTACCAGCATCACCAAAAAGAAGATCATCAGCTCTATAAACAGCGGGGGCTGGTTGCGCTTTTGCAGCGCGGCGTCCGCCCAGAAGCGGGGGCGCGGAATCAGGGTATTCATAGGTTCAACTCCTTGCGTTTGTCCTGCCGCCGGTGCCGGCGGGCTTGTATTTGCTCTATTATGCCACAGCTTGGACAAACTTGCAAGTAGGGAATTCAGATTCCGTCAAAAACGCCCCCGCCGGCATCGACGGGGGCGGCAAAGTTCAGCGGGTTCGCTCTCCGTCCCCCACAGCCTGGGTATACAGGCCGCACAGCATCTGCCAGAGCTCCTTGTCCAGAATCCCGGAGGGCTGCGCGCCGCATAGCTGCTGCAGGGCAGAGATTGCGGCGGAGGTGGTCCTTTCGCAAACGCCGCACATTGTGCAATCCGGCAGATTGGGATAAACCTCGTGCAGATTGTGCAGCATGGCCTGTACCAGCAGCACATTCCGGTTGTCACTGCCCTCCAGGAACACCTGGCCGGGCTGCATAACGATCTGCACCGGGGCTGCTGGGGAGAGCCGAATCCTGGCGTTGTGGAAGGCGGCGCACACCGCCTTCCAGGTGGCAAAATCTGTCACCCCGGTTTGGGGCAGGCCCTCCCTGCGCTGAAAGGCGGCTACGGCAGCCTGGGTTTTTGGGCCGTAGATTCCGTCCGGAATGACCTGTGGCAGCTGTCTGTCACACCGGGCGATGGCCCGCAGCATGGTTTGCAGGCTCCGAACGGGCCTTCCGATCAATTCCATATCCTCCATATTTGCCTCCTTCACTGTGGGTCTGTGCTGCCGTTGGCAAGGGGATAGCCAGGGTACTGCGTCATGCTGCCGGCGTTTGCCCGGTACTGTGCGGTGATGGCCCTGGCAGTGGCGTCGGTCAACTGCCCGGTCTGGGGCAGATTGTTGGCAGCCTGGAATCGGAGCAGCTCCTGCCTGAGATTCTGCCCGCTGTAGCCCAACGCCTGCAGCCGCAGGCGTGCATTTGCCACTGTGGTGGCACTGCCCGGGGCCCCACGCTGGCCGGTGCCTCCCAGCACGCTGTTTTCGATGCCGGAGAATTGGTCAAAAATCTCGTCCCAGGTCCGCTCATCCGCCTCCCCGGTCTCCGGCAGCTGGTCAAAGGCCTGAAAGGCCAAAACAGAGGCCCTGGTCTGCTGGCCAAAGATCCCATCCACTGCCAGGGAGGGGATCTCCTGCACAAACTGGGCCAGGATGGACAGCATATACTGCAGCTGTGAAACCTTTTCTCCCCGGCTGCCCACCCGCAGGGGCTCCGGCAGCTCCCAGGACAGATCCTCGTAGCGCAGCCCCTCGGAATACAGCTCGCTCAACCGCAGCACTGCGGTGAAAATCCGTTCCACAGCATACCAGGTCAGCCGGCCCACAATCCCATCCGCCTCCAAGCCGAACACGCGCTGAAATTCCCGCACAGCGTTCTCCGTATTCTGCCCGAAGACCCCGTCGATGGCCAGCTTCGGGATTGCCGGATAATTGACGGAGATCCGGTTGATGGCCCGCTGGATCAGGGCCACGTTCTGCCCCCGGCTGCCCCGGCGCAGGCTATAGCCCGGGTAGGACTCTCTGGATTCCCGCACCGGCGCATTGGTCACAATTTCCGTGTTGGTGCCATAGTAGGACTGCAATATCTGCAGCCAGTTGTAGCCCTGTCGGGCCAGATTCTGGGAGCCCCATTGGCTCAGCCCCTGGCAGGTCACAGTGGTGCCGTTGCAGAACTTGGCAGCCAGGGGCTCCACAAAGCCCACCCTGCGGAGATAGTCGTCAAATAATTCATTGACCAGCCGCGTGATGGACTGAAAGAAATTCCGCCCCTCTACAAACTGCTGGTCATAGGCGGTGGAGGAGGTGATGTCAAAGTCATAGCCTCTGGCCCGGTAAAACTCCGTGTACACCCGGTTTAGGGCATAGGAGGTGATGGCCAGGATATTGGCCCGCAGGGCGTTCTCCTCCCAGGTGGGATACACCTCGCTGCAAGCCACATTTTTCACATAGTCCTGAAAGCTGACCGTCACATTTCTTGCCGGGGTGTCCGGAGGTCCCAGGTGGACGGTGATATAAGACGGAATGTATGGAAGCCGTACTGCCATGGACGCCTCCTACAGACCCTGGTCGGGCACGTCAAAGGTTTGAGAGGGGTTCAAATCCTCGGGCAGCTGCTCGTTGGGGATCATTACCATCTCCTGTACCGTGGCCACACCCGGAAAGATCTGTACCTGGTTTACCACAATCCCCTCATACCCGGGGTGGGAGATTACCACCCGCACGTCGGTCCAGCCCACGGGCAAATCCGGCTGCAGGGAGTTTTCCAGTGCCGGGGTAGCCACCGTGACGGGCTGTGTCAGGCCGCTTTCGTCTGTCTGCCGCACGGCCAGCAGGGTGTTGGTGCCATCTGCCGCCCTGCGGGAGATGGATACCGTTGCGCCGGGCACCGGAAAATCTGCCCTGGAGGTCACCGCCTGAATCTGAATGGTTCCGCTCTGCGTCATAGAATCCCTCCTGTTCTGCAGTAGTATATGCAGCGGGGGGAGCAATGTTTCTGCCCAAGGTTCCCGAATTCCGCGGGCAAAGGAGAAAAAAAGGATTGCTTTGCAGCCGGGGATGTGCTATATTTACAAGGAATCATGTTTTTTCAGTGAGGAGAGATTTCCTGTGGAATATATCGTATTGGATATGGAGTGGAACCAGCCCTGGCCCGGGTCTTACGCAGCCCAGCGTCAGCTTCCCATCCATATCAGCGGAGAGGTGATCCAGATCGGTGCCGTGCGGATGCTGGAGGATCAGACTATACAGGACGAGTTTCAGGTTCTGATTCGTCCCAAATTTTTCCGTCGGCTGAACAGCCGGGTTTCCAAACTCACCGGCATCAAGGAGTCCAGGTTGAAGGCCGAGGGGCTGAGCTTTGACGATGCCATCAATGAGTTTTATAACTGGTGCGGTGAGGACTGTGTTTTCCTTACCTGGGGGTTTGACGACATTCCCCTGCTGGCCGGCAATATGATGCTCAACGGCTACGATCCGGTGTGGATTCAGCGCTGGTACAACGCCCAGATGTTTTTCAACGCCCAAACCGGCAGCGGCAATAACCAAAAGGCGCTGTCTACCGCCTTGGAGATGATGGGCATTGAGGCCTCCCGCCAGGCCCACGACGCCCTGGGAGACGCCTTCCACACCGCGCAGATTTGCGCAAAGCTGGATCTCAAAAAGGGAATGGAGGAGTACCGCGGCTCTCTCAAAGAGCACGAGGACGGTCTCCACGGGGCGCAGATTCCGGGATGCGTCAGCAGGAAGGTCTATCACGGTTATGAAGACAAGGCTGCAGCCATGGGGGACATGGCCGGCAAGGAGAATGTCTGCCCTGTGTGCGGCAAGCTGATGAGCTGCGAGGACTGGCACGCTCAGCCCGGCCGGCGCTATCTGTCTAAGGCGGCCTGTGAAGAGCACGGGGAATTTGTCATTCGCATCCGCTTTGAGCACGACCTGGAAGGTGGGTTAAAGGTCACCCGCCTGGTCTATGACCAGAGCTCTGAGCTTGCCAAGTCCTATGACGAGGAGATTGCAAAAAAACGGCCCCGCAAGCCGCGCCGCCGCCGCAGACGCACCAAGCTGGCGGAGTAATTACAACCGGGAGGAGCGCCTATGGAATCCACCAATCAAAGCTGCGGCTTCTACGGGTGGGCACAGCTTGATGTGTCTGCCCAGGACCACGAGTATCCCGGCATCCGTACGCCTGCGGATCTCTACAGGGCGCTGATGCGCTGCTGGAGTGCGGAGACCTGCGCCCCACGGATGCGGAAGCATTGGCCCACAGAGCACCCCAGCTGGGGCCAGTGCTCTATCACTTCCTTCCTGGCACAGGACATCTTCGGAGGCACTGTGTACGGCGTGCCCCTGCCGGAGGGCGGCTTCCACTGCTACAACGTGGTGGATGGCCGGGTTTTTGACCTGACAAGTGAACAGTTCGGAGACAGATCTCTCAGTTATGAGAACAACCCTGTTCAGGATCGCCGGGTCCACTTTGCGGACGAGAACAAATATATGCGCTATGGGCTGCTGAAGCAGGCTCTGCTGGAGCTGACCACAGCGGAACAGAAGAAAGGAGCCTGCAGATGAACCAGAACATTGCCAAGTATCATGAGGCCCTGGCCCAGCGGGTCATCAAGGGGCTGAGCTCCCGGAATATGACGGGCTACTATGCGCCGACCGGCGCCGAGGCCCTGAAGATTGCCCTCTCCCTCATTCCCGAGGGCGGCAGCGTTGCCATGGGCGGGGCCATGAGCGCCCACGAGATCGGCCTGGTGGACGCCGTGAAGCATGGGAATTACCAATTTATTGACCGTGACGCCATGGAAGACAAGCGGGCTGCGATGCTGGCTGCCTATGACGCAGACGTATTTCTCACCAGCGCCAACGCCATCACCCAGGACGGTGTCATGGTAAACATTGACGGCAACGCCAACCGGGTTTCCGCCATTGCCCAGGGGCCCAGGCGGGTGATTTGCATTGTGGGCATGAATAAAGTCTGCCCCGATGCCGACAGCGCCATGAAGCGGGCCAGAAATGTGGCGGCACCTATCAACACCCAGCGCTTTGGGCTGAACACCCCCTGCACCAAGACCGGCGTGTGTGCCGACTGCAAATCTCCCGATACCATCTGTTGCCAGTTTTTAATCACCCGATATTCCCGCCATCCCAGCCGGATCCATGTGATCCTGGTGGGGGAGGACCTGGGCTTCTGACGGAAGCCCAATTTGGTCACTGCAGATTATAATAGACCAGATACAGAAAGAACCGACCGTTTCCGGCCGGTTCTTTCTGTATCTGGCATAGATTAGTTGTTGCGATAGTAGTTGATCAAGCAGCCGTCTGCAATGATCTGGCGCTCGTCGGGAGTCAGTCCGCCCAGGGAGACCTTGATTTCCTTTACAGTGCCGTCAGCCTTTACCACATAGGCGGAGAAGTTGTCCTTGGCTTCCAGTACAGCCTGGCGCACACCGGGGATGAACACGTAGTCGCCCAGCTCGAAGGCCTCGGGCTCTTCCACAAGGAAGGGAACCATGCCCCAGTTGATACAGTTGGAGCGGTACCGCTTGGTGGCGTAGGCGCGGGCCAGATTGGCGCTGGCGCCCATCACGCGCTGGCAAGAGGCGGCCTGCTCACGGGCAGAGCCGTCGCCGGGGCAGTTGGCGTAGATCGTGGAGCCGATGTCGGTGCCCTCACGGTCTACCTTGAAGCCGGCCTTTTCCAGCACGTCATAGACCTTGCTGACCTCTTCGCTCAGACCCTTGCCGGCACGGCGGTCACGGTCAAACTGACGCAGGACTTTGCTGCGGCCTACGTACTCGGGATCCCGGCGGGACAGGGCAAACTCAGACAGACGCTCGGGGTTGGAGCGGTAAGAGGAGGTCTCGCCGGAGGGGATCAGCTCATCGGTGGTGGTGACGGGGTCGGTGATGTAGGAGCAGACCTTCACCAGCAGATCGTCGGTGAGCGCGGGCATATCGGGCCAATCCTTGATGTTGGGGCCAAACTTCAGCTCGTGTTCAGGCTCGGGCTTTTTCCAGCCGTTGTAGATGCGCTTTTCGTAGATGCCCTTGTCGAAGCTGTAAGCGGGATCGGTATACTCCACGTCCAGGTCAGAGGCAGCGGTAAGCTTGCCGCCGTTGGCCGCAGTGGCGGCAATGGAGCGGGAATCCATTAGGGCCACAGCGGAGATCTGGCCCTCGCCGGGCTTGGAGCCCTCGCGGTTGGGGAAGTTCCGGGTGGTATGACGGATGGAGAACTCGCCGTTGGCGGGGGTATCGCCTGCGCCGAAGCAGGGACCGCAGAAGCACTCGCGCAGCAGCACGCCGGCGGAAACCAGATCAAAGGCACGGCCTGTCTTAATCAGAGAGGCCAGTGCAGGCATGGAGCCGGGGTAGACACTCAAAGAGAAGGCGCCGTTGCCGATGGACTTGCCCTTCAGGATGTCTGCCGCCGCGCAGATGGAGTCATAGGTACCGCCGGAGCAGCCGGCAATCTCGCCCTGCTCCACCCAGATGGCGCCGTCGCGGAGCTTGGAGGAGAGGTCCATCTTTACCTTCTTCAGCTGCTTGTTGGCATTCTCTTCCACCAGATGGAGGATGTCAGCGGCGTTTTCCTGCAGCTCATGGATGGTGTAGATGTTGGAGGGGTGCATGGGCATGGCAATGGTGCACTCAATCTTGTTGAGATCTACATACACGCAGCCGTCATACCAGGTCACCGCTGCGGGCTTCATTTCTTTATAAGCCTCGGGTCTGCCGTGGATGGTGAAGTACTCCTTGGTTTTCTCATCAGTGACCCAGATAGAGGACCAGCAGGTGGTCTCGGTGGTCATCACGTCGATGGCGTTGCGATATTCCATGGGCAGATTGGCAATGCCGGGGCCCACAAATTCCATGACCTTGTTCTTTACATATCCGTTCTTATAGGTCTCACCCACCAGGGTAAGGGCCACGTCGTGGGGGCCGACGCCGGGCTTGGGCTTGCCGGTGAGATAAATCGCAATGACGCCGGGACGCTTAAAGTCATAGGTTCTGCCAACCAACTGCTTGGCCAGCTCGCCGCCGCCCTCGCCCACAGCCAGGGTGCCCAAGGCGCCGTAGCGGGTGTGAGAGTCAGAACCCAGAATCATCCGGCCGCAGCCCGCCATCAGCTCACGGTTGATGGAGTGGATATTGCCCAGGTTGGTGGGCACATAAATGCCGCCGTACTTGTGGGCAGCGGACAGGGCAAACTTATGGTCGTCCTCGTTGATAGTTCCGCCCACCGCACACAGGGAGTTGTGGCAGTTGGTCAGCACATAGGGCAGGGGGAATTCCTTCATGCCGGAGGCACGGGCAGTCTGGATGATGCCGACGTAAGTGATGTCATGGGAGGTCATGGAGTCATACTTGAGCTTCAGATCTTCCATGCTGCCGGAGGTGTTGTGGGCCTCCAGGATGCCATAGGCCATAGTGCCCTTTGCGGCTTCCTCCTTGGAAACAGGAGTGGGAAGCTGCGCAGGATCGGTGACGATGGTTTCGCCGTTGACAAGATAGATACCGGTGTCATAGAGTTTCAGCATTTTTCTTCTCCTTTTTGCGAATCTGTCGCGTCGGGAATCAGTTCCCGAATGATGGAGGAAGTACGGGGGGCTATGGGCAAAATGACGAAGGAATCCCTCTATACTCCCAGCGGTATTATACAAGATATACAATCAATTTGCAAGGGGTTTTACGCTTTTTCTCATGAATTCATTTCATAATTACTATGAAGAAAAACTTTTGCAATCACAGAATCATGGAGACAATGAAGTTATACACGGCACACAGACCTACGCTGATGGGAACTGCCACAAACAGCAGGCGGTTGAACAGAGAATTGCGCTCTTCCTCGTTGCCGCAGGAGCCGAGGATCAGGCTGCCGCCGGAGGAGAACGGAGAGATGGCGGAGCTTTGGGCGCCCAGCACTGTGCAGGTGAACAGGGCGGCAGGGCTCAGTCCGGTGGAAGCGGCCAGAGCCGGAATGAGGGGGAACAGAGCGGGGCAGACCACACCGGTGGTGGAGCTGAAGAAGCTCATAATTGCGCCGATAATGGAGAACGCCAGGGGGACAAGCCATGTGGGCACATTGTTGCCGATCCAGGCGGAGAGCATATCAATGGTGCCTGCCTTTACTGCCACGGCAATCAGCATACCCGCGCCGGCAATCATGAGAATGGTATTCCAGGGCACCTTTGAGATGATTTCCTTCTGAGGTGCCAGCTTCATCAACAGGGCAATCACAGCAAAGACAATGGCAACCAAGCCCACGTCTATAAAGGCAGGCACCATTGCGGCCTACTGCGGCAGGGGAAATTTATGTGCAGAATGCAAGGCAGATGCTGCAGCAGTATCACCGGGTCCGAACCGAGCTGCGGGAGACGGACCAGCCCAAGGGGGGCAGGATTAGCTTTGGAATCAGCAGTTTTCGCGGCAGACATCTGATCCCGGCGGTGTTGAAGCAGTTTCGGCTGGAATATCCAAAGGTAGAGATCCTCCTGTCCGAGCATGACACCCTGGTGCTGCGCAGAATGGTAGCCGCGGGAGAGCTGGATATGGCCTTGGTGGCCCTGCGCCAGGGGGAGCGGGAGCCGCAGGACGTGCCGATCCTGCGGGATGAAGTATGCCTGGTGGTCAACCGAACGCACCCGGCCATGGAATATGTTCATCTGGATTACCCCAATCGGTCCTGGATCGATCTGTCTGACACGAGGGCCTTTGAGTACCTTCTCTCCGGCCGGGAGACCGTGCTTGGCAGTGTGGCCTGGGAGCAGTTTGAAAAGCACGGCTTCACGCCAATCTGCACCAATGGGCATCTTACTGCGGCCTTTGCCGCAGAGATGGCGTGCCATGGACTGGGACTGGCGTTTACCTACGCCTCCTGCGCACGGCCCAGGCCGGACGCGGAGTATCTGAGCCTGGGACATGAGAGATATTATGTTGACCTGGTTCTGATTTTTCCCCCCGATGGCTACCGCAGCCGCTCCAACCGGGAGCTGGAAAAGCTGATTCGGGCATACTATCGGGATGCCATCCGGGACTGATGACGGCGTTGATGAGACCAACCAGAAAATAATCTAAAAAAACGGAAAAAAGCCCTTTACCTTTCTCCCACTATGCGCTATAATGTACAAGGTTTTGACCCGAAGGGAGAGAAAAAACTGTCATGATTCACAAAAGCAAAACCCTCAAGGCCGATTTAAAGGCTGCGCTGTTCTTCTTTGTCTTTCTTTTGATATTCAGTGTGTTTGCCGTGCCCATGGGCTTGGGCAATGCCATCAACACCTTGATGAACACTGCCTATCGGGTGCTTATGGATACAGTGTTTTACATCATGGCCATTGCGGTCATTGCCGGCGCCTTGTCCAATCTGCTCACAGAGTTCGGCGTGGTGGCACTGTTAAACAAACTGCTCTCCCCGCTTATGAAGCCCCTGTTCGGTATGCCCGGTGCCTCCGCCCTGGGGATCGTGTCCACCTATCTGTCGGATAATCCTGCTATTCTGACCCTGGCGGACGACCGAAAATTCCGGCAGTATTTCAAGGCCTACCAAATCCCTGCCCTGACCAATCTGGGCACTGCCTTTGGCATGGGGCTGATTGTTACCAGCTTTGTGCTGGGCATGGGCACCACCCTGGGCAAGGGGGTGGGCATGGCGGCTCTGTGCGGCAATCTGGGCGCGGTTACAGGCGCCATTGTGTCCACCCGCCTGATGCTGCTGTTTATGAAAAAGGTTTACGGCAAGGACGCTCCAGCCATGGATGAGGCCTATGAGCATGAGCATCCCGTCCATGTCAGCAATCAGAAGGGTCTGCTCCACGTGCTTGACGCCATAATGGAGGGCGGCAAAAAGGGCGTGGATTTGGGCCTTGGCATCATCCCCGGCGTGCTGATTATCTGCTCGGTCGTTTTAATGCTCACCAACGGCAAGCCTGCCGGCGGCTACAGCGGCGAAGCCTTTGAGGGGATTGCCCTGCTGCCCCGTGTGGCGGAAAAGATCGGCTTCCTGCTGAAACCTCTGTTTGGGTTTGACAGCGGTGAGGCGCTGGCAGTGCCGGTGACTGCGCTGGGCTCTGCAGGCGCGGCCATGAGCTTGATTCCCAAATTTGCCCGGGAGGGTCTGATCGATACCGGGGACGTGGCGGTATTCACTGCCATCTGCATGTGCTGGAGCGGCTATCTCAGCACCCACGTGTCTATGATGGACGTTTTGGGCTGCAACGAGCACACCGGTAAGGCGATTTTAAGCCACACCATCGGCGGCATTGTGGCCGGTGTGGCGGCTCACTGGCTATATGTACTGCTAACGATGGTGGTGTAACCACAAACAAACCGGGTGTCGGCTGTGGGCCGGCACCCGGTTTGTTAATCAAGTGTTTTCATTGCGCAGGGTTTCAATGATGTTTTGGCGGTTGACCTTGTGCATGGAGTAGAGCATGGTGGCAAATACCACGAGGAACACGCTGCCAACGGCGATGAGCATACTGGCCCAGGGCAGCAGATACTCGGAAGTAAAGGCCTGGGTTACCACTTTGTAGATGGCATAGCTGAGCAGCAGGGAGACCGGCAGACCATACAGAAGGGAGCGGGTGCCGTAGAGCAGGCACTCAAAACGCAGCATCCTGCCAAAGCCCTTGCGGTCCATACCCACAGATTTCAGAGTGGCGAATTCTTTGCGCCGCAGCATGATGTTGGTAGAGATGGTGTTGAACACATTGGCGGCCGCGATGAGAGAGATCAGAACGATAAAGCCATAGGTGAACACATCCAGCACCAGCACCATGGCGCGGGTGGCCTCTTCGCCCTCCCGGCTGTCCCACAGTTCAATGTGGGCCCCGCTGTAGCTGTTTTCGTTCTCAGCGATCAAAGACTCCATGGACTGGCGGGCGGCGGCGTGGTTTTCAGCGGAAAAGTACAGCCGCAGATGCCAGTTGGACGCCTGTTCGTCCCGGGATGCCTGCCCGAATGCGGAATAGGGGAGGTACAGACACACGGTATCCTCCGAGGAGGCCAGGGGCGCCTTGTCCAGCCGGGCGGCAACAGTTACCGGGGTACGCAGCTCCGACTGCTCCGGCGTGAAGCGCTTTTCCGTCTCGGGGTCATAACCGTCGCCCTCTGCCTTGGCATAAATATAAGCGGGACCTTCAGGATTTGTGTCGTCGTAGTACAGCAGCATCCAGTCGCCGATGCGATACCGGGCTTCCACCAGCTCCGCTTGCAGGGGGAAGACCTTGTCCTGCAGCAGGTTGGAGGCGTGATAGACGGTGCCCTGCTCCTCGGTCCAGCGCAGCACGGCGGTAAAATCATAAATCAGCGCCTGGCCCAGCGCAGGGTCTACCCCGGCCTGACTGCACAGGGCGGCATACTCGCTGTCCTGCAAATAGAAGGTGTACACAGGCCCTAAATATTTGCCGGAATCCTCCATGGCCTGGGTGATCACAGGCCCGTCGGGGTTCACAGCCTCCAGAGAAACCTCCAGGTTCTGGCTCACCATCACAGTATAGACGCCTCTGTCCACCTGCTCTGCGCCGGAGAGCAGCCGGAGGACCGCCTCGGGGTCCGGCATCTCATCCGGGGTTTCGGTATACACCGTGGCAGAAATATCAAAGGCATTGTTGGAGATATTGGCAGCGATATCTCTGCGCAGATACTGGGAGAAGCTGGAGGCGGAGATAAACAGCACCACGCTCATAAACAGAGAGACTACCGTGGCACGATATCCCTTCCGGTTGCGCTTGTAATACTTGGAGGCCAGCATTCCCGGGAAGCCGAAGATTTTGTAGGTGAGCTTGCCGGTCTTCACGTTTCTGCGGGTAACCCGGATATCCTTGCTCATGCGGATGGCGTCAATGGGCATAATGCGCATTGCCCGGCGCGCGGGGATGTAGGCGGAGATCAAGGCAGTCACCAGACCCACCACTGCGGCGGCTGCCAAGGCCGGTGCGTTCAATACCAGGTGGATCGGCACAATGCCCTGTCCGCCCATGACAATCATGGAAAACTGATCCCGCAGGGCATACAGCGTCAGTCCGATGCCGGCGCAGCCCACAACCAGCCCCAGGGGGATGGCCACCACGCAGAGCATCATCGCCTCGGCGAGTACCGTGGCACGGATCTGCTTTCTGGTGGCGCCGATGGATTTCAGCAGTCCGAACTGCCGGGTCCGCTCTGCCACCGAAATGGAGAAGGAATTGTAGATCAGCGCCACAGACCCGAACATAATCAGCAAAAACAGGATAATCAGCAGTCCGTAGAGCACTACGATGAGATTCTCATTGCCTGATGCCCCGTGGAACAGCAGCAGGTCCCGGTTCACACCGATGACGGTGTTTTCCTCAAAGGGATAGGACTCCACAAAGCTGTACACTTCATTGATGTTGTGCAGCGTGAAGAACGCGCTTTTCTCACTGCTCTCCGCCCCACAGGTCAGTGCCATGCATCCGGGCATACTGTAGGGCTCTATTTCACCGCTCAGCCGCTCAAAAATACCCACCACGGTAAAGGTGCGCGACGAAGCATCTACCAGCTGCTCCTCCTGCCCAAGGTAGGGGCTGGTGAAGGAAAGAGGCTCGCCCTCGCTGACCCGGCGGCCCAGCTCCAGGGTGACGGATTGGCCCACCTGATACGAAAAGTTGGACGATCCCGCCAGATTGTTGCCCACTATCAGCTCCGTGTCGTTTTCCGGCATACGGCCCTCCTGCAGTCGGATGGCCAGCAGATCCTGAATATTGTCGGAGCAGGACTGGACATACAGATAGGGATAGTACTCGTTTTCCGGGGCAACCATGGCCCAGCCCAGGGCAGAGAAGGTGGCAAGCTGATCTACCTGGGGATTTTGGCGCAGCTGGTCCACGCCCTCCGGGCTCATGCCCACTGCGGAGATATGATAGTGTCCCTCGGCAGCCACTGCTGTATCAATCAGATACTGCTGCCCGGAATAGGCGCCCTCTGCCACGGCGGTGAACAGCGCCACAGACAGCACGATGCCGATGATGGTCACCAGGGTTCGGGTTTTGTTCTCCAGCAGGCAGCGCAGGGTAAAGCGTCTCAGGATTCCCATTATCGCAGCACCTCGTCTTTCGTGATTTTGCCGTCCTCAATGGCAATGATTCGGTCAGCCTGCAGGGCGATGCTCTCGTCATGGGTGATGACAATCAACGTCTGGCCGAACTTCCGGTTGGACAGCCGAAGCAGCTCGATGATTTCCCGGCTGTTTTTACTGTCCAAGTTGCCGGTGGGTTCGTCGGCCAGCATCACGGCGGGTGAGTTCATCAGCGCCCGGCCGATGGAGACCCGCTGCTGCTGGCCGCCGGAGAGCTCATTGGGCAGATGGTTTTCTCTGCCCTCCAGGCCAAGAGTGTGGAGCAGTTCCTGCAGCCGGGTCTCGTTGACCTTCTGCCCGTCCAGCAGCATGGGCAGGGTCATGTTTTCTGTCACGTTCAGCACCGGAATCAGGTTGTAGAACTGGTAAACCAGGCCGACCTGCCGCCTGCGGAAGATTGCCAGGTGGTCCTCATCCTGGGCAAACACGTCCTGGTCCTGCAAAAAGACCTTTCCGTCGGTGGGCCGGTCCACAGCACCCAAAATGTGCAGCAGGGTGGACTTGCCGGAGCCGGAGGGACCGATGATGGCCACAAACTGGCCCTTTGGCACGGTAAAGCTTACGTCGTCCAGGGCCCGGACCTGATTCTCCCCGGTGCCGTATACCTTGGTCAGATGCTCAATTCTCAATATATCCATAGCGATATGCCTCCTGTTGTTCTGTTCTGACCTGAGTATACCACAGGCAGCCGCCGGGAAAATGACGATTCTGTCACATTCCGAAAAAAATCGGTAGTTCTTGCAACCTGGCCGGGCCTGTGGTAAAATGCGGTCAGGGGGAGGGAAGACCATGCGTTTTCAAAAGATATATCTGGAAATCACAAACATCTGCAACCGGGACTGTGCGTTCTGCCCCAAAACCGGCAGAGCCCCGGAGTTTATGCCCCCGGATAGATTTGCACTGCTGTGTCAGCGCCTGCGTCCCTACACGGACTATTTGTATTTCCATCTCATGGGAGAGCCTTTGCTCCACCCACAGCTGGAGGAATTTCTCGCCCTGGCGGGGGAGTTGGGCTTTCGGGTGATTCTCACCACCAACGGCACGCTCATCCCCGAGAAGGAGGAACTGTTGCTGCGGGCAGACGCCCTGCACAAGGTAAATCTCTCTCTGCACTCCTTTGAGGCCAATGAGGGTGGCAGTCTGCACAGCTATCTGGAGGGCTGCGTGGGCTTTGCCCACCGGGCAAGTGCCGCGGGTAAGCTGATCAATCTCCGCCTGTGGAACCTGGACGGAGAAGACATCCGGGGACTCCGACAGCGGAACCCGGAAATCCTTTCTCTGCTGCAGGCCCATTTCCCCGGCCCATGGCCCCAGGTACGGGGCGGATTAAAGCTGGGCGAGCGGGTGTATCTCAGCTGGGGGGAGATCTTCCGTTGGCCGTCTATGGAGCAGAGCACACAGAATGCCGCGCACAGCTGCTACGGTCTGCGCGACCAGATCGGCGTGCTGTGTGATGGCACGGTGGTACCCTGCTGCCTGGACCACGAGGGAGAGCTGTCCCTGGGCAATCTCTGCACTGAGCCGCTGGACCGGATCTTGGAGCAGCCCAGAGCACTGGCCATCCTGGAGGGCTTCCGCCGGGGCCGGGCAGTAGAGCCGCTTTGTCAGCGCTGCGGCTATGCCAACCGGTTTGCAAAGTAACAGAGTTCGATTTACTGACGCATTTGACGCAAAAAGGGGACTGCCGTGACGGCAGTCCCCTTGGTGTATTATGGCGTTTGGGAGCTTATCCCGCCGTGGTGGGAGCAACAGGCTCGGTAATCACCGGCTCGCTCACCGCGGGGGCGGTGGGCTCAGCGGGTACGGTGGGTGCGGTGGGTGCGGTGGGTTCCGGGGTCCGGTTGGCATAAGCCCTGTGCAAGAAGGTCACAACCTGGGCGCGGTTGCACAGGTTATTGGGACCAAAGGTGGTGGCGTTCAGGCCGTTGGTCACTTCCTTCTCCACGGCCCACAGCACGGGCTGCGCATAGTAGGCGCCCGCCTGCACGTCGGCAAAGGGGTTCTCGCCCGCAGCTTCGGGGCTGCCCAGAGCACGCCACAGGAAGGTGACGATCTGCCCTCTGGTGCACTGGCCGGCAGGGTTGAAGGTGGTGGCGGTCATGCCGTTGGTGATGTTGTGCTCCACAGCCCACAGTACGGCATTGTAGTAGAACGTACCCTCTACCACGTCGGTGAAGGGATTGTCAACCTGTTCCGGCTTGGGGCTGCCGGCGGTGCGCCACAGGAAGGTGACAACCTCGGCACGGGAGCAGATCTTCTCAGGGGAGAAGGTGGTAGCGCTGGTGCCGTTGGTGATGCCATTGGTGACAGCCCAATCGATGGGAGCGTGGGCCCAGTTGCCTTCCTGAGGCATATCGGTGAAGTCCTTGCCCGGGCAGTCGAAGCTGTGCACATGCTCCAGGGCCTCCAGGGCGGCATTCAGTGCCTCGGCAGCGGCGTCGACCTCCGCCTGGCTGCCGCCCTGCTCCACCAGGGTGCGGGCAGCTTCCAGGGCCTCCTGCACGGCGGCAAGGGAGTCTTCGGTGTAATCCTCGGCAATCAGAGCCTCGGCCTCTTCAATGGCCTCGTTCAGGGCTTCCAGATCCAGCTTGACCAGACTGTTCAGTACATTGTTCAGGGCCTCGGCTGCTTGATCCAGCGCTTCCTGGGTGGTTGCGGCGGCCAGCGCCTGGCGGGCAATCTCCAGGGCCTCATCCAGTTGGGCAAGGCTCTCGGTGGTATATTCGTTCCGGTTCAGAGATTCGCCGTTGGAAATAGCGGTTTGCAGCGCAGAGGGATCCAGGGGCGTGGGCTTGAGGGTCTTGCCGTAGATCCAGCTGTACTCGCAGGAATCGTAATCCTCGCCCTCTACATTCTTCCGGGCCTTAATGCACATGGTGTAGTTGGTGTTGGGATCCAGATTCTCCAGAGTGATGGAGGTGTCGTCTGTCACGGCAAGCTCAGACATGGTCTTGGTGCCGTAGTCCCAGCGGAACACGGCGTAGGACTCCGCCTCCAGCACCGGATCCCAGCTCAGGCTGATGGTGGTCTCGGCGGTGTTATCCACGCTGATGTTCTGCACCTTGTCCGGGACGATCCGGTAGGGAATCACCAGGGTGCCGTAGTAATCCATACGGCCCTCTACGGTGACGGTGGCAGTGCCGATGCGGTCAAAGTTCTGCCAGGTGACGTAGCCGTCGTTGGAGGCGTTGGTGGTGCGGATGTCCAGGGTCTTGTCGCCGTCGGTGATCACGGGCTTGGGCTGGATCTTTCTGCCGGCACTCTTGTAGCTGTAAACAGCGCTCACATTGGTGTAGGGCAGGGTGGTAATATCCGTGCCCTCCAGGCCGCAGATCTCACACACATGGTTTTCATCCCACTGGTGGCCCTCGGCCCAGCGGCTGGCGGAGTAGTACTTCTTGTTACAGGTCTGGCAGGTGGTGACCAGTCTGCCGGGATTGGTGCAGGTGCGCTCATCCACGGTGACGGTTTCATGCTTCACGCCGTCGGTGCCGAAGTGGAGCATATCGTCTCCCAGCTGGAACCAGCCGGTGCGGTAAACGCCGTTGATAAAGTACATTTCCTTGGGCGCGTCGGTGTTCTCAGTGCCCTTTACGGTGAGCCAGCCGGTATAGTTCACGTCGTGGACGTCAATGTGCTTGCCGCACACGTCGCAGATGGCGCAGCCATCTTCATACAGGGTGAAGGTGTGGCCGTTGTAGCACTTGGAGTACAGGGTGACGGAGTCAATGGGTGTGCCGTCATAGTTCCTGGCGGTAATGGTGAGAGTCTCGCCCTGGGTATAGGCGTCCAGATACAGGGCCTGGTAGTCCTCCTGGTTGATGCTGGCGAAGTGGAAGTCGGGGTTGTTCACTGCGGCATAGTTGGCAATCCGGCTCTTCTCACCCAGGTCGCCGCCGATGAAGTAAACAGTGCCGTCTTCGCTGACTACCTTGCCGTCACGGAGCATTTCAGTGCGGGCATAGGAGTGGTCGTGGCCGGAGAAGACCACGTTGAAGCCCAGCTCATCCATGGCGGGGGGCAGAATCTCGTGGACACGCTCGTTGCCGCCGGTCACGTTGGTGTAGTAGGCGGGCTGGTGGGTGGAGAGAATCTTCCAGCTGGCCTTTACATCCTTGGAATCCTCAGCAATCCAGGCCAGGGCCTGGTTCAGCTCGTCAGCGGAAATGGTGCCAAAGCGCATGTTGTTGATGACGGCAATATAGATATCGCCGTAACGGACGGAGTAGCACAGCTGGTGGTCTTCGTCAAAGTGGAACACCAAGGTGCCGGAGGTGCCGGTGGCGTCATTGGAATACTCGTGGTTGCCCATGGTGTGAACCATGTCGATGCCGGCAAAGGCGCTGCCGAACACAGACTGGATTTCGTTCCACATGGCGTAGTTGGCGCCGCTGTCCACATAGTCGCCGGTCTGGATGCCGAAGTCATAGCCGGCCACCCGTGTGCCAATCTGATTGAGCATGTCGATAGACTCGGCATCCGCCTCGGGGTTGCCGTTCATCTGGGTATCGGCCAGAACGAAGAACCGGGTGTCGCCGGAGACCGGAACGGTCTTGAAGCTGCGGATCTCAGACCAGTGGGCGTCATTGCCGTCGCCGGCCCGATAGTAGTAGGTGGTGCCGGGCTCCAGGCCGTCGATCTGGACGCTGTTGATGTAGGCAACGTTCTTGGTGGTGGCAAAGCCGAAGGGCGTGCTGCGGCCCTCGGCCCGGGCAGCGCCTGCCAGATCCCGGGTTTTGGCGTATTCCACCACGGCCTTGTTGTCGGTGGCGTCCACATTGGCCATCCAGCTGACGGTCTGGGTGGTGGAGCCGTTCTTGCTGGCGGTCTCGTGGACGTTGATGGGCTTTCCGGTCTCATCGCCCACCACGCTCAGCACGGTGATTTTGACAGTGAAGGAGACGTGGTCGTCCTTGACCGCCCGGACCAGGAAAGAATCCGCAGTGAGGGAGATGTATGCGGTAATCTGGCCGTTCGCGTCGGTCTGGCCGATTTCCACATCGTTGACCAGCACTGTGACGCCCTCGGCGATGTTGCCGTCAATGTCGGTAACAGTCAGCACCGTGGGATGGCCCTTGATGGAGATGCCGGGGGTGATGTTGTAGTACGCGCTGAGCTCCAGGGTAACCTTCTCCTGGGCGCAGGTGCTGATGGTGTCGTCGGGCAGGGTGCATTCTGCCTTCACCAGCTGATAGGTAAAGAAGTCAATCTCACGGTCAAGGCCGGCGGGAACGTTAAAGGCGATGGTGGCGATTTCCGCATCAGCGGGGGCCTCGCCGGCACCGTTCCACTGGGCGGTCAGATCCAGCTTGGCCTTTTTAAAGCCGGTATCGGCCATCTCGGAGGTGATGGTCCAGCCGTCCTTGGGGGTAATCACCGGCGCACCGAAGTCGGTATTCAACTGGATGATGCTCACGTCGGCGGCCTTCACCGTGCCCACAGACTCCAGGGTCAGCACATAAGGCGTGCCCATGACCACGGTGTCCGCACCGGAGAGCTTCACATAACCGGTTTCGGTGTCGCCCTGAATATCAAAGTAGTAATTTTCCGTCTTGGCGTTGCCGAAGTTGTCATAGACGGTGACAGACAGGGAGTGTCTGCCGTTGGCCAGGTTCATGCGGTAGGTGGCCTCGGTCTCGCCGGCGTCGGGCTTGGCTTCCACGCCGTCCACCAGGAACATGGTGCTGGAGGCGTCAATGCCGGAGGCGTTCTTGCCGGCAAAGTCCTTGTACTTGGAGGTAATCTCCACGCCGTTGCCCTGGATGGTCATGACCTCGTCGGAGCGCAGCTTTGTGCCGTTTACCGCGGCCTCGGTGATGATGGGGTTGTCCAGGTCGTCCAGGTTGGTGCCGTAGACAAAGCGGTAGTTGTCAAAGTACAGGGTGCCGTTGTACCGGCCGCCGCCGGCAGCGGGCTGATAGCTCAGCCAGATCATGCCCTGGCCATTGATGATCACATAGGGGTGCTCGGGGCTGTAGAAGGGTCTGAGATCGCGCCAGTTGGTTACCTTGCCGTTCTTATCTCGGTAGGAGCTGCCGTCCAGCTTAGCGTAGCAGTACATCCAGCCTACCCAGTCAGTGTTTGTGGACTGATAGACGTTGCCGTTCTCGTCCACCATATCATGGACCAGGGAGAAGGACTGGTAGCCGTTATAGCCGTTGTCCCAATAGGTGATATCGGTGCTGATATAGTAGCCGTTCAGGTTGTAGGTCTCAGCGTCCGCGTAGACCCAGACGCCCACCTCAGAGGGCTGGCCCTCTACCAGATACCGGCCGCCGCAATTGCGCAGGTAGTAGTTGGAGTTGGAGGTGCCGTTGTAGGAGGCGTAGTCAAAGTTCAGCTCCAGGGAGTAGTCGCCAAACCGAACCTGGCCGCCGTCATCCACGCTTGTGGTGCTGAGATTGCCCGCCAGATACGCGTCGATGGAGTTGTTGGGCCAAAGATAGAACTGGTACCCATCGGCCTGGAAGATTTCCGCCGCGGGGACGGCAGTGTCATAGTTGCCGGAGAACACAATGGGGGAGGAGAAAGTATTGTAGGTCCAATCCTCCGGGTTGTTGCTGCCGTGGGTATGGACAGGCACGGTGACAGATTCGTTGTTGCGCAAAATGTAGCCGCCGTCCTTGTTGGTGCCGTTGTTGACGTAGGTGTTCTTGCCCCAGTGGAAATGGGCGCCCTCCTGAGGCTTGCCGTCAATGGGCTCATAGTCAAAGACAACCACAGGGAGCTTACCGATTTCCAGCGCCAGCACGGCCGTCAGCATGGTGCCGTCCAGCTTGGTGTAAGACACCCGCAGCTTGCCGTTCAGCGTGCCGGAGGCGGAGGCGGAGGTAAAATCGTTGCCGCTGACAGTGCCGATGGCGCTGTCAGGCTCGTCTGCCTGGTTCAGCACCTCAATCACAAAGTCGCCGACTTTGTAATTGATGGGGCTGTAATTGATTCTGGCGTTGAAGCCCAGATCGTCCTGCAGGCTCATGGTCTGGGCAAAGTCCATAGACTTGCTGAAGGAACTGAACATCAGCTCGTCGGGCTCCACAACGGAAACCGAGGTGGTTCCCACGGTCTTGCCGTCCATCTGCAGCAGGGCAGTAATCTCGCCGGTGTAATCCAGGGCGGCGGTGAACAGACCGTTTTCGTCAATGGTGCCGCAGCTGGGGTCTGCCAGGGCCCAGGTGACGTCTGCCGGGACCTCAGCAGGACCGCCGGCATCGTCCACGCCCAGGGCGGAGAACTGCACCGTGGTGGGGTTGGCCTGGTCTCTGGTGGGGGTGTAGAGCTCGGCGTTGGGGCTCAGGGTGGCGTGGGTGAACACACCGTCGGGCTGGGCAGTGGAGACCAGCAGCAGGGCGGAGGAGACGGTACGCTCAATGCCGTCAGAGGGCTTGTTGCGCACGGTCAGCTTGTCAGTGCCCTCGGGCTTGGTGGCAATGGTGGCAGAGCCGCCGCCGTCAAGATAAAGGGCGTTAACAACACCCTGGGCAATCAGCAGATCAGCCAGCTCATGCTGAGATATGCCGGCGGAGTAGGGGGCCTGGCGGCCGTCAATCATCAGGGTGACCACAGAGCCGTCTGCCTTCATACCGATGGAGTTTACCGGCAGCGGTTCACCGCCGGCAGGCATCTGGTTGACGCCGTCCTTGACCAGATAGAAGGGGCCGGAGATGGCCTCCTGCACGTCGTCCACAGGGGTGCCGGCGTCACGGATCACAAAGGAGCCGTCCTTCAACACGGCAAAATAGGGCTCGTTGGCGTTGCCGTTGTTCACCTGTACCAGGTTGCCCTCCATGATCAGGCAGCCCAAAGGCTGGCCGGTCTGCATGTTGAAGTAGTCGGCATTGGTGCCCATAATGACGTTCGCGCCGGTGGAGCGCTCCAGGGCTGCCGCCTGCTCAGTGGTGCGCTGGAGCTTCCACTCCAGATTCTGCGCGTTCTGCTTTCGGGCCTCCGGGTCAGTACTGGTATAATACCCGGCGTAAGAGGCCTTGAAGGTCGCCTTTGCATCGGGGGCCACTGTGACCATAAAGGCAGCCTGCTGGTTGGTGCCTTCGGGGTTGTTCAGGAAGAACTTTGTCTCTGTTACGCCGTCAACCAGTGTGTAGTCGGCCTGAGAGACCACAATCTTTCCCTCCGGCGGCTGGGCCGTGGAAGAAGCTGCGCCGGCAGGCAGAACCAGTCCGCACAGCAGCGCCGCAGCCAGCAGCAGGGACAGCAGACGCGACAGTGGTTTGTTGTTCGCTTTCACGATTTGTTACCTCCATTTAACTTGTGTTCTGCATATTGTGGACAAAGAGAACGATGTACCACAATATCATCTTCATTATGACACAGTTTTATATAAAAAGCAAGTACTATTCCGCGGAAATGATAGAATCTTCTCGTGCCCGCCGGTAAAGCCTTGCCGGGCGGTGGCCCACACCCTCTACAAATTCCTCAGTTGGACACACCAAGGCGGAGACCTTGCGCCGGAAATTTGCTGCCTGGGTGGGTATGTCTGTGAGTGCTTCCGCCACTCGCTGCAGCTCTGTCAGAGTGAAACGCGGAGGCAGAAAATCGAACAGCCATTCCATCTGCTGTGCCCCCCGGCGCAAAAACAGCAGGGCCGAGGCAATCATAGCCGGGTGGTCAAAGGCCAGAGCCCCCCGGTCTGTAATCTCAAACTCCGTCTGGCCGAAACGGCTCCGTACCGGCCGAAGTTTGCTTTTCAGGCACAGTGTCCCGTGGGTCAACTCCAGAGTCCATGTCTCTCGTTCCGTCTGCTCCAGTCTCAGGTCAAACCACATCGCCTCCGCCGCGTCGTCACCGGCCACCGGGCGGACGTCCTGGCGGCTGAGAATGGAGGCATACAAATGCGAGATGATCCAGCCCCGGGGATCTCTGCCCACCTGGCTGAACACCGCCACCGGCGCCAGGGCTGTGGGCGGCACGCCGGTTTCCTCTGCCACCTCCCGCATGGCGCACTGCTCCAGCGTTTCCGAGGATTTCGCAAAGCCTCCGGGCAGGGCCCAGCAGCCTTTGTAGGGGTGCTGTCCCCGACGAACCAGCAGCACCTGCAGACGCTTGTCGGGATCGTGGCGATAGCTGTCCACTCCGGTGTTCTGCACGCTGAAGATGGCGATATCCGCGGTCACCGAGGGCTGTTCATATTTGTCCAGGCGATATCCCGCAAGGAATTCTTCTTCTGTCATAGCAATCCCTCCAAATTGATAATATATAGATGATAATAACATAACACATCATGGAAATCAAGATAAAAACGTCGTTTCTCACAGGGAAAAATCGTGGGAAATACCCAGTTGTGCATTTTGCCGAAATATGATAGAATGAACGGGAGTAAAACAGAAGGGGGGAGCTTTATGGAACGCAAGCTCGGCTTTGACAATCGTAAATACCTGGAAACCCAATCCGCCCACATCAGCCGCAGAATCGAACAGTTCGGCGGAAAGCTCTATCTGGAGTTTGGCGGCAAGCTCTTTGACGACTATCATGCCTCCAGGGTTCTGCCTGGCTTTGAGCCCGACAGTAAAATCCGGATGCTGAAGGAGCTGAAGGATTCTGCGGAAATTTTGATTGCCATCTGCGCAAGCGCCATTGAAGAAAACAAGGTCCGCGGAGATCTGGGGATCACCTATGACGATGATGTGCTCCGGCTGATGGATGCCTTTCACGGCCAGGGGCTCTACGTCAGTGGGGTAGTCATTACCCAGTACTGCGGTCAGACCGCTGCAGACGCTTTCAAGCACCGACTGGAGAATCTGGGGGTTCGGGTGTATTTGCACTATCCCATTGCCGGTTATCCCCACAATGTATCTAAAATTGTCTCCGACGAGGGCTACGGCAAAAATGATTACATTGAGACCACCCGTCCCTTGGTCGTGGTCACTGCGCCGGGTCCCGGTTCCGGCAAGATGGCAACCTGCCTCTCTCAGCTCTACCATCATTTCCGTCGTGGGGAGAAAGCAGGCTATGCCAAGTTTGAAACCTTCCCCATCTGGAATCTGCCGCTGAAGCACCCGGTGAACCTGGCCTATGAGGCCGCCACTGCGGATCTCAATGACGTGAATATGATCGACCCCTTCCATCTGCAGGCCTATGGCGAGACCACAGTCAATTACAACCGGGATGTGGAGATTTTCCCGGTGCTGGCCGCAATCTTTGAAAAGATCATCGGCAAGAGCCCCTACCAGTCACCCACAGACATGGGTGTAAACATGGTGGGCAACTGTATCATTGACGATGATGTGGTCTGCCGGGCTTCCTGCCAGGAGATTATTCGCCGCTACTACGCTGCCCTGCGGGACCGCCGCCGAGGTACCGGCAGCGACGAGATTGTCTACAAGCTGGAGCTTCTGATGAAGCAGGCAGGGATTACTCCTGAAATCCGCCCGGTCATCCGGGCGGCAGAGACCCTGGCGGAGCAGACCGGTCTGCCCGCTGCAGCCATTGAGCTGCCAGACGGAGAGATTATCACCGGCGGCACCTCCGACCTGATGGGACCGTCCTCCGCTGTGATTCTTAACGCACTGAAGCGTCTGGCAGGCATTGATCGCCCGGTACACCTGATTTCCCGAAAAGCTATTGAACCCATCCAACGGCTGAAAACAGAGCACCTGGGCAGCGTGAACCCCAGACTCCACAGCGACGAAATTCTCATCGCCCTGGCCATCTCCGCCGCGACCGGCGAGAGGGCGGCCCGGGCCATGCAGGCACTGCCCCTGCTCCAGGGCTGCGAAGCACACTGCACGGTGATCCAGTCTGAGCAGGACTCCAGCACCTACGCAAGATTGGGTATGCACATCACCTGCAGCCCAAAATACCAGACCAATAAGCTCTATCAGAGATAAACCGAAAAAACAAGGCGCGTACCCGAAATCGGGTACGCGCCGTATCATTATGTAAACTGATTGCCGTCGCAGTCGTACAGGCACAGCCGATGGCAGCGGCTGAAATCCGGCCGATATCGGGGCAAATAGGTCTCAATTGCTGTGAGCAGGAGCAGGGGATTCAGGTTTGGCTCCTGGGCGCTGACGGTGGTTTCGATCACCAACGTGCGCGCATCCTGCGCAATCACCCGGGTGTCCCGGTGATAGGGCTGAATGTCAATCTCCACAGGGCCTTTTTTGCTGTGCTTTTCCACGCGCAAGCTGGGCCGGGCAAAGAGCGCCGCCACATCTTCGGCGGCGCCGGGGTCAAGGTCCCGGTCATAGACCAGGGTCAGCCTGGCGGAGAGCCATTTTAAGTATTTAAGCTTTCTGCCCTCAGGGTAGGTCTGCAGCACATGGATTCCTGCCGGCATCACGGCGTCCAGCCGGGGCGCGATGTCTGCAATTGCAGTGCTGTCCTGCTCCTCCAGTTCAAAGTCTGCCAGCTCATACTGGCTGGAGACACCAACTGACAGGGGCATAACAATGGAGAGCATGGGGTGTGGAGAGTAGCCCTGGGAGTGCTTCAGTAGGATCCCGGCCCGTCGGAAGGCCCGCTGCAGCAGGCGCATCAAATCCAGGTGGGAGATCCATACCGCGTCTCCGGACTTGGCAAACAGCATTCTAGGCATCGCAGACCCCTCCATCCAACAGGCAGTTTGCCCCGCAACCGGCGCAGCCGTGGCGGCAATCCGGGGTAATTTCGGACCGATAGGCCCGCTCCCGCTCCCGCCAAAGGAACTGCTTGCGCACGCCGGGGTCAATGGTATCCCAGGGCAGCACCTCGTCCTTGCCGAAGCCCCGGGTAGTGTAGAAGCTGCGGTCAATGCCGCACTCCTCCAGGGCCCGGCCCCACTTGTCGTAGTCAAAATACTCGATCCAGCCATCCAGCCGGGCGCCATTGCGCCATGCGGCTTCCACCACCGCGCCAAGCCGTCGGTCTCCCCGGGCCAGCACGGCCTCCAGTTCGCTGAGCTGGGCCTCGTGATAGTTGTATTCGACGCTTCTGGAGTACAGATGCTCCTTCAGCAGCCGGGTTCTGCGCAGGTATTCCTCCGGCGTGATCTGGGACTCCCACTGGAAGCCCGTAAAGGGCTTGGGAACAAAAAATGCCGTGGCCACATGGATCCGGACCCCGCGTTTTTTGTTGCTGGCGTGCTCCTTCCAGACCTTCAGCACCTTGTAAACAAGATCTGCAATGCCCAGCACGTCCTCGTCGGTTTCGGTGGGCAGGCCCAGCATGAAGTACAGCTTTACGTTGTTCCAGCCCCCGGCAAAGGCTATTTCGCAGGTTTTCAGAATATCCTGCTCAGTGACATTTTTGTTGATTGCGTCCCGCAGCCGCTGGGTACCCGCCTCGGGGGCAAAGGTCAGCCCGCTTTTGCGCACCTTTTGCAGCTTCAGCATCAGGTCTCTGGAAAAGTTGTCGGCCCGCAGAGAGGGAACGGAGAGATTGATCTTGTGCGCGGTACAAAACTCGGTCATCCGGTCGGTCAGCTGCTCCAAGTACCGATAGTCCGAGGTGGACAGGCTGGAAAGGGTAATCTCATGGTCGCCGGAGCTCTCCAGCGAGGCAACTGCCTGTCGGAACAGAGTCTCCGGCTGCCTGGGCCGCACCGGCCGGTAAGTATAGCCCGCCTGGCAGAACCGGCAGCCCCGGATGCAGCCCCGCATGACCTCCAGATTCATCCGGTCATGGACGATCTCGGTGGATGGAACAATGGGCCGGACAGGGAAGTAGGCCTTGTCAAGATCCTGGACGATGCGCTTGGTCACCCGGGCCGGCGCACCGTGGAGCGGTACAATTTCCCGCAGGGTACCGTCCTCGTTGTAGTGGTGTTCGTAAAAGGAGGGCACATAGACTCCTGGAATTTTGGATACCCGCAGCAGAAACTCCTGCTTGGAAAGGCCCTCTTTCTTGGCCTGCCGGTAGCACTCCACGATCTCCACAGTGCTCTCTTCCCCCTCGCCCAGGGAGAAAAAGTCGATAAAGTCCGCCAGGGGTTCCGGGTTGTAGGTACATGCCCCGCCGGCAAAGACAATGTTTTTCAGACCTGTGCGCTGCGCAGTGTGCAGAGGTATCCCAGCCAGGTCCAGCATGGTCAGGATATTGGTGTAGCTCATCTCATAGCCCACAGAGAAGGCGACCATATCGAACTCGCCAACCGGATCATGGCTCTCCAGGGCGTAGAGGGGGAGCCCCGCCTGACGCATCGCCTGTTCCATGTCACCCCAGGGGGTGAACACCCGCTCGCACCAGACGCCGTCCATCTGGTTCATGATGTCGTACAAAATCCGCATCCCCACGTTGGACATGCCGATCTCGTAGGTGTCCGGGAAGCAGAAGGCCACCCGCACGTCCAGTCCGTCTTTTTCCTTTACGGTCTGGTTATATTCACCGCCCACATAACGGGCCGGCTTCTGCACGCCCGGCAGCAGCCGCTCCAGGCGCAGATCAAGGGATTGGTTCATTGTGGTACCTCGTCACAGCTTGTGTCCGGCAGCTGCCGGCCACAGGGGATGACTCATTATAGCATATTTGCTGCCGAAAGTAAAATCCTATTTTCTGCCGAGACTCCGCCCCCTTTATCGGCTGCAAGGGACAAGCAGCGGCTTCTGCACTGGCAACCGCAGCAGAAAACCCCCCGCCAGCAGCAGGGGCAGAAGACCCATGTGCTTTATGCAGCTGAGCCAAAGACCACACACCGCCACAAGGATGATTGTACCAAGATGCAGAGCCCTGCAGAGAATTTCCCCTGTCTGCCCCGGCAGGGGAGACAGTACCAGCTGCGCCAGCCGCCCGCCGTCCAGTGGCCAGACGGGCAGCAGATTGTATCCCAGCAGTACCAGGTTGCACAGACAAAAGGCCGGCCACCTGCCTATGCTCAGGGCTGCCAGCAGGCCGTTCACGGCAGGCCCTGCCACCGCAATCAGTCCCATGGGCAGCCCGTCCGGCAGGGTGGCCCGGATCACTGCGCCACGCAGGCCAATCTCCACCTTGTGAATGGGAATTCCCAACAGCCCCATGGCCAGCAGATGCCCCAGCTCGTGGGCAGCGGCGGAGCAAACCAGAACCGGCACCTGCTTTGGCGCCAGATATCCCAGGGCGCACAGGGCAGGCAGCACCCCCGGCCGGAGGGTTATCCGGTTAATCCAGGGCCTCACAAAACACCTCCACGGCCTCCTCCAGACCGTCTCCCCGGGCCAGACAGTGATAAAACGCAGAAGCCGAACGCTCCAGCCTGCCGTCTCCGGTCAGTCGGGCACGGAGCATCCCGGCGCCTTGGGGCCACAGCAGCCGCAGCAGCAGACAGCCTGCCGCCAGCGCTGTCGCGCCCCACTGCCGCAGCTTTCGACGGCGCCTTCGGCGCAGCCGCACATAATCGTCCAGTGAGATGGGTCCACGGGCCAGTTCCTTTTTCATGGGCATCACCGCTTGAGCATATGCCGCCTGCCCGGAAAAAAGACCAAGAGCCGCCGAAAACGGCAGCTCTTGGTACACAATCGGGTCTGTAAGCCGGGTTCTGTCTTAGACAGCCATCTATCTTGGCGCACCGTTGCCGGTGCGCTCCAGCCACCTCCTCGGAGACGGTCGGGCCAACCATCTGTCTCCTCCACGGTGTTGCTCCGGATAGAGTTTACAGCGCCGGACTGTTCCCAGCCGGTGAGTGAGCTCTTACCTCACTTTTCCACCCTTACCCCGCAAACGGGGCGGTATCTCTCTGTTGCACTTTTCCTGAAGTCGCCTTCGGCGGGCGTTACCCGTTATCCTTGCCCTGTGGAGCCCGGACTTTCCTCACAAGGGGCCTTTCGACCCGATTGCGCGGCTGCCCGGCCCGGTTGCCCCGCTATTTTACCCCAACATCGGCGAAAAGTCAATGCCGAACCAGATCATATGGGGTGCTTTGATAGACAAAATAATTCAGCCAATTGGCGTAAAGCAGATTGGCGTGGCTCCGCCAGGTGACCATGGGCGGCTGCGTGTCGTCGTCATCGGGAAAGTAATGGAAGGGCAGGGGAACCGGCAAGCCCGCATTCAGATCCCGCCGATATTCCCGGTTTAAGGTGTCAGCGTCATACTCGCTGTGGCCGGTGATAAACACCTGCTTGCCGTTCTGTGTGGCTACGGCGTAAAGCCCTGCCTGCTCGGACACAGCCAGGATTTTCAGCTCCGGAACCGCCTCAACATCCGCCTGCCGCACAGTGGTGTGGCGGGAGTGGGGCACATAAAACACATCGTCAAAGCCACGGAAAAGAATGGAGCTTTTGCGCACTACCCGGTGGGGAAATACCCCAAAGAGCTTCTGCTCCAGGGGATACTTTGGAATGCCGAAGTGATAGTACAGCCCCGCCTGGGCTCCCCAACAGATATGGAAGGTGCTGTGCACGTGGGTTTTGCTCCACTCCATAATCCGGCACAGCTCCTGCCAGTACTCCACCTGCTCAAAATCCAGGTGTTCCACCGGCGCACCGGTAATGATCATGCCGTCAAAGTAACGGTCACACACCTGGTCAAAGGTCTTGTAGAAAGCGAACAGATGGGCCTGCGGGACGTGCCTGGACTTATGGGACTGGGTATGCATCAGCTCCAGCTCCACCTGCAGGGGCGTGTTGCCAAGCAGGCGGGCCAGTTGGGTCTCAGTGTCTATTTTTGTGGGCATCAGATTCAGCACCAGGATGTGCAGGGGCCGGATGTCCTGGGTCATGGCCCGGGTTTCCGTCATGACAAAAATATTTTCCTGCTGCAGCACCTGGGTGGCCGGCAGCTGATTGGGAATCTTGATGGGCATGCAATCACCTCACAGTGTCAGGATTATACATCATTTTCTACTCCGCGTCAATTAAAAACCGGCTTCCGCAAATGCGGAAGCCGGGAATGGGCGGTGCTTACGCCATGGCGCGCACCCCGTCTCTGGCCTCAAAGAACAGTGCCAGGGTGCCGGGCCCCACGTGAGAGCCGGTCACCGGCTCATAGCAGACGTTGAGGATTTCCTTGGGGGGGTGATTCCGGTTGAGCAGATCAATCAGCCGCTGTGCATCCTCGGGGCAATCGGCATGGGCAATGCCCACGGTCTGATTTTCAGCGTCTACCACATACTCGTCGTAGCGCTTCGCCAGCTCCTCAATCGCCTTTTTCCGGCCACGAATCTTGGCAAAGGCCACAATTTTCCCCTCTTCATTGCCCTTTAGCAGGGGCTTGATATGGAGAATTGTGCCCACAAAAGCGGCCATGTTGGACAGCCTGCCGCCTTTTCGCAGGTACTTCAGGTCGTCCACAGTGAAGACGTTGCAAAGCCGGTGACGCAGCTGCATCAGCTTGTCAGCGGCCTCGTCGAGACTAACCCCCAAGAGCTTGTCCTTCAATGCCCGCAGTACCAGCAGCCCTTCACCCAGGGAGGCCCCAAGAGCGTCTACCAAACGAATCTTCCGCTCCGGAAAGCTCTCGTGGAGCTCCTCGGCGGCCAGCTCCGCGCAGTGAAAAGAGCCGCTGATGCCCGAGGACATGCCGACAAACAAAATATCCTCTCCGTGCTCCAACACAGGCCTCATAAAGTCCATATAGTGCTGCGGAGAAATCTGCGAGGTTGTGATCTCCGCGCCCTCACGCATGGCGTTGTAAAACGTGACGCCGTCAAAGCCGTTGGTGTTCAGGCAGTGGTTCTCTGCGCCGTGATTTACAAAGTAGGGGAAGGGGATGACTTTGATATCGTTTTCCTCCAGCAAATCTGTGGGCAGATTTGCCGAGGTATCCGTCATAAGTGTATAAATGATGGGCCACCTCCTAGTATCTAATGTGCTATATTAGTTTACATCATAAAACACACAATGTCAATAGTTTTTTGCGCTTGCTTCATTTTACCATGAGAGCTTGACCCTGTCAACGGGGACAAATCTGATTATTTTCAAAAAACAAGAGAAATAATAGGTGCATTTTTGGCAGGAATCTGGTATGATACAATATCATGGTTCTCATATGGGAGGATCCGACATGTATCTGCTTTTGTTTATCCTCTGGCTCATCCTGAACGGAAAACTGAGCTTGGAAATTGTGCTGCTTGGCCTTGCACTGACGGCGCTGATCGGTTTGGGCGCTTGGGCGTTGTTCGGCTATACACCTCGCAGAGAGGTTCGGCTGCTGAAAAAGCTGCCTCTGTTTTTGGCTTATCTCCTGGTGCTGCTCTGGCAGATTTTAAAGGCAAACTGGACTGTCCTGGGACTGATTCTCCGCCCTGCGGGCAGGGTAGAGCCTGCCTTGATCAGAATCCGGGTAGACCTGCGCACAGCCTTTGCCAGATACATCCTGGCAAACTCCATCACGCTGACGCCGGGCACCATCACCGTGGAGCAGGAGGGCAGCGATTACACGGTGCATTGCCTGCATCCGGCCCTGCTGGATGGAATTGAAACCGGCATCTTTGTCAGATTGCTGAAGAAACTGGAGGCCTGAGAATGGAAGCATATTATTCCTGGTTGTTCTACACGGTGCTTTTCGGTCTGGCCCTGGGGGTGCTGCTGGCACTGGTCCGGGCCATCCGCGGTCCGAGAATTGCAGACCGGATTGTTGGCATCAATATGGTTGGTACCATGTCCCTGGCCATGCTGGCGGTTATCTCGGTGCTGCAGCAGCAGCCCTGGCTGCTGGATGTGAGTTTGATTTATTGTATGATCAGTTTTTTGGCCGTGGTGGTGCTGGCCCAGATCCACATTGCCGCCAACCGGAAGGAGGATTCCCGTGAGTGAACGCATACGCTTTATCATCAGCGCGGTGCTGATGCTTCTGGGACTGGTCAGTATGTTTATCGCCTTGTTCGGTGTCTACCGGTTCCGGTTTGTCATGAATCGGATGCACTGCGCTGCCATCATTGACACTATGGGCATATTCTTCCTGCTGCTGGGTCTGATGGTGGCCTGCGGCAGGCCGGAGTATCTGCCTAAGCTGGTGCTCATCGTGATGCTGCTCTGGATCGGCAGCCCAATCTCCTCCCACCTGGTGGGAAGGCTGGAGATTTCCACTGACGACTCCGCCGGGGCACATATGAAACAGGAGGACAGAAGATGAACCTCTCCGATGTATTTATGATCTCGCTGCTGGCATTGCTGCTGCTAAGCGGAATCTCCGCCTGCCTCACAAAAAATCTGCTGGTCAGTTTCATCATTTTTATGGCCTATAGTGTCATCATGTCTGTGGTTTGGGCACTGCTCCAGGCCCCGGATCTCGCCATTACCGAGGCAGCGGTGGGCGCCGGCATCTCCAGCGTGCTGCTGTTTATCACTTTGAAAAAGCTGCGTGACATTCAAAAGAGGTCCGAAGATGAAAAAACATAACTGGAAACAAATACTCCGGCAGTGGGATGAGGGGCGCTTCGACCTTACCATGGCCCTGCCGGAGCAGACTGAGCCGGATCACGCCGGGCCGGATCTGCCCTACCGCTGGGATCGCAGAGATCGGGTACGGGCGCTGGAACGTCGGGAGCTTCGTCTGTTTGAGCGGATGTATCCCTGGCTGTCTGCCCTGCTGTGCGTGGTGATTGTGCTTTGGCTGTTCTGGGCGGTGGCGGAGCTGCCTGCCTTCGGAGATCCCCAGGCCCCCGCCCATAACCAGGTCATGGAGCGCTATGTGGGCCGGGGCACCCAGGAGACCGGCGCGGTAAACACTGTGGCGGGAGTCATTCTGGACTACCGTGCCTTTGACACCCTGGGGGAATCCCACGTGCTTTTTGCTGCCGCCACCGCAGTGCTGGTACTGCTGATGGCTGCCGGGAAGGAGGATGGGGAGTACCGCCGGGAGCTTGCAATCATGCATACGGAATCGATCCTGCGCAACACAGTCCGGGTGATTGTGCCGGTGGTGCTGTTGTTCGGCTTGTATGTGATGTTTAACGGGCACCTGGGGCCTGGCGGCGGCTTCTCCGGTGGGGCTGTGCTGGGCGCAGGGCTGATTCTCTATGCCATTTCCTTTGGCTTTGATGCGATAGAGCGGTTTTTGAACTTCCGCAGCTACCGGGCCACTGTGCTGGTCAGCCTCTGCTTTTACAGCCTGGCCAAGTGCTACGCTTTCTTTTGCGGGGCAAATCACCTGCCGGTGATTTTCTCTGCCGGTACCCCGGGGCGGATCTTCTCCGCCGGGCTGATTCTGCCGCTGAACCTGGCGGTGGGGCTGATCGTGGCCTGCACCATGTACGGGTTTTATTCTGTATTCAAAAGGGGGCGGATTTGATGCTGCAAACCCTTTGGGAGAACCGGATCCAGTGCGTGGCGGTGCTGATTTTTGCCGTGGGCTTCAGCACCCTGCTGCTGCACCGAAATCTGGTTAAGAAAATCATCGGTCTCAACATTATGGACACCGCAGCCTATCTGTTTCTCACATCCATCGGCTATATCCGTGGCAGATTGGCGCCGATTATCGTGGGAACAGACACTGACCCCTCCCATTACGCAAACCCTCTGCCGGCAGGGCTTGTGCTCACCGGCATTGTGGTGTCAGTTTCAGTAACTGCTTTGATGCTGGCGCTGACCATCCGCCTTTACGATCAATATCACACGCTGAACCTGGATGAGATCTACTATATGGCGCTGCGGGAACAGGAGGGAGGCCAATGAGCTTCAGTGTCAATTTCCCCCTGTTCTGCATTGTGGGCTCCCTGCTCACGGCAGTCGTCAGCTCTGTGCTGGGTGACAGATGGGCCCGCCGGGTTTGTATGGCTATGGTATCCGTGGTGGCAGTGCTCAACGGCGTGCTGCTGGGGTATCTCACCGGTCTTGGCCGGAGTGTGAGCTACACCATGGGTCACTATCCCCACCCCTGGGGCAATGAACTGACCCTTGACAGCCTGGAGGCCCTGGTCAGCGTGGTGTTCTCCCTGGTGCTGCTGCTGTGCCTGCTGGGCGGCAAAGCCCAACTGCAGCGGGATCTGGGGGATCGGAAACGGAATCTCTACTATGTCATGGCTGCACTGGTGCAAACCTCGCTGTTGGCCTTGGTATATACCAACGATGTGTTCACCGGTTATGTGTTCATTGAAATCTGCACCATCGCCTCCTGCGGCCTTTTGATGATCCGACAGATCGGCCGTACCACCCTGGCCTCTGTGCGATACATGATTTTCAGCCTGATCGGCTCCGGCCTGTTTATGCTGGGAGTCGTGTTCCTGTATAACATCACCGGCCACCTTCTGATGCCGGAACTGAAGCAGACCCTGGCAGATCTGTGGCAGAGCGGCCTGTACCGGGCGCCCCTTCTCACCGGTATGAGTCTTATCACCATCGGCCTTGCCATCAAGAGCGGTCTTTTCCCTTTCCATTTCTGGATGCCGGACACCTACGGCTACGCAACGCCCAGCTCTGCCGGGATCCTCTCCGGCCTGGTGTCAAAGGGCTACATTTTTCTGCTGTTGAAGCTGATTTTCCGCGCCTTTGGAACACAGGTGTTCTATGGGGCCGGGATCCACCACATCCTGTATCTGCTGGGTGTGATCGGTATGGTGGTGGGCTCGGTCAGTGCCATTCGGGAGGATGACATCTTCCGCATGGTGGCCTACTCCTCCGCTGCGCAGATCGGGTATATCTATATGGGCATTGGCATCTCCCCGGACCTGGGGGTCACTGCCGCGGTGTATCATATCCTGACCCATGCAATTACGAAGCCCGCTCTGTTTCTGGCCAGTGCGCAGCTCACTGACGGGGCAGGGGGGAGCAAGCGTTTCCGTGAGCTCCAGGGTGCGGCCTACTCCAACTGGGTGGCGGGCTTGGGCTTCTCGGTGGGGGCGCTCAGCATGATCGGCCTGCCCTTTACCATGGGCCTGATTGCAAAATATCTGTTTGCCCGGGCGGCCTTCCAATCCGAGCTGAAAATGATCCCGACCCTGGTGGTGCTGGGCATCAGCACGGTGCTTAATACCCTGTATTTTGCCCGGACCATACTGCGACTGTATAATCGCCCAAAACGGAAGCTGGCGAAGCCCTGCCCTGTCCGGCGGCAGATTCCTTATGCGGTCTCGGCCCTGGTGCTGAGTGGGATGAATTTACTCCTGGGCATTGTGGCCCAGCCCCTGATCTCCATGATTGAGCAGGGCTTGAAACAATTTTGACGGAGGTACTACAAGATGAACCAATGGCTTCTTCCGATATCAGTGTTGCTGCCCATGGCGGTGGGAGCGGCCTTGCCCCTGCTGGGAAAGAAATCTCACCGCACGCTGCACCTGGTTGTGCTGGCGGCGCTTCTGCTCCAGGCAGTGTTTGTCACCTGGCTTCTGCTCCTGCCACAGATCGAGCTGCCTCTGTTTGCCATGACCGACACCCTTACCGTCAGCCTGCGGATGGACGGCTTCTCCAAGCTGTTCATGGCCGTGGCTGCCTACGGCTTCTTGGCGGCGGGTATTTTCGCCTTCCGTTATATGGAGCACTCTCAGCGGCAGGAGAGCTTTTTTACCTTTTTCCTGCTCTCGCTGGGGGCAATGGTGGGTATGGCCCTGTCCTCCAACCTGATTACCATGTATCTGTTCTTTGAGTGCCTTACCCTGCTGTCCATGCCGCTGGTGCTCCATGACCGGACCAAAGAGTCCATCCGGGCGGCGCTCAAGTATTTGTTCTACTCTGTCGCCGGTGCGTTTCTGGCGTTGTGTGCCATCTTCTTCCTGGCCCGGTACTGCACAACCCTGGACTTCCAAGCCGGCGGCAGCCTGGACCCGGCCCTGGCAGCCGGGCACGAGACCCTGCTGCGGGTGGTAATCTTTCTTGGGGTTGTGGGCTTTGGCGCCAAGGCCGGTTTGTACCCCCTCCACGGCTGGCTGCCCACAGCCCATCCGGTGGCCCCGGCACCTGCCTCGGCGGTGCTTTCCGGCATCATCACCAAGGCCGGAGTGCTGGCCATTTTGCGTCTGATTTATTTCTGTGTGGGACCGGAATTCCTGATCGGAACCTGGGTGCAGCAGGCCCTGCTGGGGCTTTCTCTGCTCACGGTGTTTATGGGTTCCATGATGGCCTACCGGGAAAAACAGTTCAAAAAGCGCCTGGCGTACTCCTCTGTCAGTCAGATTTCCTATGTGCTGACAGGCCTGTTCTTTATGACGGCCCAGAGCGTTCAGGGCGGATTGCTGCATGTGGTGTTCCACGCCTGTATTAAAATCTGTCTCTTCCTTGTAGCCGGCTCGCTGATTTTCAACACCGGCAAGCACTCTGTGGAAGAGTACCACGGCATGGGCAAGGCCATGCCCAAGACGATGATCGGCTTTACCATGGCGTCCTTGGCCCTGGTGGGCATTCCGCCCTTCAACGGATTTGTCAGCAAGTGGTATCTGGCCCTGGGTGCGCTGCGCGCAGAGCTGCCGGTGTTCTCCTGGCTGGGGCCGGTGGTGCTGCTGATCTCTGCCCTGCTCACAGCCGGATATCTGCTGCCCATTACCATCCACGGCTTCTTCCCGGGGCCCAAGGAGTCTGTGCCGGAAAAGAACAACGAGGGCGGTCCGCTGATGTGGGTAACGATCTCTGTTCTGGCGCTGCTGACGCTATGCTCCGGCCTGTTTGCCCGGCCCCTGGCCCAGGCATTTGGCGCCATGGCGGAAGCTCTGTTCTGACGGTGAACCGATATGAATTCTGTGTTTTTGCTATTGCCGGTGTGCCTGCCCATTGCTGTGGGGCTGGGAATCTTTTTTCTCAAGCGGCACAGCGCCGGGCTGATCTCCGGCCTTGCCATGGGCGCCACTCTGGCGGCCTCTGTGCTCACATGGCTGCTGATCTTCCTGTGCCGGCAGGAGTCCTTTGTGCTTCTGCATCTGACCGATGCGCTGAGCTTTTGCTTCCGGTTTGATTCTTTGGGCCGGTTCTATGCAGGCATTGTGGCGACCCTCTGGCCGCTTACCGTGCTCTACGCCTTTTCCTATATGGCCCATGAAGGCCACAAGCGGGTGTTTTACAGCTTTTTTACCGTGGCTTATGGGGTCACGCTGGGCATCTGCACGGCCGGGAATCTGATTACGCTATACTGTTTTTATGAGATGCTGACGCTCAGCACAGTCCCTCTGGTGATGCACAATCTGACCCGACAGGCAGTGCGGGCTGCCAGAACCTATCTGGCATTCTCCCTTGGCGGTGCGGCTTTTGCCTTTGCCTCGGTGATTTTTCTGGTTACCAACGGGGCAGTGGGGGAGTTCTCCTTTGGCGGACTGCTGGCAGGGCATCCTTATGAGCGGTCTGCGCTGACCTGGGTGTTTTTCTTGCTGGGCTTTTTCGGCTTTGGCGTCAAGGCGGCAGTGTTCCCCCTGCATATCTGGCTGCCGAAGGCCTCCGTGGCGCCCACTCCGGTGACTGCGCTGCTTCATGCGGTTGCGGTGGTCAATTCCGGCATTTTCGCGGTGATGCGTCTTGTGTGGTACTGCTACGGCCCCACGCTGCTTCGGGGCAGTTGGGCACAGAATATTGCCCTGGGCTTTGCGATTATTACCATGGTTTACGGCGCGGTCTACGCTGTGAAGGAGGGGCATTGGAAGCGCCGCCTGGCCTATTCCACGGTTTCCAATCTGTCCTATATGCTCTTCGGCATACTGCTGCTCACACCCCAGGGGCTTGAGGGCAGCCTGCTGCACATGGCATTCCACTCCTGCATGAAGATCCTGGCCTTCTTCTGCGCCGGTGCGGTGTTCCACCAGACCGGCAGGGAGTACAATGCCTCTCTCGGCGGCCTGGGCAGGGCCATGCCGGTGACCTTCACCTGCTTTACGATCTCAGCCGTGGCCCTTACAGGGATTCCGCCCTTCAACGGCTTTGTCAGCAAATGGTATCTGCTCACGGCAGCGGCGGAATGCGGTACGCCTATGGCCTATGCCGGGGCAGGGGCGCTTCTGCTCTCGGCACTGCTCACTGCGGTGTATATGATGCCCAACGCAGTCAGCGGGTGGTTTGGCAGGGCAGAGCCCGGCAGCCTGGATACAATTCGTGAGGCGGATTGGCGCATGGGGCTGCCCCATGTGGTGCTGAGTCTGGGCACGCTCATCACCGGGCTGTTCGCCCAGCCGGTGGTACAGGCTGCTGCAGCGATTGCTGCAGGGGGATAGGGAGGAGGAATATGATATGAAGGTTTTGTTCCTCATTCTCTGGCCTATGGCAATGGCTTTCGTCTGCTGGGGCATCGGCAGGGCAGACAAGCCTCTGCGCAACGTGCTGGCAATTGCTGTGGGCTGGGTGGAGCTGCTGGCTGCCGTGTGGCTCTTCCTTCGTCCCGATTCCGGCGGGGAATTGCCAGGTCTGTGTGTGCTGGGGCTGCGCTTTGCGGTGGATGGCTTTCGCCGGGTGTACACCCTGGTGGTTGCATTTATGTGGTTTCTCACACTGCTGTTTTCCCCGGCGTATTTTGCGCATCACCACAATCGCAACCGCTATTATTTTTTCAATCTCCTGACCCTTGGCGCAACATTGGGGGTGTTTCTCGCCCGGGACCTGTTCACTGCCTTTGTATTCTTCGAGATCATGTCCTTTACCTCCTTCACCTGGGTCATCCAGGAGCAGACCGCCGGGGCTATCCGCGCGGCCAACACCTATTTGGCTGTGGCGGTGATCGGCGGCCTGGTGGCGCTGATGGGATTGTTTCTGCTGCAGTACAGGCTTGCTACCACAGAGCTTTCCACCCTGCATGAGGCGGCAGCTGCCTGCCCGCATAAGGGAACGTTATACACGGCGGGCGCCTGCATTCTCTTCGGCTTTGGCGCAAAGGCGGGAATGTTTCCCCTGCATATCTGGCTGCCAAAGGCACACCCGGTGGCGCCGGCGCCGGCCTCGTCACTGTTGTCCGGCGTGCTGACCAAATCCGGTATCTGGGGGATCCTGGCTGTCAGCTGCAACCTGTTCCGGGACGATGCTGCCTGGGGTACGGTAATTCTGATCCTGGGCTGTGTGACGATGTTCCTGGGGGCGCTGCTGGCGCTGTTCAGCATTGACTTAAAGCGAACCTTGGCCTGCTCCTCTATGTCCCAGATCGGGTTTATTCTGGTGGGGATCGGGATGATGGGGCTTCTGGGCCGGGAAAACGCCCTTGCGGCCCGGGGCACACTGCTGCATATGGTGAACCACTCTTTGTTCAAGCTGGTGCTGTTTCTCTGTGCCGCGGCGGTATACATGAATCTTCACGCCCTGGATCTCAATGAGATCCGCGGCTTCGGCCGCAAAAAACCTCTGCTCACCGCGGCGTTTTTGCTGGGTGCGCTGGGCATCGGGGGCGTCCCCCTGCTCAACGGTTATATCAGCAAGACTCTGCTCCACGAGTCCATTGTGGAGGGTGCGGTTCACTACGGCTCTTGGCTGAAGGCGGCGGAATGGGTGTTTCTGGTTTCAGGCGGTTTGACTGTGGCCTATATGACCAAGCTCTTTGTGGCGATCTTTGTGCAAAAGCACCCCACCCGGCAGCAGGAATTTGACGAAAAACGGCGTTATCTCACCCCTGCCTCTGCGGCGGCACTGGCCATTGCCGCACTGACGCTGCCGGTGTTGGGCCTTGGGGCAAACCGGCTGATGAATGGGCTGGCGGATTTGGGCACTGACTTTTTCCACCCCGGACACCTGGAGCACGCCGTGGCCTACTACAGCCCGGAGAATCTGAAGGGCGGCGCCATCTCTATTGCCATCGGTGCGGCGGTGTATCTGCTTGTGGTCCGCAGTCTGCTTTACAAGGATGGGGTCTATCTGAACCGGTGGCCCAAGTGGCTGGATCTGGAAGAGCTGCTGTACCGGCCCCTTCTGCTCCGTATTCTGCCCGGCAGCTTCGGGTTTTTGGCCGCGCTGTTTGGAGAAAACCGTATTTCAGCGCCGGCTGCCAAAGCGATTCTCTCTGCGGCCGGAAAAACCGCTGCCCTGTTTGGCGAAAATAAGCTGACCGGCCCTGCAGCCCGAAAAGGCTTTCGGTTGGCCGGCTGGCTCAGCCGTGGCTTTGGGGACCTGACCGACGCGGTGGTGCTGCTGCTTGGCAAGACGGTGCTGCGCCAGTGTCCGCCCCCCAGTGACGACCAGGTCCGCCACAGCCTGCCTTACCGTGCCGGCGCCCTGCTGGATCGCAGAGCCGCCGCCAAGGGCAGAGCCAAGGACGATGGCACACACTATGCCATGCTGTTTTACAGAGCCTATCGCACCGTAAAGGATACCACCCGGGCCATAACGGGCAATTTGTCCTTTGCACTGCTTATGCTGTGCCTGGCCATGGTATTTGTCTTCGCATATCTGCTGTTTTTCGGAAAATAAAGGTGTTTTTGAAAATCTTTGATTGTAATTCCTTCAAAATAATGTTATATTATAGCTTGAACATTGACAGACAGCTTCATTAAGGGAGGAAAAAAGTTTGAATCGTTCTGAAATCTCCATCCAGGATATCTTTCAGGCCATCTTGTCCCATCTGGTGGTTATTGCACTGGTTGGACTGCTGGGTGGTGCGGTATCCTGGGCCTACACCAGATATCATATCAAGCCCCTGTATCGCACCAGCGTGACGCTTTACGCCTCCAGCAACGTAAACAGGGACAGCGACTCTATTACCGTCAGCGAGCAGGACTCTTCCCGCCGTCTGGCTACCACCTATTCCGTGATCCTGAAAAGTAATACCGTGATGTCGCAGGTCTCCGACAAGTTGAAGGCGGCCGGAGTAAACTACTCCGCCAGCCAGCTGCAGGCCATGCTTTCGGTTTCTACCACAGGCACAGAAGTCTTCAACGCTGTGGTCTCCACCACTGACCGTACCAATGCCAAGCTGATTGCCGATACCATTGCGAATGTAGGTGCGGTGAAGATTACAGAGATTGTCGGTAGCGGCGAGGTGCGGGTTGTGGATTACGCACAGGTACCGGCCGGCTCTTATTATCCAAATGTGCAGGGCAACGTGATCATCGGTGTGCTTGTAGGCCTTCTGCTCAGCGCCATGATTGTTGTGATCCGCCAGCTGACAGATACCACCATCTGGAACGAAGAGGACATCACCAAGCAGTATAATATTCCCGTGCTCGGCACCATTCCCCAGTTGTCCGGCTCCGAGCGCCAGAATTCCGGAAAGGAGTGAGGGCATTGATTTTCCGTAGAAAAAACAGCAAAGTCCTCTCTGCACCCCGGACCCAGGCGGCGGCCCGCCAGCGTATGCTTGGCGCCAACACCCCCTTTGCGGTGAAAGAAGCCTATAACGCCATTCGTGCCAAGCTGCTGTTTACCGGCAAGGGAGAAAAGTGCCCGGTCTTTGCTGTGACCAGTGCCATGATGCACGACGGCAAAACCACCAACGCCGTGAATCTTGCCATCTCCATTGCCTCTACCATGAAGAAGGTTTTGCTGATTGACGGTGATATGCGAAAGCCCACGGTGCACCGTTATTTCGGCGTGGAAAACCAAAATGGGTTAAGTGAAATCCTGGCCGGCCTGACCAACGAGGTCAAGATCCGCAAAACCGAGGACGAAAATCTCCATGTGCTGACCTCCGGCCAAATTCCCCCCAACCCTGCGGAACTGCTGGGCTCCAAGCAGATGGACAATCTGCTGGAGTACGTCAAGGGCTATTTTGACTATGTAATCATTGACACGCCTCCGGTCAATGTGGTCTCTGACGCAGCCATCCTGGCCGAGCGCATCACTGGATACGTGTTTGTGGTGCAGTGCGGAAAGAATCATCACTATGAGCTGTCCTATGCCATGGAGACCCTGCAGCAGATGAACGGCAACGTGGTGGGAATTGTGCTCAACGACACCCTTGGCAAGGGCGGCTCTCACTACGGCAACTACAAAAACAGCTATTACGGCTACTCCAGGTTCTACGGGCGTCGTGGCTACGGCTACGGCTATGGCTATGGCTACGGCTACGGCCAGGATTCCGACGATGGGGCCAAGGAGCGAGCACGTTCAAAGGAGGAGCCATGACAGGTCCGCGCTGCCGCCTGTAGGCGGAGCTTATGGCAGGAAGAGGGAATCTGTATGACTGATTTTCACGCGCACATCCTTCCAGGGGCGGACCACGGCAGTGACGGGTTGAAAACCTCACTGCGCCAACTGGAGCTTGCGGAGCAGGCCGGGATCCATAGGATTGTGGCAACCCCGCACTTCTACCCCCAAAGCGACGATATCGGCGAGTTTCTCGCCCGTCGGGAACGCACCTGCCGGGAGCTGACCGAAGCTTATCGGGGCAGCGTCCGCATTCTGCTGGGGGCCGAGGTACATCTGTGCGTGGGGCTGGATCATTTAAAACAGCTGGATCAGCTCTGCATCCGCGGAACGGATACCATTTTGCTGGAGCTGCCCTTTCACGGATACCAATCCGGCCTGACAGAGACGTTTCAGCGGCTTTTGGAGTCCGGTCGATTCAACCCGGTGCTGGCCCATGTAGATCGCTATGATGCCGAGCTGATGAACCGTCTGTTCCAGCTGGGGCTCAGCGGCCAGTTGAACAGCGAGCCCTTCACACGCCTGCTCGGCCGCCACCGGCTGACCAGATGGATAGATGAGGGGGCCATTGTGGCCCTGGGCAGCGATATTCATGGCACACAGATCGGCTACACGCAGTATCTCAAGGCCGTGCGGTATCTGGACCGCCGTGCGGCTGTCATTGAGGACAGAGTTGCCGAGTACCTGGACGGCGCCGTTGCCATGAACTGAAGCAATCAAGCCCCTGCCGACTGAAAAGTCGACAGGGGCTCGATTTATTGCACCTGGGCGGAAGCGTCCAGCATGTTCTCAATCAAAATGCCATAGCCCTGTTCCGGATCCTGGATCAGCACATGGGTCACTGCCCCCACCAGCTTGCCGTTTTGCACAATGGGGGAACCGCTCATCCCCTGGACGATCCCCCCGGTGGCGTTCAATAGCCGCGGATCTGTCACCTTCAGCTGGATGTTCCTGTCGTTTGGGGCGGTGGGGGAGAGCTTCTCAATGGTGACGGTATAGTGCTCTGTCACGGTTCCGGCGACATTGCTCCAGATCTCGGCTGCGCCGGTCTGCACTTCACTGCCCACTGCCAGGGGCAGGGCATCGCCCTGCCAGGCGTCTTCCGACACATGACCGAAAATCCCCTGCTCCGTGTTTGCTTCCACTGTGCCCAGCACCGTCGAGGGAACGCTGTCCGCACAGAGCTCTCCCGGCGCGCCGGCTTTGCCTGGAATCACTGTGGCAATAGAGGCCTCCGCCATTCTGCCGCCTCGGATCGGGAGCAGACTGCCGCCCTCTTCGCAGTGTACCCCGTGGCCAAGCGCGCCGTAGGTGCCTGTGGCGGGATCAAAATACGTCACCGTGCCCACCCCGCAAATCCGGTCTCTGGCGTATAGGCCCAGCTTCCATGCGCCGTCCTCTGCCTTTGGGTACACGGTAAAGCTCATCTGTTTCCCGTTCCGGATGATTTCCAAAATCATCCCTTTGCCCCCGGATGCCTGCACCAGCCCGGTCAGTGCCTGGGCCGAATCCAGCGCTGTGCCGTCACACCGGACAATCCGGTCTCCGATGCGCAGCCCGCCCTCCCGGGCCGGAGAGTCGCCTAAGGTGTCCAACTGCTGCACATATACACCGTCGGTCTGCAGCTCCAGACTCACGCTGTCCCCCACAGGGACCAGCGCTTCCGGGCCAGCGGCCCATACCGGCGTAAGCAGCAGCCAGATTGCCACGAAAAAAGATCCTGTGCCACGTATCCATCGTCTCATTCTGCCGCCTCCAATCATTGTGTGTTTCATGCTTTAATATACGCTTTTTTTCACAGCTCACGCTGGCGGTATTTTCAAAGGCTGGAAAACAAACTGAAAAAGTGACAATGTTTACAAAAAACAGGAATATTATTTTGATTTTTGCACAGAAATAATAAAAATACCATGCTTTATTCAAAAAATATGAAAATAATACCTCGCTTTTCAGAAAAGGACTTGACAAGCTGTGATATAGTAGGGTTGTATCAACCAGAAAGGAGGCCTGACAAATGGCTAACAAGAAAGTGAAGGAAGTCGCGGAGGATGTGCTGAAGGACGTGTCTGAAAAGACCGAGCCTGTGGTCCGCAAGGCGAAGAGCGCGGCCAAGACCGCTGCCAAGAAGGCGGAGCCCGTGGTGGAAGCAGCCAAGAACGCAACCAAGCAGGTTGCCGCGGTGTTTGTTCCTGAGATTTATGTGCAGTATGCCAACCGCCAGTTCGACTGTGTCGAGCTGTTGGACCGCTGCAAGAGTGATTTTAGGGCCAAGCATAAGTCTGCTATGATCCTCTCCTGCAAGCTCTATGTGAAGCCGGAGGACAACATGGTGTACTATGTTATCAACGACATCGAGGATAAGATTGCCCTGTAATTCTCCCGTTTTCCGGAATCCTTTCGGGTGCTCTTTAAGGGGCACCCGATTTTTTCTGATTTTTTGTAAGATTACTTTGATTTCTTCGTCTAACCTATGAAAGAAGGTGAGATGGTGACCAAGGAACAATTTGAGGCTGTGTATCAGGCATATTTTCAGCGGCTGTACCGGTATCTGTGCAGCCTGACCCGCTCTGCAGACCTGGCCGAGGAGCTGACCGCCGAGACCTTTTTAAAGGCGCTGGAGGCGCTGCCCCGGTATCGGGGCCAATCGGATGTGGGCACATGGCTCTGTCAGATCGGGAAAAACTGCTACTATGACCATTTGCGTCTGAACAGCCGACAAGCCCCCCTGCCGGAGTCCGAAGCTCCTGGGCCGGAGGATCTGCTGCAACAGCTTTTGGATCGGGAAACCGCCGGAGAAATTCTTTCTGCCCAGCACCGCCTGCCGGAGCCCTACAAAGAGGTATTCCTGCTCCGGGCTATCGGCGGACAGAGCTTTCGTACCATTGGAGCCCTGTTTGGGAAGAGCCAAAATTGGGCCTGCGTGACCTTTCACCGGGCAAAGGACAAAATCATTGCGCAGATGGAGGAATCAAAATGAACTGTGAAATTATCCGCGACCTGCTGCCGCTGTATGCGGAGCAGATGACAAGCGAAGCCACCGCTCAGGCGGTTCGGGAGCATCTGGAAACCTGCCCTGCATGCCGGGCAGAGCTGGAACGAATCAGCACCCCTGCACCTGCCGCAGAGGAGCAGATCCTGCCCCTGCAAAAGCTGCAAAAAACTCTCCGCCGGCGCAGGGGTCTGGCTGTGCTTTTGGCTGTCTGCCTGACTGCGGCAGCGCTTTCTGTTCTGTTTTTCCATGTTTCCAAGCCGGTGTACTATTCGGCAGAGGGTTACGAACAGCTGCCCTCCGGAGAGATTTCTGTACCGCTTCCTTCCCAAGCCACTGGCTGGCAGGTAGAGTATGTCTCAGAGCCTGAGAGCACGGAGCGCTTTGCTGTGGTGCTCACCTGGAGCACAGTGTTGGACCGGTGGATCGGCAAGCAGAACCCCGGGGAGATTCGCCTGCCGGATGACATCACTGCAATTTTCAGTCTTGTCCCGGAACAGCGCACGCCGGTACTGATTACAGACTTCGGTCATCCTGTCAATGGGGGCTTTGAGATTCTGCCAAGGCTGGCGCTGGGGGCATACCTGCTCATGGCAGCGGTGGGTGCGGCTGTGCTGGCGGCTGCAGGACTGCTGCTGCGCAGGCGTAAAGCCGGCCGGGTGCTGCTGCGGGCGGCTTGCCTGCCGGCGGCATGGGTAGCAGCCCAGTTGTTGCTGAAGGGTACCGATACCATCAGTTGGACGCTGAGCAGAGATTTCCTATGGGTTCTGGGCACCTGCCTGCTGCTCTTCGGCGCTGCCCAGGCGGCTGTTTCCCTGCGCTCCGGAAAGGGCGTGTAAGGAAATTCCGAAACCGGGGGACGTGCAATTTTTGGATTGCGCGTCCCCCGGTCCTGTGTTATAATGAAAGCAAATCCTAAGGCATATTCTTCGAAATGGAGCGGCTGAGAATGAGAAGAATCATAGCGATTATGCTGAACCTGACCTGTGCGGGATTGGTGTTGTACTCGGTTTCCACGTTTTTCCGCCGCAGCGGAGTAGGGAATATGCAGGTGCCCGGGTGGAAATGCCTGAATTTTTTTACCATCGACTCCAACCTCCTTGCTGCAGCAGGCTGTCTTGTCCTGTGCGGGTATCTGCTGTGGCATCCGCTGGGGGAGCTGCCCCGTTGGTTGTATGCGGTAAAGCTGGTATGTGCCGCCGCAGTTTCGGTTACCATGCTGACGGTGCTGTTTTTCCTGGGCCCCACCCAGGGCTACGGGCCTATGTTTGAGGGGGTCAATCTGCACCTGCATCTGATTTGCCCGCTGCTTTGTATCTTAAGCTTTTTACTGCTGGAGCACGCGGGCCGGCAGCCGCTGCTGCTGACACTTTTGGGCGCCCTTCCCGTTGCCCTTTACGGCTGCATTTACCTGGTACAGGTGGTAGTCCGCAGTGCTTGGCAGGACTTTTACGGCTTTAATCGCGGCGGAGTCTGGCCGCTCAGCATGGTGCTGATGCTGGCCGCAGCCTGGGCTGTCACACTGCTGCTCTGGTGGCTGAACGGCCTTTGCGGCCTCACCGGCAAAGGCTAACTGTATATCGAAAAGGATCCTTCCCTATGAAATCAATGCTCTCCTATCTGAAACCATATCGCAGCCAGGCAATTCTCGGCCCGCTGTTCAAGCTGCTGGAGGCCACCTTGGAGCTGTTGGTACCCCTGGTGGTGGCGGCCATCATTGACAACGGCATCCGACTGGGAGACCGGGGCTATATCATCCGCCTGTGTCTGGTTCTGGCGGGCCTGGGTCTGCTGGGCCTGGTCTGCTCAGTGACTGCCCAGTTCTTTGCCGCCAGGGCCTCTGTGGGCTTTGTGGCCCGGGTACGGCACAGCCTGTTCTCCAAGATCCTGGATTTCGCCTATTCTGATTTGGACCGTGTAGGGATCCCCACCCTGATCACCAGAATGACTGCGGATCTGAACCAGGTGCAAACCGGTCTGAACCTGACCCTGCGGCTGCTGCTGCGCTCCCCCTTTGTGGTTTTTGGCGCCATGGTGATGGCCTTTACCATTGACACCCGGGCAGCCCTTTGGTTTTTGGCGGTGATTCCCATACTCTCCGTGGTGGTGTTCGGCATTATGCTTGTCAGCATGCCGCTGTATAAGCGGGTGCAGGGCTCGTTGGACTCCGTTCTGGGGGCTACCCGGGAAAATCTCACCGGCGCACGGGTGCTGCGGGCCTTCGGCAAGGAACAAGATGAGATCCAAGCCTTCGCCGCCAAGAACCAGCAGCTCACCCAGACACAGCGCACGGTGGGGCGGGTTGCCGCGCTGCTGAATCCAATGACCTATGTCATCATCAACGTGGCCATTGTGCTGCTGATCCACACCGGTGCTATCCGGGTGGAGCAGGGCCTGCTCACCAAGGGAGCGGTAGTGGCCCTGTATAACTATATGTCTCAGATCCTGGTGGAGCTGATCAAGCTGGCCAACCTGATCATTAACATTACAAAATCCGTAGCCTGCGCCCGCCGGGTCCAGGCTGTGCTGGAGACCCCGGCCGGAGAGCATACTGACCCATCCCTCCCCGGGGGCGATGCCCGGTTCCGGGTGGAGTTCGAGCATGCGGGCCTGCGCTATGCCGGTGCGGGGGATGAGGCGCTGACCGATGTGAATCTCCGGGTGCTGCCCGGCCAGACCGTTGGCATCATCGGCGGTACCGGCAGCGGCAAGACCTCTCTGGTACAGCTCGTTGCCAGGCTCTATCCGGCTACCTCCGGCAGGGTGCTGGTGGATGGGCGCGACGTAAAAAGTCTGGACCCCAATGTCCTGCGCAGCCGCATCGGCATTGTGCCGCAAAAGGCCGTGGTCTTTCAGGGCACCATACGGGACAATCTCCTCTGGGGCATTGCCAACGCCTCTGACGAGGCGCTATTGGAGGCCGCAGAGCTGGCCCAGGCCGGGGATGTGATTCGCGCCAAGGGCGGCCTGGACGGCGTGATTGAGCAGTCGGGCCGCAATCTCTCCGGCGGCCAGAAGCAGCGGCTCACCATCGCCCGGGCGCTGGTCCGCCGGCCAGAGATCCTGATTTTAGACGACAGCGCGTCTGCTCTGGACTATGCCACCGACGCAGCGCTCCGCACCGCGCTGCGAGGCCTGGACTATCATCCCACAGTGTTTCTGGTGTCTCAGCGCACCTCCTCTATTATGCACGCAGATCAGATAGTAGTGCTGGAGGACGGCAGGGTGGCCGGGCTGGGCACCCACGCCCAGCTGCTGGCGGGCTGTGCTGTGTACCGGGAAATCTACGACTCGCAGTACAAAAAGGAGGACGGGCAATGAAGCAGCCGCGTAATACGCTCAAGCCCGGCACTGTGGGCAAAGTGCTTCGATTTATTAAGCCCTATTGGGTTTTTGTAGTGCTGTCCGTGCTGTGCTCTGCCCTGGCGGTGGTGATGACGCTGTATGTGCCCGTACTGATCGGCCGGGCTATAGATTTCATTCTGGGCCCGGGACAAGTAGATTTTGCAGGGATTTTTGCCCTTCTCCTCAGAATCTGCGTGCTGGTGGGTCTCACCGCCCTGATCCAATGGATCATCTCCGCAGTTAACAACCGGATCACCTACCAGGTGGTGCGGGACGTCCGGGATCAGGCCTTTCGCAAGATCCAAGCGCTGCCCCTGCGGGAGCTGGATGCCAGGCCGGTGGGCGAGATTGTCAGCCGGGTGATCAGCGACGTAGACCAGTTTGCCGACGGCCTGCTGCTGGGCTTTACTCAGTTGTTTTCCGGGGTAGTGACAATTCTGGGCACCTTGTTCTTTATGCTGTCGATTCGGCCGGGAATTGCCGCGGTGGTGGTGCTGCTCACGCCGCTGAGCATTGTGGTGGCCCGTTTTATTGCCACCCACACCCATGGCTATTTTCAGGCGCAGAGTCGTTCCAGGGCGGAGCAAACCGCTTTTGTGGACGAGTATCTGGGCAATATGAAGGTCGTCAAGGCCTTTGGCAGGGAGAAACCGGCCGGGCAGGCCTTTGACCGCATCAACGCTGGCTTGGAGGACTGCTCACTCAAGGCAATCTTTTTCTCCTCACTGACCAATCCATGCACCCGTTTTGTGAACAACCTGGTCTATGCGGCGGTAGCACTCTCCGGCGCGCTGGTCTGTGTGGCCAGCGCGGGGACTGCGGCAGTATTCACTGTCGGCAATCTCTCGGCACTGCTGGCCTATGCCAACCAATACACCAAGCCCTTCAATGAGATCAGCGGCGTGGTGACCGAGCTGCAGAACGCATTGGTCTGCGCAGGCCGCGTGCTGGACTTTCTTGACCTGGAGCCGGAGCTTCCGGACGCCCCCCAGGCCAAGGTGCTGTCTAACGCCAGAGGTTCTGTGGAGCTGGAAGATGTGGATTTCTCCTACACACCGGAGCAGCCCCTCATTGAGCACCTGAATGTGAAGGTAACGCCCGGGCAGAGAATCGCCATTGTAGGCCCCACCGGATGCGGCAAAACCACCTTGATCAATTTGCTGATGCGCTTTTATGACGTGGACCGTGGACAAATTCTGGTAGATGGCACTGATTTGCGACAGCTGACTCGGCGGAGCCTGCGCGCAAGCTATGGCATGGTGCTGCAGGATACCTGGCTCCGTGCCGGCACGATCCGAGAAAACCTGACCCTGGGTGCGCCGGAGGCCACACAGGAGGAGATCGTTGCCGCCTGCAAGGCTGCCCATGCCCACAGCTTTATTCGCCGTCTGCCCCAGGGGTATGACACAGTTTTGTCCGAGGAGGGGGGTATGCTCTCCCAGGGACAAAAGCAGCTGTTGTGCATTGCGCGAATTATGCTGTGCCTGCCGCCGATGTTGATTCTGGACGAGGCCACGTCCTCTATCGATACTCGTACAGAGCTGCACATTCAAGAGGCCTTCTCCCGGATGATGCAGGGCCGCACCTCCTTTATTGTGGCCCATCGGCTCAGTACCATTCGGCAGGCCGACCAGATTCTTGTCATGCGGGACGGACATGTGATTGAGCAGGGAGACCATGCCTCTCTCCTGCGACAAAACGGATTTTATGCCAAGCTGTACCACAGTCAGTTTGCGCCCTGACGGCGAAGGGCAGAGGAGTATTTAAAATGGATGCCAGTCTGACCCAATATTTGAGCAGTATTCCCACCGAACTCACCCCACAACAAATCCAGGCGGCCCAGGCTACCCAGGGGCCGGTGATGCTCCTGGCGGTGCCAGGCAGCGGCAAAACCACGGTGCTGGTGGCCCGGCTGGGGGTATTACTGCACTGTTGCCAGGTGCCGAGAGAGCAGATTCTCACCATGACCTATACCCAGGCCGCAGCAGATGATATCTACCGCCGGATAGATCGGCTTCTGGGCCCGGAATCTGCTGACCGGCTGGAGGTGCGCACCATCAACGGGGTGTGCTACCGGGTGATTTTGCGCCTGCAGATGCTCTCCAGACGGTCCGGGTTCACCCTGCTGACCCGGGAACGGGAGTACGTTCGTATTGTCACAGACATCTACCGGCAGGTAACCGGGGAATTCCCCGGGGAGAGCGAGATCAAGCAGATCCGCACCAAAATCACCTATGTGAAAAACATGATGCTTACAGACGAAGAAATCCGGGATATTGATCTGGATATGCCGAATTTCAGCGCCATCTACTATAAGTACATTGAGCAGATGCGCACCCGGCGCTACATGGACTATGACGACCAGATGGTGTATGCCTACCGGATTTTGCAAAAGTTTCCGGACCAGCTGGAGTACTGGCAGGACCGTTACCGCTATCTGTGCGTGGATGAAGCCCAGGACACCTCCAAGCTTCAGCACAAAATCATCGGCCTGCTGGCACAAAAATACCGGAATCTGTTCATGGTAGGGGATGAGGACCAGAGCATCTACGGGTTCCGTGCCGCTTATCCGGAGGCGCTGGCTGAGTTTGAAAAAACCTATCCGGACGCCAAGGTGCTCTATTTAGAGGAGAATTTCCGCTCCACCGGGCAGATTGTCCGGGCGGCAGACCGATTTATCCGCACCAATCAATTCCGCCATCCCAAGCAGATGTTTACCAATCGTCCGGATGGCGCCCCCATCCAGGTGCTGGAGGTTCGCACCCGGCAGGAGCAATATGAAAAGCTCCTTGAGGTGGCCCGCAGCTGCGAAGGACAAACTGCCATTCTGTTCCGGGATAACGAGAACGTAATTCCGCTGGTGGATCTTCTGGAGCGAAATGAAATTCCCTTCTCCATGCGCTCCACAGACTCGGCATTTTTCAGTCACCGGATTGTACGGGATATCACCGCGATGCTGCAGTTCAGCCGGGCACCGGACGATTCCGAGCTGTTTATGGAGTTTTACTACAAGCTGAACTCTCACCTCTCCAAGACCCTGGCCTTGGATGCCTGCGCCATTGCAGAGGCGGGACGGATGCCAATTCTAAAGGCTGTGGAATACGTGCCTTCGGCCTCTGACACGGTGAAGGACGCCTGCCGCGCGCTGCATCAGCAGTTTACGCAGATGCAGGCTGACAACAGCGCCCAGGCGCTGGATCGGATCAACCTGCTGATGGGCTATGGCGTGTATCTGCGCCGGGTCAATATGCGCGCCTCCAAGCTGGAAATCTTGCGTGCGCTGTCCATTCAGGAGCCGGACCCTATGGCCCTGCTGCAGCGGTTGAAAAGGCTGCGCCGGCTAATCAAGGATAAGGTTGGGGTCGCCAGAGACAGGCGGGTCATTCTTTCCACCATTCACTCCAGCAAGGGCCTGGAGTATGAATCTGTGTATCTGATGGACGTAATTGACGGTGTCTTTCCGGAATCTGTCCCCCTGACTGATCGTTTTACAGAGCAGGAGCTGCGCGCCTATGAGGAAGAAAAGCGTCTGTTTTATGTGGGCGTCACCCGGGCAAGGAATCAACTCACTGTGTTCCGGGTGGCAAATCAGAATTCCACCTTTTGCCAAACCCTGTGTATGCCCGCCCCGCCGAAGCTTGCCCCGGAAAAGCACAGCGGCTTCTCCCTGCTGCGCAGGAAAGACACAGCATTGGAGAACGAAAAGGAGGTTTACACCGAGGGTGCCATGGTGCTGCACAGTACCTTTGGCTATGGCAGAGTCTGTCTGCTGGAAAACGGCATCCTGACGGTAGACTTTGAAAAACACGGCCGCAAGCAGCTGTTATTCGAAAACATCGTCCGCCAAAAGCTGTGCCAGGTAATTACCTGACCGTGGCGCAAAAAACCGGCAGCCTGGAAAACCCAGGCTGCCGGTTTTTCAGCAGTCAGCGGATGTCTTCGTCGTTGAAGGGGTCGCCGCACTCGGGGCAGAACCGCGGGGGATTCTTGGGGTCGGCGGGCTCCCAGCCGCACTTGTCGCAGCGGTACAGGGGGGCGGCCACGGGCTTCTTCTTGCCGCACTCGGTGCAGAACTTGCCCTTGTTCACAGTGCCGCACTCACAGGTCCAGCCGGCGGGGGCAGCGGGTCTGGGGCTTCCGCACTCGGGGCAGAACTTGCCGGTTGCAGTGGCGCCGCAGGTGCAGGTCCAGGCGTTGGCAGCAGGCGCTGCGGGGGCAGCGGGCTGCACAGGCTGCTGGATGGGCTGCTGCACAGCCTGCTGTTGGCCCATGGCAAACAGATTCTGGGCGTTCATGCCGCCGGCCTGCTGGGCCATGCCCATGCCCATAAAGCCCATCATAGCGCCGTTGGGGTTGTTGGCAGCGGTCTTCATGGCCTCTGCCTGGGCGCCTACCAGGGTGGCAGCAGCCATGGTGGGATCTCTCATGATGGCAGCGTGCTGGGCCTTCTTGATGAGCTCCTGATCCTCTTCGGGCAGGGTGATGGGGTTCATAGCAATGGAGACCACCTGCAGGCCTCTCTTCTGGCCCCACTTCTGCGTGAGTGCCACGTTCATGGCCTCGCACAGCTCTTCGGCATGGCCGGGCAGCGCGCTGGGCCGGACCTCCAGATCGGAAATCTTTGCAAAGGCAGGCTGCAGGGCGCTGATGAATTCAGTCTTCAGCTGGGCGTCGATCTGGCTGCGGGTATAATCCCGCTCCACATTGCCGCACACGTTGGCGTAGAACAGCAGGGGATCGGCGATGCGATAGGAGTACACGCCGCTGCAGCGGACGGATACGTCAATGTCCAGACCGATGTTGCGGTCTACCACACGGAAGGGAATGGGGTTGGCGGTGCCAAACTTGTTGTCAATGATCTCTTTGGTGTTAAAGTAATAGACTCTCTGATCCTTGCCGGTGTCACCGCCGAAGGTGAAGCGCTTGCCGATCAGCTTGAAGGTCTCCTTCAGGCTGGTGCCAAGGCTGCCGGTAAAGATACTGGGCTCAGTGGAGGAATCCCAGGTAAACTGGCCGGGCTCGGCGCAGACCTCAACGATCTTGCCCTGCTCGACAATGATCATACACTGGCCATCGGCCACAGCAATGACGGAGCCGTTGGAAATGATGTTGTCATTGCCCTTTGTGTTGGAGCTGCGGGAGGTGGTCCGTTTCTGGCCCTTGACCACCAGGGTGTTCTTGTCAATGGCGTCACAGTAGAAAAATTCTTTCCACTGATCGGCCAGGGTGCCGCCTAATGCGCCAAGTCCTGCTTGAATAAGTCCCATAAGTAGTTCTCCTTTCAGATGTTGAGGTACAGTCGGGCTGACATGCCTATTATATAACATCTTTCGCGATTTCGCAATGGTCAGCCGGAATATATTTTTCATCGTGAAAAAGATAAAAAATGCTTGACAAGAAAATAATAATATGATAATATCATATCAGAAAGAAGAAACGCAATCAACCGGACGGAATCATAGAAAGGAGCGTACCTTATGTATCTCAAATTCAGCCCCAATACGTATGTGCTGCGTTATCGCAACGGCAAGGTGGTCGCCAGGGGGCAGGGCTTGTCCTTCTTCTACTGGGAGCGGAATACCTCAGTCTGCGCAGTGCCTGTGAGCAACCAGGACACCGACTATGTCTTCACCCAGGTGACCAAGGATTACCAGGCGGTGACGATCCAGGGTCAGTTGACCTACCGGTTCACCGACTGCGAAAAAGCAGCCTCCGCCATGGATTTTACCGTCAATCTCAAAACCCGCAACTATCCCGACAGCCCGCTGCCCAAGGTGTCCAAGCGTATCATCAACCTGGCGGAAGTGCTGGTAAAGAGCCGAATCAACACCATGGAGCTGGCCCAGGCCCTGGCAGCCAGCCACAGTCTGGCCGCCCAGGTGTATCAGGATCTGCGGGAGGATCCGCAGCTGGCGGAGATGGGCATCACTGTCACCGGTTTTACCGTGCTGCGTATTGCCGCCAATAACGACACCTCCAGGGCGCTGGAGGCAGGAACCCGTGAGCGGATTCTTCGCTCGGCGGACGACGCCCTCTATGAGCGCCGCAATGCCTCTATCGAGCAGGAGCGCAGGATCAAAAAGAATGAGCTCTCCACAGATCAGATGGTGATTGAGCGGAAGCGAGAACTGGAGCAGACCAAAACCAAGGGCGAGCTGGAGCGCAAGCAGCTGCTTTTGGACGGTGAAATTGCCCTGGAGAACAAGCGCAAGGAGTTGGCTGCCCTGCGGCTGGAAAACGCGAAAAAGGAGGCGGATGCCGACGCCTATCGCATCCGGGCCATGACCGAGGCCTATAACACCCTGAGCGCGGATGTGCTGGTGGCCCTGGCCACCATGGATATGGACCCCGGCAAGCTGATGGCCCGGGCATTTGAAAAGCTGGCCGCGGGGGCGGATAAGATCGGCACCTTGAACATCACCCCGGATCTGCTGGGGAGCCTGATGGGAGGAAAGAAATGATGGAGCCAAAGCTGGTGCTGGTGAGTCAGAAGACCAGACTGGAAGAATTGATTTACCGCTTCAATACCGAGGGACAGGTCCGCTTTTATCTGGAGCACCATGGCGCGGACTATGGAGAGTATCTGCGAGAGCATCAGCGTTACACTGCCGCGGTGCAGACAGTCCAATTCCAACTGGAGGAAATTGGCCGGGTGCAGCGGATTGACCGGAGTGTAGTTTCTCGCTTCTTGTTTGGACCGGAGGATGTGGTGGTCTGCGTGGGCCGGGACGGGCTGGTGGCAAATGTGCTGAAATATCTCACAGTCCAGCCGCTGGTGGGAGTTAACCCGGACCCGGACCGGTGGGACGGTGTTCTCCTGCCATTCCGGCCGGAGGATATGAAAAAGCTGCTGCCTGAGGTGTGCTTGAGGCGCCGTGCTTGCAAGCAGATTACCCTGGCCCAGGCGCAGCTCAGTGACGGCCAGCAGCTGCTGGCGGTGAACGACCTGTTCATTGGCAGGCGCACCCATGCCTCTGCCCGCTACACCCTGCGCTGCCAGGGCAAGGCGGAGAACCAGTCCTCCAGCGGAATCATCGTCTCAACAGGCCTGGGCTCTACAGGCTGGCTGAAAAGCGTACTGGCCGGGGCCGCCGGAGTGGCGCGTTTCTATGGCGGCGCTGCCGGTGCTTACAGCGGCAGCTTTGCCTGGGATGCCAGGGAGCTGCGCTTTGCAGTGCGCGAGCCCTATCCCAGCCGCTCCACGGGGGCGGAGCTGGTGTTCGGCAGGATTGCTGCCGGCCAACAGCTGGAAATTATGTCTCAGATGCCGGAGGACGGGGTTATCTTCTCCGACGGGATGGAGGCGGACAGCCTGGAATTTACCGCCGGGATCACGGCAAGCATCGGCATTGCCAAAACCAGAGGCAAACTGGTGGTATAGCATAGGATCTGAGAGAAGCGAAATAAAATCCCCCATTGACGAATGGACTGCCTTGGGTTACAATAGCAATATCATACACCGAAAGGACTGGTGAACCCTATGGCAGAAGCTAAGAAAATTCCGGAACGCGCAGAGATCGCCGAGAAAGACCGCTGGGCAGTTGAGGACATGTATCCCAGTGATGAGGCCTGGATGGAAGATCTGGACAAGCTCAAAGCGCTCTCCGCAGAACTTGCCGCCTTTGCGGGCACCCTGGGCCGGAATGCGAAGACCCTTTTGGACTACGCAAAAAAGAACGAGCAGGCTGGTGTGCTGTTGAGCAATCTGCTGAATTACGCCTCCCGCCGCAACGACGAGGATACCCGTGTGGCCAAGTATCAGGAGATGAACGGCATGGCTATGTCTGCCTACGTAGCCTTCGCCTCGGCCACGGCCTTTGAAACACCTGAGATTATGGGCATTTCCGACGAGACCATCAACCGCTTCTATGCCGAGGAGCCCGGCCTGGAGCGTTACCGTCGGTATCTGTATAACATTCGCCGCCACGCGGCCCATGTGCTGAGCCCTGCGGAAGAGAAGCTCCTGGCCATGGCAGGGGAGATGATGCAATCTCCGGACGACATCTACTCCAAGTTTGCCGATGCCGACCTGACCTTCCCCGACGCGGTGGACAAGGACGGCATCCGACATCCCCTGTCTCAGGGCACGTATATCTCTTATATGGAGTCAGACGACCGGGTTTTGCGCAAGTCCGCTTTTGAGAACACCTATCGCACCTGGGCTGCCAACCGCAACACTGTTGCCGCAATTCTGAACGCCCAGGTCAAGAGCCTGCAGTTCTCTGCCGATGCCAGGAAATACAGCTCCCCCCTGGAGGCCTCGCTGGACAATACCAACGTTCCGGTCAGCGTTTACCACAACCTGATCGAGGCGGTCCATCAGAACATGGACAAGATGTACCGCTATGTGGCCCTGCGCAAGAAGCTGCTGGGCGTGGACGAGCTGCACTTTTACGATCTCTATACGCCGCTGGTTCCCGGGGCAGACACCAAAATCCCCTTTGCGCAGGCCAAGCAGACTGTCTACGACTCCCTTGCACCCATGGGCGAGGACTACCGTAAGATTTTGAAGGAGGGTTTTGACAACCGCTGGATCGACGTGTACCAGAATGCCGGCAAGCGCAGCGGCGCTTATTCCGCAGGGGCTTTTGTCCATCCCTACGTCCTGCTGAACTACACCGGCACCCTGGACAGCCAGTTTACCCTGGCCCATGAGATGGGACACGCCCTGCACTCCTACCACTCCAACAAGTATCAGAACCCGGTGGACGCCGACTATGTGATCTTTGTAGCGGAGGTAGCCTCCACCTGCAACGAGGCCCTGCTGATGGAGCATCTGCTGGCTAAAACAACCGATAAAAAGGAGCGGGCCTACCTGATCAACCATTTCCTGGAGCAGTTCCGCACCACCCTCTACCGCCAGACCATGTTTGCCGAGTTTGAGCTTATCATCGGCCAGCTGAACCAGCAGGGTGTGGCGCTGACCGCCGAGCGGATGTGCGAGGAGTATAAGAAGCTGAACCACCTGTATTTCGGCGATGGGATTGTACTGGATGATGAGATCTCCTATGAATGGGAGCGGATCCCGCATTTCTATTACAACTATTATGTATTCCAGTATGCCACCGGCTATTCCGCAGCCATTGCCCTTTCCCGCCGGATTCTGCGGGAAGGGGAGAGCGCGGTGAAAGACTATATCAAGTTCCTCTCCGGCGGCTGCAGTCAGGACCCCATCGATCTGCTTAAGATTGCCGGTGTGGATATGTCCACACCCGAGCCGGTGAATCAAGCCCTGGCCCTGTTTGGCGAGCTGCTGGATGAGATGGAGGAGCTGATGGCTGAATGACGCAGACGCTGTTTCTGCCGGTGCTCCACAGCTTTGAGAACAATAACGTCTTCACCGGCTGCTGCGGGGAGCTCAGATACCGCATCAAGCCCAACGTGGTGATGCGTACGCCGAAAGAGGTGGATCTGGAGGCCAGCTCCATCTGCGCGGAATACTGGTACGGCCCGCTCTGCTATGAGAAAAGCGACATCCAGGGCGAAAAGACCTTTCCCATGTCCGGCATCGGGATGGAGGAAATGAGGCTCTGGCTTACGGAGTGCATCCGATGATCTGCCTTGTACAAGGCATTGATGAGCTGTCCTGGCAGAACCTGGAGCCGCTGGAGCGCCTGCTCAGCACCGACCGGCGAGACCGCATCCGGCGCTACCGGGTGGAGGCCGCCAAGAGGGAATCCCTGCTGGCCGAGCTGTTGCTGCGCCGTATGCTGCTGCTGCAGTACGGACTCCGGGAGCTCCCGGCTGTGAACTTCACGGAAAAGGGAAAGCCGGCATTTCGGGACTATCCGCAGATCCATTTCAATCTCAGCCACTGCAGAACGGCAGTGGCCTGTGCCCTGGACGACCACCCCCTGGGCGTGGACGTTCAGGATCTGGCGGAATACCGGCCGGCCTTGGCCCGCGTCCTCACGGCGAAGGAGCGGGCTTGGGTAGAGCAGCAGGACACAGACCGTCGCTTTACCCATCTCTGGACGCTGAAGGAGGCCTACGGCAAGGCACTGGGCTGCGGCATCGCCTATCCCATGGAGCAGACAGAGCTCCTGCCGGGCGGTACGTCCGAGCCCAGGGAGAAGTGGTGGTTTGGCACCTGGCAGCTGGAGAACTGTGTGCTGAGTCTTTGCGCTGCCGGCCCTATGACGCTTACCCAGGTGCGCCCGGCACAGCTGCTGGGAATGCCTGCAAGCAATCCGACTGAATTGGAGGAATAAAACATGAAGCATTTTTTGATCGTTGTGGATATGCAAAAGGACTTTGTGGACGGGTCCCTGGGCTCCGCTGAGGCTGTTGCCATGAAGCCCGCTGCGCTGGAGAAGATCCGACAATTTGAAGGCGAGATTTTTGCCACCCTGGACACCCATGTGGAGGCCTATCTCTCCACCGCCGAGGGCAAGAAGCTGCCGGTAGAGCACTGCATCAAGGGGACCCCCGGCTGGGAGCTGGACGCAGAGATTCGCCAGGCCCTGGAGGCCAGAGGCTATACCCCGGTGGAGAAGCCCACCTTCGGATCATTGGCACTGCCCCAGCTTCTGTCCTATTGGGCGGCGGGGGAGCCCTTCACCGTGGAGCTCATCGGCCTTTGCACCGACATCTGCGTGATCTCCAACGCCCTGCTGCTGAAGGCCAGCTTTCCGGAGTATGATATTTCTGTAGATCCTGCGTGCTGTGCCGGTGTAACCCCGGCAGCGCACCAGGCAGCGCTGACGGTGCTGCGGTCATGCCAGGTCAACGTATTGGGAGGTTAAGAGATGTTTGACGTAAAGAAAACCACTGAGGCTTGCGTCCGGTGGATTCAGAAGTTTTTTGAGGAAAACGGTCCCGGCTGCAACGCGGTGCTGGGTGTCTCCGGCGGCAAGGACAGCTCTGTGGCTGCGGCCCTGTGCGTGGCGGCCCTGGGGAAGGACCGGGTCATCGGCGTGCTGATGCCCAACGGCGAGCAGCACGATATTGACATGGCCTATCTGCTGTGTGACCATCTGGGCATCCGCCGCTATGAGGTCAACATTCACGCCGCGGTAGAGGGCGTCAAAGCCGCCATTCCCGCGGAGCTGGAGCTCAGCAACCAGAGTGTGGTCAACCTGCCTCCCCGCATCCGTATGGCCACGGTGTACGCCGTCAGCCAGAGCTGCAACGGCAGGGTGGTGAACACCTGCAACCTCTCTGAGGACTGGGTGGGCTACTCCACCCGTTACGGCGACGCCGCCGGTGATTTCAGCCCCATGTCCCAGCTGACGGTGCAAGAGGTCAAGGCGGTGGGCCGGTACCTGGGCCTGCCGGAAATCCTGGTGGAAAAAGTCCCCATCGACGGCCTTTGCGGCAAGACCGACGAGGACAACCTGGGCTTTACTTACGCGGTACTGGACCGCTATATCCGCACCGGAGAGATTGACGACCCGGTGGCCAAGGAGCGGATTGACACGCTCCACCGCCGCAATCTGTTTAAGCTGCAGCTGATGCCCAGCTTTGATTCCGGCATCCCCCATATCTGATAGAATCAGCACAACGCCCCGAAGGCTGCGCCTTCGGGGCGTTGTGCTTACGTGCGCCCGGTTACAGACCGGCCTCTACCCGGTGATAAATCTCCTCTGCCAGGATGTCGCCTCTGGCCAGAAGGTCCTTTGCTCTTGCCCGGTAGTCTGCGGCCAGGGACTGGTCCTTCAGCCCACCCAGATTGATCAGCACGTTCAGCCAGGCGCCCCGGATGGCAGCGCCCAAGGACAGCGCAGCCACGCCCAGATCGCTCAGGGCGTTCACATTGGTCTTGCCAAGCAGCTGCTTGGTCAGTTCCAGCGCCTGCACTGCCAGCTCCATCATCCCCAGGGGAGATTCCGTGCATTTAGCCAGAGCCGCCTGCATGGCAGAGGTGCGCTTGGCCTTTTCCAGTGCGGTCTCTCTGGGCAGTGCCATGGCCTCCCCAAAGGCGTTGAAGACTTGGGTGTCGCGCTCCATAGCCTCCAGAAATTGCTCCTTCAGCTCGCTTGCGCGGGCATAGCCCTCCTCGGCCAGGCTTTGATACTCGTCGTACTTTTTTCTGCCCAGGGTCAACGCGCTGACCATAGCGGCCAGGGCGGCGCCCAGCGCCCCCTCCAGAGCGGCGGCAGACCCGCCCCCGGGGGCCGGCGCGTCAGAACCCAGCAGATTGGCAAAGGATTCAACGGTCAGTTCACACAGTTCCATAGCGTTCTCCTTATTCCATATCCAGTAGGCTGTATTCCATTACCTGCTCTCGGCAGTGGAAGTTTTCCAGCTTGAGATAGTATTCGGCGCAGTCGATCAGAGCCTTTGCCGGGGTGATGCCCACCAGCTCAGAGCCAATGATCCGCACACCGTAGCGGTCCGCCAGGGTGCGAATCATCTCGTAGGCGTAGAACAGAGGGGTCCCCTCGTAGTTGACCATGTTCATGGAGACCTGGGCAATGTTCCGATCCTCCAGCATGATGCCGATGGCCTTGCAGTACTGGAACCCGCCGGAGCTGCCCCGGATGGCCTTGGCAATGGCCTTGGCAATTTCCAGATTGGAGGTATCCAGGTTGACGTTAAAGGCAATCAATGGCATCCGGGCGCCGATGGCGGTGATGCCGGCGGTGGGATGGATCTTGCGCTCGCCGTAATCCGGGGCCCACTCTGGCTGGAGCAGCTTCTCAGGCATGCCCTCAAACTGCCCCTTCCGGCACTTGGCCAGGTTGCGCCGCTCGGGCCGGGTGGCAGAATCCTCATAGAGGAAAGAGGGAACCTTCAGCTCTTCCCAGATCCTCTGGGCCACACGCTTGGACAGGTCGATGCACTCCTCCAGGGTCACATCCATGGTGGGCACAAAGGGAATCACGTCCGTGGCGCCCATTCTGGGGTGCTGTCCCACATGCTTGGTCATGTCAATCCGTTCCGTCGCCACCTTGGTCAGCCGGAAGGCCACTTCTTCAATCCCGGCGGGGGAGCCCACCAGGGTAAACACGCAGCGGTTGTGGTCGCCGTCGGTCTGGACGTTCAGCAGCGTGCAGCCGGGTACGGCATTGGCCTCGTCCACCAGAGCCTGGAAAACCACAGGATCGGTCTCTTTGCTGACGCTGAAATTGGGGATGCATTCGATGAGTTTTGCCATAATAGCCTCCTGAAATATTCTCTCTGATAAATTGCTAGCTGACAGAATTGGTTTTATGCAGGTTGAAAAGAGCCAGAATGTAGCCCGCCGAAGAGGCGGCAGAGCTCAGCCTGAGGAGCAGGCTGTACACCAGAATCCCACCGGGTACGCCATTGAAGGTCAGAAGGCCGCTGATCAGACCAATCAGAAAAGAAGTCCCGGAAAGAACCAGCATCACAATGGGAATTGCAATGGGGAGGGGTTTTTTCAGCGTGCCCAGCAGGTACAGCACAAAGCAGCCGATGGACAGCAGAAGGCCCAGAATGTTCAAGGGCGAAAGGAAAACGCTGCCGATTCTCACCCAGTTTACTATAGTAGTAACAAGGCTGATCAGTACACCCAGACCCGAGGGAATGGCGGTCAGGAAGGGCAATCGTTTTGTGGGGAGGAAGTACAGCACCGCCCCAGCGATGAGCAGCAGCAGGCTTGGAAGATTGCCAAGAAGGATTGACGGCGCACGGAAAACACTGTAGTAAGACAAACAACCGAGGAGCATCAGCAGGAAGGCCGCGGCCAGCAGAATGCCGGTGACAATGGGCCAACGGGCATCCCCCTTGGGATTTGCCGCAGGCTCCGGGGTGTAGGGCGGGACAAAGGTCTGCTGGGGGAAATAGGGGTCGCGGGCTGCGGTCTGGCCCTGGGAGGGACTTGCCTCGGAGACGGGCTTGCCGCAGGAGACGCAGAACCTGGTTCCGTCAGGCAGGTTCTGTCCGCAGTGAGGACAATACATGATCAAGACTCCCTTCTTAAATATTCGGAATTCAGAGCAGCGCTCCGTTTTTCACCACCTTGTGCACCAGGTTGCTGCCAAGGCGGTAACATAGATAGTTCAAATCCGGCGCTTCCCAGATCACCAGGTCTGCCTGCTTGCCGGGTTCCAGACTGCCGATCCGGTCCGCTCGGGCAATGGCGGCCGCGGCGTTCAGGGTCACGGCGGTCAAAACCTCTTCAGGGGTAAGCCGGTATTTCAGGCAGCCCAGATTCATCACCAGCTGCAGATTCAGACAGGGGCAGGAGCCCGGGTTGAAGTCTGACGCCATTGCCACCGGGACGCCTGCGCGGATCATCTCCCTGGCCGGGGCATAGGCAGCGTTCAGATAGAAGCTGGTGGCGGGCAGCAGGCAGGCAATGGTTCCGCCTGCGGCCATGGAGGCAATCCCTTCCTCCGGGCAGACAATCAGGTGCTCGGCGGAGATGGCGCCGATTTCACCGGCCAGCACGGAACCGCCGATGGGGTCAATTTCGTCGGCGTGGATCTTGGGAATCAACCCGTGGGCCATGCCGCACAGGAGAATTCTTTTCGACTCCTCTGCGGTAAACACGCCGGTTTCACAGAATACGTCGCAGAATTCCGCCAGCTTTTCCTCTGCGGCGGCAGGAATCATCTGCTCGCACAGCAGCTGCAAATATGCCTCCCGGTTATCTTTATACTCCGGCGGCAGGGCATGGGCGCCCATAAAGGTGGCGACCAGATCCATCGGGTGAGTCTCATTCAGTCGGCGGATCACCCGCAGCTGCTTCAGCTCCTCCTCTGGGCACAGGCCGTAGCCGCTTTTCGCCTCACAGGTGGTGGTGCCAAAGGCCAGCATCTCATCCAGGGCCGCGGCGGCCTTGGTCGCGAGATCCTCTTCTGAAGCGGCATGGGTGGCCTTCACCGTGGACAGGATCCCGCCGCCGGCAGCCAAAATGTCCAGATAAGGCACATTGCGGATCTTCATTGCCAGCTCGTTCTGCCGCCAGCCGCCAAAGATCAGGTGGGTGTGGGCATCCACCAGTCCGGGGGTGACCAGCCTGCCGCCGGCATCCAGCTTCTGGCCGAAGGTGATGGGGGGCGTGCCGGTGCCGCAGGAGATGATCTCTCCGTTTTCGGTGTAGAGCCAGGCCTTTTCCAGCACCTGAATCCTGCCCTGGTCCGCACCCCGGCGGGCGGAATTGCCCGTCGGGGTGGCCAGGATGCCGATGTTGTGAATCAGCAGGCTGCTCATTTCAGTGCCTCCATGGCGGCGTCAATGACGGTGTCCTCGGCAAGATAGGGCAGGGTGATATGGTCCTTGCCCTGGCAGAGCCGGTTGTATTCTGCCGCGGTGGTCAGGGCGTTTTCATTCCGGGCCCAGGCACGGCGGGCAACACCCACCATGGTATCCCAGGGCATGGACATCCGCAGGATGGTGTCCACCCGTTCAGAGCCGTCCAGCACCATGCCGAAGCCGCCGTTGATGGCCCGGCCGATGCCGGTGCCGCCGCCGTTGTGGAGGGCAATGTAGCTCATGCCCCGAGCCGCGTTGCCGGCGTAGCACTGGGTGGCCATTTCGGCCATGATGTTGGAGCCGTCCTTGATGTTGGAGGTCTCACGGAAGGGAGCGTCGGTGCCGCCGGTGTCATGGTGGTCACGGCCCAGAATCACGGGACCGATCTCCCCGTTGCGGACCATTTCGTTGAATTTCAGCGCAATGCTCATGCGGCCCATGGCGTCCTGGTAAAGAATTCGGCACTGGGTGCCCACCACCAGCTTGTTCTGCTTGGCATCCCGGACCCAGACGTAGTTGTCGTAGTCCTGATAGCGGCGGTTGTGGGCCAGAATATATTCTGCCGCGGCCTTGTCGGTCTTATCCAGGTCCTCCGGCTTGCGGCTCAGACAGCACCAGCGGAAGGGACCGTAGCCGAAGTCAAACAGACAGGGCCCCAGAATATCTTCCACATAGGAGGGGAAGACGAAGCCGTCCAGATCGTTCTCGCCGTTACGGCAGACAGACTTGACGCCTGCGTCGTACACGGCCTTCAGGAAGGAGTTGCCGTAGTCAAAGAAATAGGTGCCCTGCTCGTGGAACTTGCAGATCATCTCATAGTGATGGCGCAGGGTTTTATCCACCAGCACCCGGAAGCCCTCCGGATCCTTATCCAGCATTTCAGTGCGCTGGGCAAAGCTCAGCCCCTGGGGACAGTAGCCGCCGTCATAGGGCACATGGCAGGAGGTCTGGTCGCTCATCAGATCTACATGGACCTTGTGCGCATAGAGATACTCCAGCAGATCCACGATATTGCCGTTGTAGGCCACAGCGCAGGGCTTGCCCGCGTCCTGGTGGGCCTTGGCGATGGCCACGGCCTCCTCCAGGCTGGCAGTGCGGTGGCTGACCCAGCCCTGGGTATACCGGGTGTCAATACGAGAGTCATCCACCTCGGCAATGATCGCCGCGGCGCCGGCAATCTCCGCGGCCTTGCCCTGGGCGCCGCTCATGCCGCCCAGACCTGCGGAGACAAACAGCCGCCCGGCCAGGTTGCCGTCGTTGGGAATGCCCAGCTTCAGCCGTCCGGCGTTGAGCAGGGTGTTGAAGGTGCCGTGGACGATGCCCTGGGGCCCGATGTACATCCAGCCGCCTGCAGTCATCTGGCCGTAGTTGGCCACGCCCAGGGCAGCGGCCCGGTTGAAGTTCTCCTGGTCGTCAAAGGTGCCCACCATCAGGCCGTTGGTGATGATGACTCTGGGAGCCAGCTTGTGGGAGTGGAACAGGCCCAGGGGATGGCCGGACATGACCACCAGGGTCTGCTCGTCGGTCAGTGCCTCGAGATATTTCTTGATCAGGCGGTACTGCATCCAGTTCTGGCAGACCTGGCCGGTTTCACCGTAGGTGACCAGCTCATAGGGGTACAGGGCCACGTCAAAGTCCAGGTTGTTGTCAATCATCACCTGGATGGCCTTGCCCTCAATGCAGTTGCCCTTATACTGGTCGATGGGCTTGCCGTATAGCTTGCCCTCGGGGCGGAAGCGGTAGCCGTAAATTCTGCCGTGCTCCTTCAGCTCCTGGGCAAATTCCTTTGCCATCTGGGCGTGATGCTGCTTGGGCACATAGCGCAGGGCATTGCGGATGGCCAGGGCCTTGTCGGCCTCGGTGAGCTTGGACTCTCTGCGGGGGGCTCTGCGGTACTTGGGATCAAAGGGGTGCAGCTGGGGCAGCTCGTCGTCCAGCCGGATTACTGTGGCGTTTTTGGGGTCAAAATCCATGGTGCTTCCTCCTTATTCAAAATCGGGAACAATTTCCATCACGCTGTTCAGCAGTGCTTCACTGCGCACCAGCTTTTCCACCTGCGCAATATCCAGGCGGATTTCACGGTCCTCCTCCATAAAGGGAACGACCCGGCGCACCGTGTCATACACCGCCTGGTCGGCAGGGGAGAGCCCCTGGCCCCAGGTGTCCAGCCGGCGGCGGATGTCAATGGCCTGGCAGGCAGTGAGCAGCTCGTAGGCCAGCACGGACCGGGTATTCTCCAAAATCAGGCCGGCTTTTCTTGCCGCGGTGGTGCCCATGGAGACAAAGTCCTCCTGGTTGGCGGAGGAGGGGATGGTGTCCACACAGGCGGGATGGGCAAAGACCTTGTTTTCGGAGGCCATGGAGGCGGCGGTGTACTGCACAATCATATAGCCGCTGTTTACGCCTGGCTTGGTGGTCAAGAAAGGGGTGAGCCCGTTGGACAGGGCGCTGTTGACCATCCGCTCAATCCGGCGCTCGGAGATAGAGGCCAACTCGGCGCAGGCGATGCCCAGAAAATCAAAGCTCAGGGCCATGGGCTCGCCGTGGAAGTTGCCGCCGGAGATTACCGCCTCGTCCTCCAGGAACAGCAGGGGGTTGTCCGTCACGGCGTTCAGCTCGATATCTACCTTTTCCCGCACATAGGCCAGCGCATCCCGCACGGCGCCGTGGACCTGGGGGATACAGCGCAGGGCGTAGGCGTCCTGGACTCTGGCCCCTTGGCTGCGGGTGAGGATTTCACTGCCCTGGGTGAGGGCACGGATATTTTTCGCTACCTGAATCTGCCCCTTCTGGCCCCTGGCAGTGTGCATGCGCTCCTGGAAGGCGTCCAGCTGTCCGCCCAGGGCGGTAAAGGTCAACGACGCAATCACGTCGGCCAGCTGTGCTGCGCGCAGGGTGTCATACAGGTGCAACGCACCAACGCTGGTCATGGCGCAGGTTCCATTGGTAATGCCCAGGCCCTCCTTGGAGACCAGGGTATCCAGGCACGGAATGCCGGCAAGGGACATAGCCTCTGCACCGGAATATTCCTTTCCCTCAAACCAGGCGCGGCCCTTGCCCAGCAGCACCAAGCCCATGTGGCTCAGCGGCGCCAGGTCGCCGGAGGCACCCAGAGAGCCCTTTTGGGGCACCACGGGGGTTACGCCCCGGTTCAGCATTTCAACCAGCATTTGCACCAGGATGGGCCGCACGCCGCTGATGCCGAGGCACAGGGCGTTGGCTCGCAGCAGCATCATGCCGCGCACCTGCTCGGTTGCGTAGGGATCACCGGTGCCCACCGCATGGCTGAGAATCAAATTGGTGGACAGCTGGGCGCTCATTTCATCCGGCACGGCTACCTTGGCAAAATCACCGAAGCCGGTGGTGATGCCGTAAGCAACCCGCTTTTCCCGGGAAATGCGCTCTGCCAGCGCTCTGGAGGCCTCCATGGCAGCCATGGCCTGGGGGGCAATTTCCACCCGGGCGCCATAACGTGCCACTGCCACCAGCTGGGGAAGGGTCAGATGCTTGCCATCAAGCGTAATATGCTTGATCGCATGGGGAAGTTCCATGAAAAATCGCTCCTTTGCAAAAGGAATTTTAGCAGATTTATTCTATCATAAACATCATTATAATACAAGCAATAATATTTTTGCCTCTGAGGAAAAAAGGACTTGACAAATTTTATCTAATGGTGTAGATATATGTATGTGGATATCTACAAGATTAGATATCTGAATACAGAAACGGAGGTGAATCAAATGTATCTGACCCAAGCTGAACGCTATGTGATGGAATTGCTGTGGCAAAACGGCGAGATGGCCGCCCGGGAGATCGTCAGGGTGCTGGAGCGCACCGTCAATTGGCGCAAAACGACCGGCTACACCATGATTTCCCGCTGTGAGGAAAAGGGATATCTCTCCCGTCGGGATCCGGGTTATCTCTGCTCTGCGCGGGTTTCCAAGCAGCAGGTGACCAAGGCAGACACTGACCGTCTGCTGGAGCAGGGCTATGACGGCTCTGCCGATCTGCTGGTGGCCTCTCTGGTCAATCAGAAGAAGCTGAGCCTGGAGCAAATGGAGGCTCTGTGCCGGAGTCTGCGCCAGTTGGAGGAGGAAGAATGACAATTCTGCAAATGAGCCTGACAGGCGGCATTTTTATCGCAATGGTGCTGCTGCTCCGGCTTGGGCTGCAAAACTACGTGACCAGGCGGGTGTTTCCGGCCCTGTGGCTGGTTGCAAACGCGCTGCTGCTGATCCCAATCCGGATTTCCAGCCCCACCAGCGTCTACAATCTGCCGCCCCATCAGGCAGCTGCCGAGCTGACCCAACCGCTGACGCAAATGACGCAGAAGGCACAGCTGCCGGTCGCACAGGCCACCGGCTGGACCGCCGAGAGAATCTTCACCTTGGTTTGGCTTTGCGGTGCGGCGCTGGTGATGGGTCTGGTGCTGGCAAATCATATACGGGCAAGGCGTCGGTACCGCTTTTCCCTGCCCTTTGAGAATCCGCCGGACTATGTGCCCAAGCGGGTGCGGGTCCGCATCCTGGACGGGCTGGCCTCACCGCTGACCTACGGAATTCTACGGCCGGTGATTCTGCTGCCGGTGGAGCGGCCGGATGAGCGCCAGCTGGAGCATATGCTGCGCCATGAGCTTTGCCACATCCGCCACATGGATGTGCTTCGCAAGCTGCTGATGCTTTTGGCCTGCGCCCTGCATTGGTTCAACCCCATGGTCTGGCTGATGCTCTACGTGTCCGGGCAGGATATGGAGATGCGGTGCGACGCGTTGGTCATCCGCCGCCTCGGGCGCGAAAATCGCAGCGCGTATGCCAGGACACTGGTGCATTATGAAATCCGGCAGATGCAGAATATTCTGGATAGCGGTTTCTCCTACAGCTCCATCAACAGCCGCCTGCAGGCGATTCTCAAGGCAAAGCGGATTCCGGTCTTCAGCACCGCCCTGGCTGTTGCCCTCCTGCTTGGCACTGTAACCGTGTTTGCCACCGGGGCGACCACCAAAGAGCCGGAAGGGAATAGGGCACATATTGAGCAGATTCTTCCTCCCACAACCGAGAGCACGCAGCCGAATGCCGCTGCCGAAGACACGGGTATCCCCATTACATTGGATTTGCCGGTTGAAACGCAGCTGGAGACTTCGCCTGTTACTTAGATTCCACTTCCGCCTACGTGGATGTAGAACCGGGTAGGTGGTTCAGTGAGCCCATCAACTTCTGCTACAACGCCGGGCTGATGAACGGCATGGGCAAGGGGCAGTTCCAGCCCCAGGCGCAGATGACCCGGGCGATGCTGGTACAGGTGCTGTATAACATCAGCGGCTATGAGGCAGAGAGTTACGGCTTTACGGACGTGACATCCATCCGCTGGTACTACAAGGCAATCAACTGGGCTGCGAAAGAGGGAATTGTCAACGGCATGACCGCAACCACTTTTGCACCGGATCTGCCGGTTACCAGAGAGCAGATGGTCACCATTCTCCAGCGCTATGCCGCCAAATTCGGCCCTGCCCTGGCCGAGCAGGAGACGCTCTCCGCCTATAACGACGCAGGCAAGGTTTCCAACTTTGCCCGCGGCGCCATGTGCTGGGCAGTGGAAAACGGCATTATCAACGGCAAGACACCCGTTACCTTGGACCCCCAGGGCAAGGCCACCCGCGCAGAGATTGCTACCGTGCTTATGCGCTTTGTCCGGCTCATGGCACAGAAGCAGGCGGAGGAGCCTACGGCTCCCACAGTGCCCACTGTGCCCACAATGCCGACCCAGCCTACCGCACCGGTTGGCTGACCACAGCGGAAAAGGGGCTGCCTCATGGGCGAGGCAGCCCCGAAAAGAGAATACTCATAACAGCAGCCGGCACCGAAGGTGTGTCGGCTGCCGTATTTTTTGTGCCTGTTGCCGCTGCAGCCGCACCCGTCAGGATAAAAAATCGCCGTCTCATTCCGGCCTGTTCCGGTCGTTTTGAAACGGCGATTTTCGGTTTACTTACTCGCGGCCGTATTCTTCCAAAAGGCGATAAGTATAGGCCTTGTATCGGTGGTAGACAGACTCCGTCTGGCCTTGGTCAATCAGCGCCACGCAGGGCACAATCAGCTCCCGATACACCTGCGCCCAGATTATGTCGGCGTCCGACCTGGCGCTGATTCCGGCAACGATTTTCGGCGCAATGGCGTAATAGGTTTCAATGTCCTCGTACCCCCGGACCCGCCAGCGCAGATATCGGTCCCGAAAGCTGCGCATGGTATTGAGCTCTCTGCAGTCATCCGGCAGACCGCCTGCCCGAACGCAGGCAGTGGTGATGTAGCAGGGATCGTCTTCACCGCCGTTTGGCGCGGTGCCGGGATGCCGCTGCTTGTGTTGCGCAGATTGATCGTATGGATCCTTCTTCCCGCAGCCGTAAAAGGCGGGGTTGAGTCCGTATTTCCGCAGGCTTCTGTCTCGTCTCTCCGGGTCAAAGAGATCTATGTCGTCAGGGTCGCCGCCGGCTTCTATGACATCCCGGCGGGCAGTTTCATAGTCAAAATAGGACATCAGCGCGCTTCTCCCTCAATTTCTTCCGGCGCGTCCCGGTCCTCAGACGCTTCTTTGCCGCCTTCCATGTCCAGGATGGTCCTGAACTGGGTCTCGTACAACTCCCGATAAATACCGCCCCGGGCCAGCAGCGTCTCGTGGGTGCCCTGCTCCGCAATCACACCGCCCTGCACCACCAGAATCCGGTCCGCCTTCAGAATGGTGGAAAGCCGGTGGGCAATGACGATGCTGGTCCGGCCCTGCATCAGATGCTCCAGGGCGTCCTGGATGGCGTTTTCGGAGATGGAATCCAGGGCCGAGGTGGCCTCGTCCAGAATCAGTATTTTCGGGTCCTTCAGGATGACCCGGGCGATGGAAAGCCGCTGCTTTTCGCCGCCGGAGAGCTTCAGCCCCCGGTTGCCAACAATCGTCTCATAACCCTCGGGCTGCCGGGTGATATAGTCGTGGATGTTCGCAATCTTACAGGCCTGCTCCAGCTCCTGCATTGTGGCATCAGGCTTGGCATAGAGCAGGTTTTCCCGGATGGTACCGTTGAAGAGATAGGTCTCCTGGGTCACTACGCCGATGGAGGCCCGCAGATGCTTCAGATCCATCTCCCGCACATCTATGCCGCCGATGGTGACCCGGCCGCCGGTTACGTCATACAACCGGGGCAGCAGGTTGACCACCGTGGACTTGCCGGAGCCTGAGGGTCCCACAATGGCGTACATCTTTCCCCCGGGTACCTCAAAGTCAATGTCGGTGAGCAGGGGCTTCTCAGGGTCATAGGAGAACTGCACGTGCTCATAGCGAATGTTCATCTTAGAGAGATTCCGCTTCACGGGCATTTTAGCATTGACAATGGGGTTCTCCATGTCAAAATAGTCAAAGATTCGGGTAAACAGAGCCAGGGAGCGGGTGAAATCCACCTGGATGTTCAAAAGACTCTGCACCGGCCGGTACAGCCGGTTGATCAGAGCCACCGTGGCGGTGATGACGCCCACAGTCAGGTTGGGGTCCGCCTTGGCGATGATGAAATACCCGCCTGCAAAGTAAATCAGCAGGGGCCCCAGCTGTGTGAACATCCCCATCAGCACGCCAAACCATTTGCCGCTGCGCTGCTCCTTCAGGTTCAGCTGGGTGACCTCCTCGTTTACGGCCACAAAGCGCCGGTACTCGGCATCCTCTCGGGTGAAGAGCTTTACCAAAAGAGACCCGCTCACCGACAGCGTCTCGTTGACCAGCTGGTTCATCTCGTCGTTTTTTTCCTGGCTCTGGGTCAACAGCTTCCACCTGGTTTTGCCCACCCGCTTTGTGGGCAGAATCAGCAGGGGAATCACCACCATGCCCACCAGCGCCAGCTTCCAGCTCATGGTGAACAGGGCCACCAGGGTGGTGATCACTGTGGCGGTGTTGCTCACGATGCTGGAAAGGGTACCGGAGATCACAGAGCTCACACCGCTGATGTCTGTGTTCATGCGGGTGATAATATCACCCTGCTTCTCTGCGGTAAAGAAGGAGTGCGGCATGTGCTGCAGATGGTCATACATCTGGTTTTTCATATCAAAGATGATTCGCTGGGAGATCCAGGCGTTGATGTAGCTCTCCAGCACCCCGATGACCTGGGAGATGGTCAGCGTGGCAAAGGCCATCAGCAGCAGCCGGATCAGCAGCACCAAACTCTTGTTGGCAGGGGAGAGGGCCTCGTCCACAATCCGGCCGGTGATGATGGAGGGATACAGACCCACAATGGCCGAAAGAAGAATCGCCCCAAAGACCAGCAGAAACTGGAACCAATACGGCTTTAAGTAGGACAAGATCCGCAGCAGAAGCTTGCCTGTGACCTTCGGCATGTTTTGCTTCTCCGCGTCGGTGAGAAACCCACGGGGGCCGAGAGAGGAACCGGGACCTGGCATTGTAATCACTCCTTGTTTGATGTTTTACTCATTTTATCAAAAGTTTTCGAGTTTGTCCATGTAAATATAAATTGATTTTTTCCCACCTTTGTGGTAGGATTTGCCGGGAAGGGGGTGCCGCAATGGCCTATCGGCGAAAGCTCAGACAGATGCTCTGGATCTGCGCGGACGTGCTTTGGATCTGCTTTATCTTTGGCCGGTCTCTGAAAACCGCCGATCTGTCTGACCGGGAGAGTGCCTGGTTCCTCCTTGTCTTTCAGCGCCTGCTGCCATGGGTCACCATCCATATGGTGCGTAAGCTGGCCCATTTTGGGGAATATTTCCTGTTGGGTACGCTATTATATTTCACAGTTCGCAGTTTCAAAGGGCCCATGCCGCTGCCGCCGGCCCTGGCCGGGCTGCTCGTTGCAGCCTGCGACGAGGCAATTCAGCTGGGTGTCCCGGGCCGGAGCGGACAGATTACTGACGTGCTGCTGGATGAGTGCGGCGTGCTCTGCGCCTGCGTGCTGTTGTGGCTGCTGCACCGCGCTTCAGAGAAGAAGAAACAGACCTGACCGGCCTGTTTCTTTTTTTCGCCCCCGGGCATAGTATGGCCGGGAGGTGATCGGATTGTACGATGTATTTTTTGTGCTTCGCTCTGTGACCAGGGCCCAACAGGCCAAGGCCGCCCTGGAGGAGGAAGGGATTGCATGCTTTCAGCGCCGCAGCCCGCGCGGGCTGTCTCAAACCGGGTGCGCCTATGCACTTTGTGTATCCACCCGGGATATGGAAGCTGCCGAAAGACTGCTGAAAAGGCGCGCTCCGGAGTATCAGGGGCCATACCTCCGTCGGCTTGACGGCAGCTTTACGGAGGTAGGACCATGATTTACCTGGACAACGCAGCCACCACCTTGCGCAAGGCTCCGGGGGTGGGGGAGGCTATGGTCAGGGCACTGGCTGTCTGCGGAAACCCGGGCCGCAGCGGGCACCGTGCTGCTGTCCTTGCCGAGCAGGCAATGTTTCGGGTACGAACTCTGGCCGGCGTCATGTTTGACTGTCCGGCGGAGCGGGTCTGTTTTACCATGAACGCCACTCATGGGCTGAACATTGCCCTGCGCAGTCTTGTGCATTCAGGCGACCGGGTGGTGATTTCCGGTTTGGAGCACAATGCTGTGACCCGGACGCTTTCGGCTCTGGGTGCGATCACAGAGCCGGTGCGCGCCCCGCTGTTTGACACCCGGGCGTGGCAAGAGGGCTTTGCCGCCGCGCTGAGGAAAAGACCCGCTGCTGTAGTGGTTGTGCATGTGTCTAATGTGTTTGGCTGCGTTTTGCCCATCGAGGAGATTGGCGCGTTGTGCAGCCGGTCAGAGGTTCCCCTGGTGGTAGACGCCTCGCAGTCTGCCGGCATTTTGCCGGTGTCTATGGAAAAGTCCCATGCCGCTTATATTGCCATGCCCGGGCACAAGGGACTGCTTGGACCCCAGGGGACAGGGCTGTTGCTCTGCGGCGGCACGCCGGCGCCATTGCTCCTGGGCGGGACCGGAAGCCAGTCGCTGCTGCAGCAGATGCCCGCAGAACTGCCTGACCGGCTGGAGGTGGGCACACCCAATCTGCCTGGCATCTGCGGCCTGGGCAAAGCGCTGGAGTGGCTGCAGAGTCGCGAATTTCCCTCGGGCACAGAGCTTCGACTCACCCGGGCGCTTTCTCAGGGGCTTTCGGACCTTGGGGCAGAGGTCTGGGCGGGGCCCGGGCAGTGTGGGGTGGTCTCTTTCCGCCTGCCGGAGATTGACCCGGAGGAGGCAGCTCTGCGGTACGCAGATCAGGGGATTGCACTGCGGGCCGGGCTGCACTGCGCCCCGCTGGCCCATGAATCCGGCGGCACGCTGCCGGATGGAACCATCCGTGCCTCTGTCAGCCGCATGACAAAAGATAGGGAAGTAGAGACATTTCTGCGAAAAACAAAGATGTTATTTTTCTGAATATTTCGGGAAACCTCCGGAGGCCTGTGAAAAAGCACTTGCTATTTCAGTGGTTTTACGTTATAATTTACTGGATAAACTGGATGAATTATATGCTCAGGCCTCCGGTCAAGAATTGGAGAATCGAATGATATGAAAGATATTATCAATTTTTTTCTGAATCTGAGGAACACGCTGCCGACCATCTCAGTCATTGACGTGATCGATATATTGCTGGTCACGGTGATTATCTATCAGGTCATAGCGCTGATTCGCACCTCCACAGCCTCACGCATTGCAAAGGCCATTGTGATTATGCTGTTCCTGACCTTTGTAACAGAGCTGCTGAATCTGCACACGGTCAACTATCTGCTGGACAAGATCCTGGAATTGGGCTTTGTGGCCCTGGTCATCGTGTTCCAGCCTGAGCTGCGCCGCCTGCTGGAGCGGTTAGGCGGCAGCAACCTGCGTGAGCTGATTACGAAGCCGCAGAGCTTGGACAAGGGCGAGGAAGAGGCCATTGAGCAGATTGCACAGGCCTGCAGCACCATGGCTGCAGAGAAGGTCGGCGCACTGATTGTGTTTGAACGCAGTAACTCACTGGAGCAGATCTGTGCCACCGGCACCCGGGTGGATGCCGCTGTCTCGCAGGAACTGGTGCGCAATATCTTTTTCCCCAAGGCGGCCCTCCATGACGGTGCCATGATTATCCGCAGCGGTCGGGTGGAGGCTGCCGGCTGTGTGCTCCCCCTGTCTGAAAACCGCAGTCTCAGCACAGATCTGGGCACCCGCCACCGGGCAGGCGTCGGTATGAGCGAGAGCTCAGACGCTGTGGTGGTCATTGTCTCTGAGGAGACCGGTACTATTTCTGTGGCGATAGACGGCATGCTCAAGCGCAGACTTTCCAATGAGAGCCTGCAGAAGCTGCTGACCCGGGAGCTGATCAATCACACCGAAAATCGAAATGTGGTCGGCCGGATCAAGCGGCTGGTGAAAGGAGGAAAAACGGATGATTCAGGGACGTAAAATTGCATATATGCTGCTGTCTCTGTTTTCGGCGCTGCTGCTCTGGATTTATGTGGTTTCCACCGTTGCGCCGGAGGCCACCCAGACCATCGGCGGCATCCGTGTTTCCATTGACGGCAGCCTTGCGCTGGAAGAGCGCGGCCTGGTGATTACAGAGCTGAAAACTGAGCGGATCAGTATAGAGGTAAACACCTCCCGTATCAATCTCAGCCGTCTGAACGCGGAGAACATCTCTGTCGCTGCCGACGCCAGCAAGATCCGGGAGCCGGGTGAGTACGAATTGAGCTATACCATCTCTTTCCCGGACACTGTCAATTCCAATGATATTGACATCCTCCGCAAAAGTGTGAACACCATCGCGGTTAAGGTGGAGCAGTTGGAGAGCAAAACCCTCCCGCTGGAGCTGAACACCACCGGCTCCGTACAGGACGGATTTGTCTTTGAATCCGACAGCGTGACCATGGATCCCGGCGAAATAACCGTTACCGCGCCCATTGACGAGCTGCGCACTGTGGCCAGGGCAGTGGTGAGCTATGATATCTCCCAGCTTACCCAAACCACTGTAGAGGCCGTGCCCATCGCCCTGCTGGATGAAAGCGGAGAGGAGATTCAGCTCTCTGACTTTGGCTCTGTCAGCGCCAGCCAGGCAAATGTCACCCTGCCTGTGTATGCCACAAAGGTGCTGACGTTGAGTGTGGTGCTGCAGGAGGGCGGCGGCGTGCTGGAATCCAATGCCATCGTCAACCTGGACCATGAGACCATCCAGGTCAAGGGCGCGGTGGACGTGCTCAGCCAGATGGACGATACTTTGATTCTCGGCACGGTGGATTTGGCCTCTGTCTCCCTGCGGAAGGACTTCTTCTTCCCGATTGTGCTGCCGGCTGGGGTGACCAATCTCAGCGGTGACAACCAGGTAAAGGTCAGCGTCAGCATTTCCGGCGTGCGCTCCAAGGACTTCACGGTTACCAACATTGAGCCCATCAATCTGGCGGACGACTTCACCGTGGAGATCAACACCCGAAGCCTGAAGGTGACCCTGCGGGGCGCCAGCGACGATATTGCCGCCATCAGTGAAGACGACATCCAGGTGGTGGTAGACCTGAAGGACTACGACAAAACCGGCTCTTATACCGTGACCGGCCAGGTGAGTCTGGACAAGGACCTCTATGTCGGGGTGATCGGAACCGTGGAAATCGGCGTCACCATCGGCTACGAGGGGTCTGACGAAGCCTGATCTATGTTCGGCTACGTCAGACCGAGAAAGGACATGCTCTCCCAGCCGGACGCAGATCGATATCAGGCCGCGTACTGCGGTCTGTGCAGAGACCTGGGGAAGCGCTATGGCTTTGCCGCCAGGTTTCTGGTCAGCTATGACATGACCTTTCTGTATCTGCTTCTGGCAGGGCAGCAGCCTGAGACTGTGGCGCGACCGTGTGCCTGCCCGGCCCGCTGCGGCGGCAAGAAACGATGTGTCTGCGACGGGGAGGGTTACCGCAACGTCAGCGCGGCCTCTGTGATTCTTGGCTGGCACAAGCTGGAGGACAACGTCCGGGATTCCGGCGTCCTCCGCGGCCTGGGATACCGCCTGCTCCGGCTTCCGCTGAGGCGGGCTTATCGCAAGGCCCGTGCCGAGCTGCCGGCGTTTGACACCCTGACCCGCGACCGGCTGGAGCGGCTGCATCAGTTGGAGCAACAAAACAGCCCCAGCCTGGACGCCACGGCAGACGCCTTTGCGGACCTGGTCCGCGGATGCGCCCCTGCCGGTTCGGTGCAGAGTGCACGGCCCATGCAGATGCTTCTGTACCATGTTGGACGGTACATCTACCTGACTGACGCTCTGGACGACCTGGCCGAGGACTGCGCAAAGGGACAGTACAACCCCCTCCGCTTCCGCTTCCGGACCCAAGAGGGAAGACTGTCTCAGGAGGATCTGGATTATCTCACCCAGCTGCTTGACAGCTCTGTGAATCTGGCGGGGTCCGCCCTGGCTCTGCTGGAGCTGGAGTGGGGAGAGTCCCTGCTGGAAAACATACTCTATTTGGGCCTGCCGGCGGTGCTTGCCGCTGTAAAAGCCGGGAGCTTCCGGGCTTCCGACCGGCCCTCGTTTCACCAACTGAAAGGAAGGAACCGCCATGACCGATCCTTATAAGATATTGGGCGTGTCGCCGACGGCCACCGACGGCGAGATCAAAAAGGCTTATCATGCCCTGGTTAAGAAATATCATCCGGACAACTACGCCGACAACCCCCTGGCGGATCTGGCCTCTGAGAAGATGAAAGAAATCAACGAGGCCTATGACACCATCACAAAGGCCCGCTCGGCGCAGAGCTCCCAGCAGAGCACCGGCGGATACAGCGGGTACGGAACCGGCAGCTATCAGCAGTCCGGATATCAGCAATCCGGTTACCAGCAGTCCGGCTACCAGGGGCACTCGCAGTTCACCCAGGTGCGGCAGTACATCCATGCCAACCAGTTGGATGCGGCTGAGGCGCTATTGTCCGGTATGAGCCCGCAGAATGCGGAGTGGTACTATCTTAAGGGGGAGATCGCCTACCGTCGCGGTTGGCTGGATGAAGCCCGGCAGTGCTTCCAGACGGCCTATTCCATGGAGCCGGGCAACGGCAATTATCGTGTGGCCCTCTCCAGAGTGCAGGGTACCTACACCCCCTACCGCCAGGTGAACTACCAAAACAGTGACCTGGATACCGCCTGCAACATCTGCAACACCCTGCTGTGTCTGCAGTGTATGTGCGGCGGCTGTGGCCGATGAGCACCGCCAGACGTCTTGCTCTGAGCGCCCTGTGCGCGGCGCTGAGCACTGCCGCCCTGCTGCTGGGGGGCTGGCTGCGGACCTACGCCCTGGGCTTTGGGGCGCTGGCCGGGATCTTTCCGGCTTTCTCGGTGTTGCTTTGCGGCTATGGCTGGGGGGTTGGCGCTTTTGCTGCCGGAGGTCTTCTTGGCCTGCTGCTGAGTGCGGATAAGGCCGCGGTGATCTGGTTTTTCCTATTCTTTGGGCACTATCCCATCTGGAAAAGTCTTTTGGAGCAGCTTCGCAGCCCGGTTCTGCGCTGGGGCGGGAAGCTGATCGGCTTCGGCCTGTGCATGGGGCTGGTTGTCTGGCTGTTCCGGGCGGCGTTTCTCGACGCTGTGCCCTGGGCGGAGGACGCCCCTTATTGGCTTCTGCTTTTGATCGGGGGGGCCATGGCGGCGGCCTTTCTTGCCTATGATTACGCGTTTTCTCTCTGGATCTCGTTTTTTCAACGGCGGATCCGTCCATATATCAAATAACACAAAGGAGATGTCGCATTGATTAAAAGTATGACCGGCTACGGACGCGCCACCGTTGCGTATCCGGACAAGCAGATCACAGTGGAGCTCCGGTCGGTGAACAACCGGTTTTTGGACTGCTCTGTCAAGCTACCCCGAATCTATACCTTTGCCGAGGAGGCCATCAAAGCCAGGGTCAAGCAGGAGATTACCCGGGGCAAGGTGGACGTATTCGTCACCGTCAGCCTGACCCAGAGCAGCGACGTGAAGATTTCTCTGAACCGGCCGGTGCTGGAGGGGTATCTTACCGCCATGCACACCATGACTGCGGATTATGAAATCCGGGACGACATCTCTGTCACAGCCCTCGGCCGCCTGCCGGACGTGTTCACTGTGGAGAAGGCCGAGCAGGACGAAAAAGAAATTACGCTCCAGCTGCTACAGACCACCGGTCAGGCGCTGGACAGCTTCCACGCAATGCGCTGTGCAGAGGGAGAGGCCATCAGCCGGGATTTGCGGGACAAGGCCGCCGGCCTTCTGCGCCACGTAGAAACCGTGGAGACCCGAAGCCCTGAAACAGTGGCGGAATACCGTGCCAGACTTGAAAACAAGATGAAGGAGCTGCTGGCGTCCACCTCCATCGAGGAAACCCGCATTCTTACAGAGGCCGCGATTTACGCCGATAAAATTGCCGTGGACGAAGAGACGGTGCGTCTGCGCTCTCATCTGTCCCAGCTGGACACCATGCTTCTGGCCGATCAGCCGGTGGGGCGCAAGCTGGATTTCCTGCTGCAGGAGATGAACCGTGAGACGAATACCATTGGCTCTAAGTGCAGTGACCTGCAGCTTTCCCAGGTTGTGGTGGAGATGAAGGCCGAGCTGGAGAAGATTCGGGAACAGATTCAAAACATCGAATAATAAACAGGAGCACGCATATGCAGCTGATTAACATAGGGTTTGGCAATCTGGTCTCCGCACAGCGAGTTCTCAGCGTGGTCAGCCCGGATTCCGCGCCGGTAAAGCGTTTGGTGCAGGAGGCCCGGGATCGGGGTATGCTGATCGATGCCAGCTTCGGGCGGGCCACCAGAGCTGTCCTGGTGATGGACACAGACCACGTCATACTCTCTGCCCTTGAGCCGAAAACCATTGCGGCCAGGGTCAACCAAGAGGAGGAGAACCATGAAGAAGGGTAAATTGATTGTCATTTCCGGCCCCTCCGGGGTAGGCAAGGGGACTGTGATCAAGGCACTGCTGGCGAGCTGTGACAGGCTGCGGCTCTCCGTGTCTGCCACCACAAGAGCCATGCGTCCCGGCGAGGTGGACGGGGTGAACTACCACTTTGTCACCAAAGAACGCTTTGAGCAGATGATTGCCCAAAACGAGCTGTTGGAATATGCCCGCTATGTGGAAAACTATTACGGCACGCCGGAGTTCGCTGTGGACCGGATGCTGGAGGCGGGATTGGACGTTGTCCTCGAAATTGAGGTGCAGGGTGCGCTGCAGGTCAAAAAGCGCCGGCCTGACGCGGTGCTGATTTTTATTGCTGCGCCCTCCTATGCCGAGCTCTCCCACAGGCTTCTGGGCCGGGGCGATACCCCTGAGGCGCAGATTGCCCAGCGCCTGGAAACCGCAAGATTTGAATATTCCATAGCGCCCCAATACGATTATATTGTAGTCAACGACCTGGTGGAGGAGGCCAGAGATGAGATTCTCACCATTCTGGCCGCCGAAGCCCTGCGCGCACAATACCAACTTGATGTACTAAAAGGAGACGAATGAAATGCTTTATCCTCCCATGTCCGAGCTTTTAACCCACATTGACAGCAGATACCTTCTGGTGAACGTCGTGGCCCGTCGGGCAAGACAGATTGCCATTGAGTCCAAGGAGTTTGGCCTGCCCCTGCCGGAGAAGCCTGTCACACTGGCGATCCACGAGGTCGCCGACGGCAAGCTCTGCGCCGAGGTAAAGAAGGAATATCTGGACTGAGCCTGCCGCGATGATTGCGAGGGTTGCACTGGCCGATGTCATTTATGCCATCGATAAGCCATATGACTATCTGATCCCTCAGGGGATGGCCCTACAGCCCGGCCAGCGGGTGATGGTACCCTTTGGACAGGGCAACCGGAACCGTGAGGCGCTGGTGCTGGAGCTTACAGACACGTCTGAGGCCAAGCTGAAGCCCGTGCTGCAGGTGCTGGACAAGGAACCGGTCATCAGCCCGGAGATGCTGCGTCTTGCAGCTTTTGTGCGGCAGCGCTGCTTTTGCACCTTTTACGATGCCATCCGCTGTATTCTTCCAACAGGGCTGTGGATAATGTCCAGACAGCTGGTGCTGCTGAACACGCTGCCGGAGCACTGGGAGCAGAAAATAGAGGCCGGAAGCGTTGAACACAGCGTGATAGATCTGCTGAAGGACGCCGGCGGCCAGATAGAAGAGGCAACCCTGCAGCGCCAGTTTCCGGACAAAACCAGCCTGCAGTCCGCTTTGGAGCATCTGCGCAAGATAAAACTGATTCGGACCCAGACTGACCTGTTGCGAAAGGACAAGGACAAGACAGAGCAGATTGTGGAGCTGACAGCCACTGCAGAGGAGGTGCAGGAATTCTGCATCCGCCGCAGAAAAACCGCCCCCATGCAGATTGCAGTGCTGGAGCTGCTGCGCACAGTAGGCGCGGCTTCCATGAAAGAGCTGAAATACTTCACCGGCGCGTCGACTCAGACGGTCCGCTCCCTGGAGAAGAACGGCATGGCACGAATCTGTCTGCAGGAGGTCTTACGCCGGACGGAAATCACGCCCAGCACACAGGACACAACCTTCCGGCTCAACCCGGAGCAGCAGGTGGCCTTTGACGGGCTGAATGCCCAGATGAACCAACCTGCGCCGGGGGTTGCCCTGCTCTACGGGGTGACCGGGGCAGGGAAGACGGCGGTATACATCCAGCTGATCCGTTCCTGCCTGGCTGCTGGGAAAACTGCCCTGATGCTGGTGCCGGAAATCGCCCTGACGCCCCAGTTGATGAGTCTGTTTGTCGCCTGCTTCGGCGAACAGGTGGCGGTGCTGCACTCCGCCCTGCGGGTGGGGGAGCGGTTTGATGAATACAAGCGCATCGCCCGCGGCGAGGCCAGGGTTGTGGTGGGTACCCGTTCTGCGGTGTTTGCCCCCCTTGAACAATTGGGACTGATTGTTTTAGACGAGGAGCAGGAGCACACATACAAATCGGAAAACAGCCCTCGCTATCACGCCCGGGAGGTTGCCATTTATCGGGGCAGCCGGAACGGGGCGCTGGTGCTGCTGGGCTCCGCTACCCCCAGTGTGGAAAGCATGTACCATGCCCGGACGGGCGATTACCGCCTGTTTACCCTGAGCAGCCGATTTAACGGCAAAACCCTGCCCCAGGCGGAGCTGGTGGACATGAAGCCGGAGCTCCGGGCGGGAAACAGCGGATGCGTCAGCAGCACGCTGCTGGATGCGATCCGGGCCAATCTTCTGCGTAAGGAGAAAACCATCCTTCTGCTCAACCGCCGGGGCGGCAATCGCCTGGCTATCTGCACCCAGTGCGGGTATGTGCCACGCTGCCCAAGATGCAGCGTTAACCTGACATATCACATGGCAAACCACCGGCTGATGTGCCATTACTGCGGTTACTCTGACCCACTGCCGCCGGCCTGTCCGGAGTGCGGCGGCAGGCTGAAGGGCGTAGGCTTTGGCACCCAACAGCTCCAGGCGGAGCTGGAGCAGCTGCTGCCCGGCGTGACCGTGCTTAGGATGGACGCCGATACCATCACCCCTACCAATCCCCATGAGGCGGTCCTCTCCAGATTTGAAAAAGAGGACATCCCAATTCTGGTAGGCACCCAGATGGTAGCCAAGGGGCTGAATTTCCCGGATGTGACCCTGGTGGGCGTGGTGGACGCGGATATGTCCCTGTATGTGGACCACTACCGGGCAGGGGAGACCACGTTCTCCCTGATCACCCAGGTGGTGGGCAGGTCCGGTCGGTTTGAAAAAGCAGGTCGGGCGCTGATTCAGACTATGACCCCAAAGAATCAGGTGCTGCTCCAGGCGGCCCGCCAGGACTACGACGCCTTCTATGAGACTGAGATCAGTCTGCGCAGGCTGCGGAGCTGTCCACCCTTTGTAGATCTCATTCAGGTGGGGTTCTCCAGCCTTTGGGAGTCCCAGGCGCAGCAGTGCGCGGCTCGGTTTGCCGGCGAACTGGTATCCCGCCTGCGGGCCAATCCCGCCGGCCGGGACGTAGAGGAAATCCTGGGTCCGGCACCCTCCGGCATTATGAAAATCAACAACAAATACCGCTACCGTCTTACCGTCTGCTGTAAGAATACCCCCGGCCTGCGGCAGCTGCTGAGCGCCGCGGTCAAGGATTTTTCCAAGCAAAAGGAATCCAAGGGCTGCAGCATCTGGGTGGACGTGAACGGATACGAATAAGGAGCAACTTATGGCACTTCGCAAGATTCTGACTCAGGGCAATCCCACCCTGAACAAGTGCTGCCGCCCGGTGACCAGCTTTGACGACCGGCTCGCGGTGCTGATTGACGACATGAAGGAAACCATGGTCAAGGCCAACGGCGTTGGCCTGGCAGCCCCCCAGGTGGGTGTGCTGCGCCGTCTGGTTGTGGTTGACACCGGCGACGAGATCTTGGAACTGGTCAACCCCGAGATCCTGGAGCAATCCGGCGAGCAGGACGGCCTGGAGGGCTGTCTCAGTGTGCCGGAGCGCTATGGCTATGTCAAGCGCCCTTCCTACGTACGGCTCAAGGCCCAGGACCGCCGCGGCGACTGGTACGAGTACGAGGGGGAGGAGCTGATTGCCCGCTGCTTCTGCCACGAGCTGGAGCATCTGGACGGCCACCTGTACACAGAACGGGCATATCATATGCTCACTGAGGAAGAGTACCAGGAACTGATGACCGAGCGCGAGGAGGACGAATGAGAATCCTGTTTATGGGCACGCCAGCCTTTGCTGCGGTGTGCCTGCAGCGTCTGATTGATGACGGCGCAGACCTGATCGGGGTTTACACCAAACCGGACACCCCCAAAAACAGGGGAATGAAGCTGGCAATTTCCGAGGTGAAGGCGACTGCCCTTGCCCACGGACTGCCGGTGTTCCAGCCTGCCACCTTCCGTAGCCCCGAAACCGTGGAGCAGGTGCGCGGTCTGCGTCCCGATCTGATTGTTGCCGTGGCCTACGGCAAAATTCTGCCGCAGTCTGTGCTGGACATTCCTCCCTGTGGGTGCATCAATATCCACGGCAGTATTCTGCCGGCGCTGCGGGGAGCAGCCCCGGTACAGTGGGCGGTGCTGCAGGGCCTTACGGAAACCGGCGTCACCGCCATGTACCTGAACGCTGGAATGGATGAGGGAGATATCATTGCCGTTCGCAAGACCTCCATCTCAGAGTCCGAGACATCGGGGGAGCTGATGGAGCGGCTGGCTGTGCTGGGCGCGGAGCTCCTTTCCGATACGGTGAAGGCCATTGCTGCCGGTACTGCCGGCCGGACACCCCAGGACCCTGCCAAGGCCACCTATGCCCCAATGCTGACGAAGGCGCTGTGTCCTATTGATTGGAACCAATCTGCCCAAAAGATTCTCTGCCAAATCCGGGGCCTGAACCCTTGGCCCATTGCCACAACCAAGCTTTTTGACACCGAGTTTAAGATTCATCGGGCAGAGCCCTATGCCACAAATCCGAAGGCGCCCGCCGGTACTCCCATTGCGGTGACCAAGCGCGGGTTGGTGGTGGCCTGCGGGGACGGTGCGGTACTGATTACCCGTCTGCAGGCCCAGGGCGGCAAGGTCATGGGGGCTGCGGATTATTTCCGGGGCCACCCGGTGACGCTGTGAGCGGCCGGGACCGGGTCTCTGCCCGGAACACGGCACTGGAGGTTCTGGTCCAACTGCGGCGCCGCCAGGCCTGGTCTGACGGGGCTTTGAAGCAGGCCCTGGTCAAGGACCGCCTGGACCGGAGGGACGCAGCCCTATGCACCCGGCTGGTGTATGGCGTGCTGCAAAACAGGATGCTTTTGGATTACTGGATCGACGAATTCCTGACCGGCCCCAGAAGCAAGCTGCAGCCGGTAGTGGAGGATATCCTTCGACTGGGAGTGTATCAGCTTCGCTTCCTGGATAAGATTCCGGGCTCCGCAGTGGTGAACGAAGCAGTCAACCAAACCAAAAGAACTGCCAATGTGCGGGCGGCAGGCCTGGTAAACGGCGTGCTGCGGGCCATGCTGCGCAGCCCGGAACGCCTTGCCATGCCTGAGGAGCTGGCTTTGCGGTTCAGCCACCCTGCCCGGTTGGTGGAGCTGCTGGAGCAGAACGTAGGCCGCGAAAAGCTTTCTGCTCTGCTTGCCAGCCACAATGAAATCCCGCCTACCTACCTGCAGGTGAATCCGCTGCGGGGAAGGACAGAGGAAATCCTCTCCGACTTGGAGCAGGAGGGCAACCGCGTCTCTCTCCATCCCTGGATGCCTGACTGTCTGCTGCTCCACAGCGGAGCGGTAGAGCATACCCGCGCCTTTGCAGCCGGACAGGTCTATGTGCAGGATCCCGCAGCCAGACTTGCGGTGCTCGCTGCAGGAATGATGCCCGAAATGAATGTGCTGGATTGCTGCGCCGCCCCCGGAGGCAAGAGCATTGCGGCTGCCATCGCCATGGAAAACCGCGGCACAGTGACCGCCTGTGACCTGCATCCCCATAAGATTCCGCTGATTGAAAAAAACGCCGAACGTCTCGGGCTGTCCGAGATCCACGCAATGGTTCAGGATGCCTCTTCGGTACGCCCCGCGTGGAACAGCGCCTTTGACGTCGTTCTGGCTGACGTGCCCTGCTCCGGCCTGGGTGTGATCCGGAAAAAACCGGACATTCGTTATAAAGACGTGGACCAGCTGGAGAATCTGCCCCTGGTGCAAAGCAGAATTTTGGCAGTACAGTGCGGCTATGTCAAACCCGGCGGTGTGCTGCTGTACAGCACCTGTACTATTCTGCGCCGGGAAAACCAGGACGTCGTGCATGACTTCTTACAGGCCCACCCCGAATTTGTGCCGGAGGAATTCCGACTGCCCGGCGGCATTGCCGCAGAGGATGGAATGCTGACGCTCTATCCCTGCGACCACGATACTGACGGTTTCTTTATCTGTAAGCTCAGGAGATTGCCGTGAAACAAGATATTAAATCCATGACCCTGGCTGAGCTGGAGCAGGAGGCTGCCCGTCTGGGAGAGCCTAAGTTCCGCGCAAAGCAGATTTTCACCTGGCTGCACCGGGGAGCAACCAGGTTTTCAGACATGACCAATCTCTCAGCTGCCCTGCGGGCCAGGCTGGAGGAGGAATACGAGATTACTGCGCCTGTGGTCGTTCGCAAGCAGATATCTCAAAATGATGGAACCATCAAGTATTTGTGGCGTCTGAGAGACGGAAACTGCGTGGAGACTGTGCTGATGCGTTACCGCCACGGCAATTCCGTCTGCATCTCCTCGGAGGTGGGCTGCGCTATGGGGTGCGCCTTTTGCGCCTCTACCATAGGCGGCCTGGTCCGACGCTTGTCTGCCTCGGAAATGCTGGACGAGGTGCTCTTTACCCAGCTGGATTCCGGGCAGCAGATTTCCAATATTGTGCTGATGGGCATCGGTGAGCCGCTGGATAATTACGACAATGTGCTCCGATTTCTGGAACTGGTCAACGCGCCGGAGGGTATGAATATCGGCATGCGCCATATCAGCCTTTCCACCTGCGGCATTGTGCCCAAAATCAAAGCCCTGGCGGAGCGGCAGCTCCAGCTGACCCTGTCGGTATCTCTTCACGCGCCGGACGATGAGATCAGAAGCAGAATTATGCCCGTAAACCGGCGCTGGCCGGTGGAAGAGCTGCTGGATGCATGCAGACTGTACTTTGACCGCACCGGACGCAGAATCTCCTTTGAATATGCCATGATCCGGGATGTGAACGACAGTCCTGAGACAGCTCAACTGCTGGTCTCCAGGCTGAAGGGTATGCAGGCCCATGTCAATTTGATTCCGTTAAACAATGTGGAAGAGAGCCCCTTGCGGCCCAGTACCAGACAGGCAATCCGGCAATTCCAGCAAATCCTGGAGGAGCACGGGGTAACGTGCACTGTCCGGCGCACCTTGGGCTCTGATATCGACGCTTCCTGCGGACAGCTGCGCAGGAAATACGAAAACAAATCCTGAATCGGAAAGGAGCAGTGTCCTATGGAGGTTTGGGGAATGACCGATCCCGGCCTGGTTCGCAAGCAGAATCAGGACTATTTTCTCACAGCACAGCTGGGCAAGAACGCCCTGGCTGCCGTGGTATGCGACGGCATGGGCGGCGCAAAGTCCGGCAATGTGGCCAGTAAGTTGGCCGCGGAAGTGTTTTTTGAAGAAATCACTCGGTCGTACCGACCGGACATGGACGCAGACAAGATCTGTTATCTGCTCCGTACTGCGGTGTCCATAGCCAACACAGCGGTATATGAGAATTCCCTGCTGTCTGAGCAGATGCACGGCATGGGCACCACCCTGGTGGCGGTGCTGGTTTCGGGGGGCTACGCCTTCTTTGTGAATGTGGGCGACAGCCGGGGCTATGTGATGAACCGAAAGGGTATCGAGCGGATCACTGTGGACCATTCCCTGGTGGAGCTCATGGTCCAGCGGGGAGAGCTGACCTATGAACAGGCGAAGACATATCCCGGCAAGAACCTGATTACCCGGGCTGTGGGCACAGAAAAAACTGTCCGCAGCGATCTGTTCCGTTATAAGCTGCAAAGCCAGGATCTGCTGCTGCTTTGTTCAGACGGACTTTCCAATCAGCTCAACGACCAGGAGCTGCTTTTTGAGGTGGTACACGGCGTGAATAAGGCCGATTGCTGCCGCAGACTGATTCACATTGCCAGAGATCGCGGGGCCCCTGACAATGTCACCGCGGTGCTTGTTGCGGTATCATCCTGAGGAAAGGAGAGAGACAATGGATAAATATATCGGCAGACTGCTGGATGGACGTTATGAGATCCTTGAGGTTATCGGCATCGGCGGTATGGCTGTGGTGTACAAGGCAATGGACCACCGGCTCAATCGACTGGTAGCGGTCAAGGTGCTTAAGGACGATTATTTCAACGACGCGGAGTTCCGCCGTCGGTTCCAGGGTGAGTCCCAGGCTGTTGCGATGATGTCCCACCCCAATATTGTCAATGTCTACGATGTGTCCAAGAACACAGACGGCATGGACTATATTGTCATGGAACTGATTGACGGCATCACCCTTAAGCAGTATATGGCCAAAAAAGGCCCTCTCTCCTGGCGGGAAACTCTGCATTTTTCCATGCAGATTGCCAAGGCGCTGGAGCATGCCCACAGCCGCAGCATCATTCACAGGGACATCAAGCCCCACAACATTATGATTCTCAAGGACGGCAGCGTGAAGGTGGCCGATTTTGGCATTGCCCGGGTTGCCTCCACCCAGAATACGCTGACCAAAGAGGCCCTTGGCTCTGTCCATTATATCTCCCCTGAGCAGGCCAGAGGCGGCCGTGTGGACAACCGCACTGACATCTACTCCCTGGGCGTGGTCATGTATGAAATGCTCACCGGCAGGCCCCCCTATGACGGGGAGACGCCGGTCAGCGTGGCCATACAGCATATTAACGGCACGCCGCTGTCCCCGTCTCTGCTCAACAGTGCCATTCCCACGGGCCTGGAGCAGATCACCATGCACGCCATGTGTGCCGACTTGAACATCCGCTACGCCTCTGTCACAGATCTGCTCCGGGATCTGGAGGAGTTCCGAAAGGACCCCTCTATTCGCTTTACCTTTCTGCCTGCCGGGGGCACTGCAGCGGTAACTGCCCCTGCCAGAAACCCCGCTCAAAGACCCGTTAACCGGAACAATACAACAAAAACCACTCGCCGCGAACCGGAACACAACGGAAGAAACGGCATGATGATTCTGGCCATCGCCCTTGCGGTGGTGGCGCTGGTGGGCATCCTGGTGCTGGTGATTGCCGGCGGGAGCAGACCCAGCACAGAGACCACCGACACAGCCCCGCTTACCATTCCCCAACTGGTGGGCAGTATGTGGGATGAGCACCTGCGCCAGGAGTATCCCAACCTGTCCCTTGTGATTAACGAGGACTCCTTCGTTTTTTCCAACGAATTCCCGGAAGGCGTGATCTGCGATCAATCCATTCCCGCGGGCAGGCCGTATCCCCCAAACAACGAGCTGTATCTCTACATCTCCAAGGGCGAACAGACGGATACCATGCCGGATCTGTTCAATAAATCCGAGGAATATGCCCTGGAGTACTTCAAGAGCATGGAGATCAAGATCAACGCCCTAACCGAAAAGGAATTCAGCGATGTGGTGGAGGAGGGCTATGTGACCCGGACGGATCCTGAGGCGGGCACCACCCTGAAGGCCGGCCAGATTGTGACCATCTATATCAGCAAGGGGCCGGAGTTCAAAAAGATCAAGATGCCGAGCGTCACCGGCATGGACCAGGCCTCTGCCATCCAACTGCTGAAGGACAATAACCTGGAATACACCACCCGGGAGGAGTACAGCGCCACCGCGGAGAAAGGAACTGTAATCTCCCAGAACCCTGTGGCGGACCTGATGGTGGAAGAGGGAACCGTCGTGACTCTGGTAATCTCCAAGGGCAAACAGACGGCGACCGTGCCCAGTGTTGTGGGCTTTTCCGAGTCTGAGGCAAAGAACCGCCTGACTGCTGCCGGATTCCGTTACAGTGTCAACTATTCTAACAGCGACACTGTATCTGCCGGCCTGGTGATTGAGCAGAACTACTCCGGCGGCGATGAACTGATGCCCGGTGCCACAGTGACCATCACAGTGTCTCTGGGGCCACGTGAGATCACACCACCCCAGACAGAGCCGCAGCCGGTCACAGAGCCTGTGGAAACCCAACCGATACCGGACCTGCCTATTCCGGATACAGTGGAGTCTGGCGGCTGATGGAGAATTATTTCGACGGAACCATTATGAAAGCACTCAGCGGCTTTTACTACGTCACCGGGCAGGAGGGCGTAGTGGAGTGCCGTGCCAGGGGCAAATTCCGAAAGCTGAACCAGCCGCCCCTGGTGGGGGACCGGGTTCGCTGCTCCCGGCAGGGGCGCAAGGGGATGATCGAGGAAATCCTTCCCCGAACCAATTCTCTCATTCGCCCTGCGGTGGCCAACGTGGATCTGCTGGTGCTGATGGCCAGCGCGGCCATCCCGGTGACAGAGCCGTTTCTGATTGACCGAGTGACTGCCATCACCAGCCGGCAAGGAATCCCTTGCTTGATTTGCATCAATAAATGTGACCTCGAGCCTGCGGAAGCCCTCACCGGGATCTATCGCAGGGCGGGCTTCCGGGTAATCAACACCAGTGCCGTCACCGGCCAGGGGGTAGAAGCGCTGCGCCGGGCCATACAAGGCAAAACAGTGGTGTTTACCGGCAATTCCGGCGTGGGCAAAAGCGCTCTGCTCACCGCACTGTCGCCGGCACTCGGACTCCAAGTGGGAGAGGTTTCCGAAAAGCTGGGGCGGGGCAGGCACACCACCCGGCACATTGAGTTTTACCCTCTGGATAAGAATACCCTTGTGGCGGATACCCCCGGGTTTTCCTCCTTTGACACCGAGCGCATGGAGCTGGTGCTGAAGGACGAACTGCAATTCGCCTTTCCGGACTTTGCGCCTTATCTGGGCAAATGCCGGTTTTTAGACTGCTCTCACCGCAAGGAGCCGGACTGTGCTGTCCGCCAGGCGTTGGCGCAGGGGCTGCTGGAACAGACCCGGTACGACAGCTATTGCCGTTTGTACGAATCTGCCAGCCAGATTCACGAGTGGGAGCTCAAATAAAATGCATCTAAAGAATCGCCTTCCGCATATGCTTTGCGGGAGGCGATTTTATGTTTTGCTGCCATCGGGGCGCCGCGTGTTTTGTGATTGGGGCCGGCGTCGGGCTTGTGTGTGCGTCGTTGCTGGGCTCCCATTGGCTCTGCCTGGGATTGGGGCTGATTCTGCTGGGACTAGGGTTCCTCCTGCGTAAACGCAGGTGATATAAAAACAGAAGCGAGCATATACTCAAGCAGAACAAGCTGACAAAAGGAGTGAATGAGTATGGAACTGACCTTCCGGGAGGAATCGATTTCATATCTGGAGCAAACAGTGCTGGACCCCTTGTACCGGGACTTGTCCGACGAACTTTTGGTATCGGAGGATCTGCCTGAGGTTGAACGGGTGTTGGACACGGACGGAATGGTGCTGATCCAGAATAAACAGATTTCCGGCGACGGAATCACTGTCACCGGCAGTATTCTCACCAATGTGCTCTATCGGCCCCAGGGCGGGGGAGAGCTCCAGCGCCTGCAGATGTATCTGCCCTTTACGGTGGAGAAAAAAACCAAAACAGAGCAAGCGGAGACTGTGTTCTGCTGGGCCTGGATCAAGCGGATGGACACCCGTCAAATCAACCCCAGAAAGCTCCTGGTGCGGGCCTGCCTTGGCTGTGAGCTGACATTGCTGCGCCAGGCGGAATTTCTGCTCTCCGGACTGGAAAACCCGCCCAAAGGCCTGCAGTGCAAAAGAAAAACCTATCCCATGCAGCTGCCTCTGTGTTGGGCTGAGCGGGAGCTGCAGCTGACGGATGAAATACTTCTGCCTCAGGAACAGAGCCCCATTGCCAGGCTGCTGAAGTGGTCCTGTTCCTGCCGGGTGGAGGAAAGCCGAGTGATGGGGGACAAGGCGGTATTCAAAGGGGCCTTCCACCTGGACTGCCTGTATCTGGTAGAGGATGGCAGCCTGAAGCAGTGGAACACAGACCTGCCCTATTCCCAATATGCAGAGCTGGACCGGAATATAGAGCTGGGCCGGGTTTCGGTGCAGCCAATCTTCCGCACAGCCGAGGTGGAGACCGACGGCGATCTCAACACCAGACGTCTGCTGGCCGATCTGCGGGCCACCGCCCAGCTGGTTGTCTGGGGCGAGGTCCCTGTGGAGCTGATAGAGGACACCTATCTGATCGGCGGGGCAGTGCGTCCGGCATGGCAGAGCTGCCCTCTGCATCCCTGCCTGGATGTGGAGCAGACCCAGGTGGTGCAAGGCGTGCCCATACCGCCGGATGCCGCTGAGGTGACCGCGCTCACCGTCTTTGCCGACAGTCCGTCCCAAATCCGGGAGCAGTCTTGTCGCCGCATTACGGTGCCGATTCAAGGCAGCTGCTTGTATTACTCCCGGGCGGGGGAGCTGTGTGCAAAGAGCTTTCAAGCAACGGCAGCTGCCGAGACAGCGCCGGAAAGCCGTCTGCTGTTGCGCGTATCCGTCCGTCCTGAGGCAAGGCCGGGCCAGGGGGAAATACGTCTGTCGGTTCGGCTGGATCTTACCCACCTTCAGGCGGAGGAATTCCGGAATCTGTGCGGCGGAGAGTATGAACTGGCAGAGGGAGGTGCAAGGCCGTCGCTGTTGGTGACCAAAGCCGCCGGGGACCTGTGGGAGCTTGCAAAGCAGAAGGAATCTACAGTACAGGCCATCCAACAGGCCAACGGCTTGCAGTCCGATTGCATCAACACGCCCGGAATGATACTCATACCCGTCGGGACCAGGGGAGAATAGGGAGGAGTCAATCATGGAGCTGTATCAACAAATCTCAAAACGAACCGGCGGGAATATCTACATCGGGGTGACCGGCCCTGTCAGGGTGGGAAAATCCACCTTTGTGAAGGCCTTGATGCAAAAGCTGGTGATACCCGGCATTGAGGATCCTTACCTCCGGGAGAGAGCCATTGACGAGCTGCCCCAAAGCGGTTCCGGGAAGACCATCATGACTGCGGAGCCAAAATTTGTACCGGAGCAGGCGGTGGAGATTTCACCGGACGGCACCGCTGTGCTTCGGGTCCGGCTGATTGACAGCGTGGGCTATATGGTGCCGGGTGTTCTGGGGGTGGAGGAAAACGGCAGGGAGCGCATGGTGACGACGCCATGGGCAGAACAGGAGATCCCGTTGTCCCAGGCTGCGGAGTTGGGCACCAGAAAGGTGATGGAGGACCACTGCACCGTGGGAGTGGTAATTACCACAGATGGAACCGTGACCGACCTGGAGCGCGACGCCTATGTCCAGGCGGAACAGCGGGCGGTTGCGGACATGAAGGCCACTGGAAAGCCTTTTTTGCTGCTGTTAAATTCCACTGCTCCATCAAAGCCGGAAACAATGCAGCTTGCCAAGACTTTATCGGAGCAGTATCAGGTGACCTGCCTGCCTGTGGACTGCCTGCACCTGGAACGGGAGGAAATCGGCACCCTTCTTCAAAAGCTCCTGGGGGAGTTCCCCATGGCGGAGCTGGCGGTTTTTCTGCCAAAGTGGATGGAGGCATTGGAGCCCGATCAGCCGCTGAAGCAGCTGCTGTATCAGCGGATTCTGGAAACGGCCCGTCAGATCCACACGATGCGCCAGGCAGACGAAGCCCTGCAGCAGCTGAAACAGCTGGAACAGGTGGATTCTGCCGGTATTGTGTCAAAGGACCTGGGGACCGGACAGATCCAATGCAAAATCGAAATTCCGGAGACGTTCTTCTATGAGATTCTGTCCGACCGCTGCGGTATTCCACTCCGTTCAGACGCAGACCTGCTGCAGCTGCTGACACAGTACGCCGCAATCCGGACAGAATACGACCGGATATCCAATGCCCTGGAGCAGGTGCGGACTACCGGGTATGGAATTGTACTGCCGGACCGGGAAGAGGTAGAGCTGAAGACCCCGGAGTTGGCCAAAAAGGGAGGGGTGTACGGGATCCGGCTGCGGGTGAACGCACCGGCCATTCACCTGATGCGCTCCGATCTCCAGGCGGAGCTGTGCCCAATGGTGGGGGACGAGCGACAGTCTGGCCAACTGCTGCAATCCCTGCTTGATCGGTATGACAGCGGCCCGGAGGAGCTTTGGCAGAGCAACATATTCGGTAAATCCATCTATGAAATGGTCACCGATACCCTGCTGGGAAAGCTGAATCAAATGAGCGATGAGACAAAAAACAAGCTGCGCCAGACGCTTACCAGAATTGTCAACCAGGGAGCAAACGGGCTGATCTGCTTGATTTTCTGAATCCGGTGCTGCGTGCAAAATAGCGGTTGCATTTCCTGGGAATATCCGTTAGAATGGTTTCAGAAGGAGGGATGTGCAACTATGATCTGTTATGATAAGCTGACTTCAGAAGAGCTTGCACAGGAAAAAGAACACTTGCTGCAACAGTACCGGGCTTTCTGCACCAAGGGACTGAAGCTGAATATGGCCAGGGGAAAGCCCGGCGCGGAGCAGCTGGAGCTCACCGGCGGTCTGCTCACCGCCCTGCAGGATCCGAAGGACTGCCTGGTGGATGGCCTGGATGCCAGAAATTACGGTGAGCTGACGGGCCTGCCCAGCGCAAAGGTGCTGTTTGCGGAGATTTTGGGGTGCCGGCCGGAGCAGTGCTTCGTTGGCGGCAATTCCAGCCTGCAGCTGATGTACGACGTGATTTCTAAGGCCTATACCCATGGACTGGCCTCCAGCCCGAGACCCTGGTGCCGAGAGGAGCGGGTGAAATGGCTGTGCCCTGCGCCTGGGTATGACCGGCATTTTGCGGTGACGCAGAGTTTCGGCTTTGAGATGATTACAGTTCCGATGGGCCCGGAGGGGCCGGATATGGATCTGGTGGAGAAGCTGGTGCAGGAGCCCGCGGTCAAGGGCATCTGGTGCGTGCCGAAATATTCCAACCCAGAGGGCATTGTCTACAGCGAAGAGACCGTTCGCAGGCTTGCGTCCCTGCAGCCGTCGGCTCCGGATTTCCTGATGATGTGGGATAACGCCTATTGTGTACACGAGTTTGACGGGCCCTACGTTCCCTTTGCAGACATTCTCTCCCTCTGCCAGTCCTGCGGCAGGCCGGACGGTGTGATAGAGTTTGCTTCTACCTCCAAGATTACCATGCCCGGCGCAGGGGTGTCGGTCATGGCTATGAGCGAGAGGAATCTGGCATGGTTCAAGAAGCTCATCGGGATTCAGATTATCTCCTATGATAAGCTGAACCAGCTCCGTCATGTGCGCTTTCTGCGGGACAAGGCCCATACCCTGGAGCTGATGCAGCAGCACGCGGCAATCCTTAAGCCCAAATTCCGCTGTGTAATCGACACCCTGGAGCGGGAAATCCGGCCCCTGGGGCTGGCCCAATGGAAGAATCCCACCGGCGGCTACTTTGTCAGCGTGGATACCCTGCCGGGCCTGGCGACCAGAACCCTGGAGCTTTGCGCCAAGGCGGGGGTTACCATGACAAAGGCCGGCGCTACCTTCCCATACGGGAAGGACCCCCTGGACCGCAATATTCGCATTGCGCCGACCCTGCCCCCGGTTGAGGAGCTGCAAACCGCAATGGAGATCTTCTGCCTGAGCTTGAAGCTGGCTGCGCTGGAGCTGCATTATAAGGTGTAAATTCTCAAGGCCCACCGGGAAAATCCACGGTGGGCCTTTTTTGCCCGGGGGCCGGGATTCAGAAGAATTGTGTTTGATTTTCCGCAGAAGTTGTGGTATGATAAAAAATGAGGTGATTTACGTGAGCGATACGAATAACCGCCAGGAGCTGGAGTACACCGCCGCAGAGCGGGCACAGCAGCAGGCCGAAGAAGAACAGCAGTCCTATACGCCCCGTCCGACAGGACAGCGGGTCATTGCCTGGATTCTTGCGCTGGTGCTGATCCTGGGCGTTGTACTGTATTACTACTGGATCATCCGTTCGTAGTATGCGGGTACTCGGAATTGACCCCGGCTATGCCACCACCGGCTTTGGGCTGATCAGCGCGGAGCGTAACGCCCTGCAGCTGCTCCAATACGGCGTCATTACCACCCCGAAGGAGTTGGAGTTCCCTCAACGGCTGGAGATCCTGTTTGACGATCTGTCCCGCCTGGTGGAGGTCACCCAGCCCGACGCCGCCGCAGTGGAGGAGCTTTTTTGGGGCCATAATATTACCACTGGCATCGGTGTCTCCCATGGCAGAGGGGTGATTCTTCTGGCCTTAACCAAGGCGGGCGTGCCCATTTATGAGTACACTCCCATGCAGGTGAAGCAGGCCGTGGTGGGCTACGGCAAGGCGGAAAAGCGCCAGGTCATGGATATGACCCGACGGCTTTTGCACATGGAAAAGGTGGCAAGGCCGGATGACGCGGCGGATGCCATTGCCATTGCCCTTTGTCATGCCAGATCCAAAACCTCGCTGCTCTCCAAGCTGCAGCAGACAGGCGGTGTTTGATTATGTTTTATTACTTGTCCGGAAAAGTTGCGCTGATGGAACAGAACCTGACGGTTCTGGACTGCGGCGGTGTGGGCTATGCGGTCCATTGCAGCAACTATACGCTCTCACAGCTCCGCACCGGAGAGGAGAAACGGCTTTTTACCCACTGCAACATCAAAGAGGACGCTTTTGATATCTACGGCTTCTCCACCAGAGAAGAGCAGCGACTGTTTCAGCAGCTGATTTCCGTATCCGGTGTTGGGCCTCCCACAGCTTTGATCATTCTATCCACATTGCCGCCCGATCAACTGAGCCTTGCCATTCTCACCGGTGATGAGAAGGCCATAACCCGGGCCAAGGGCGTGGGCGCCAAAACTGCCAAGCGGATTATCCTTGAGCTGAAGGACAAACTGGGAGGGGAGCTGGACTTCTCCCAAGGGGCCTCCGGCGGTGTGGGGATCGCGGTTCCGCAAACCGGAAAGCTGGCGACTGCCACAGCGGCATTGACCGAATTGGGATATTCCCAGACAGAGGCTGCCGCTGCCCTGAAGGGCGCGGACGTGGAAGCTCTCTCTGTAGAAGAGCTGGTGCGTTATGGGCTCAGGGCCATGGTGATGAAATAAGAGGACATATGTATGAGTATTGATTTTTCCCAGGATTATGATGCCCCCATTGTAACCACGTCACTCACCCCGATGGATGAGTCAGAGACCAACTTCCGCCCAAAGACCCTGCGGGACTATACCGGCCAGGAAAAGGCAAAGGAAAATCTCGCAGTATACATTGAGGCGGCAAAGCGCAGAAACGAGCCGTTGGATCACGTTCTTCTCTATGGCCCTCCCGGCCTTGGCAAAACCACTCTGGCCGGAGTGATTGCCAATGAGATGGGGGTAAATATCCGCATCACTTCCGGCCCGGCGATCGAAAAGCCCGGAGATCTTGCGGCCCTGCTGACCAATCTTTCGCCGGGGGATATTCTGTTTATCGATGAAATCCACAGATTAAACCGGATTGTGGAAGAAATATTGTATCCTGCCATGGAAGATTATGCAATTGATATCATCGTTGGAAAGGGTCCCTCGGCCAATTCCATCCGGTTGGATCTGCCGCGCTTCACCCTGATTGGCGCGACAACCCGGGCCGGACAGTTGTCCTCTCCCTTGCGGGACCGTTTTGGTGTCTCTTTGCGGCTGGAGCTCTACCAAAAGCAAGAGCTCGCCCGGATTGTGACCCGCAGCGCTACGCTGTTCGGAATGCAGATTGACCCTGAGGGCGCCATGGAGATTGCCTCCCGCAGCCGGGGAACCCCGAGAATTGCCAATCGAATCCTCCGCAGAGTCCGGGACTACGCACAGGTGTTCTATGACGGGGTGATTACCAAGGAGGCTGCGGACCATGCCCTGGACAAGCTGGAGATCGACCGCCTGGGTCTTGACCGGATTGACCACCGTATGCTCCGCTCCATCATAGAGAACTACGGCGGGGGACCTGTTGGACTGGAGACTCTTGCCGCCACCATTGGGGAAGAGGCCGTGACCCTTGAGGACGTATACGAGCCCTATCTGATGCAAATCGGATTTTTGACCCGCACCCCAAGAGGGCGCTGTGTGACACAGCTGGCATATGATCATCTCGGGCTTGAATACACCGGCCAGACCCAAATCAGGATGTAGGCCAAAACGATCGGTTTTCCTCTGAATCACCATATCGCGTATTGTTATACAGCCTACGTTTTGTAAATATTCGACAAATTTTAAGAAATCTTAAAAAAATACCAAAATGTCCTGTTGACAGAACGGCATTCCGTGGTATAATAAACACACATTGTTATCAAACTATGGAAGAAGCTTTAAGTACGCTCCCAGACCGGGAACTGGTGCTGCGGAGTTCCGATACGCCGGGCGCCACCGAGATTTTACTGCAACGGCACGCAAAGCTAATCCGCAGCTTGGCGCGCCCTCTGTTCCTGACCGGAGCAGATCACGAGGATTTGGTCCAGGAGGGTATGATCGGTCTGTTGCAGGCCATCCGTACTTACCGACCGGAATCTGACACATCATTCCAAACCTATGCCGCTGTTTGCGTTCAACGCAGACTCATATCGGCAGTCCGCGCGGCAAGCGCACAAAAGCATGCACCGCTGAATGACTACGTTTCCTTTCATTCTTTCTCTTTTGACATCATCACTGACGAAAGCCTGAAGGCAGACCCTGAGGCCGATTTCATCGGCAGGGAAGGGTTCAACGAATTCATGAACGCCTTGCAATCTCAACTCTCCTCGTTGGAAAAGAAGGTTTTGCCCCTGTATTTATCCGGGCTTTCCTACCGGGAGATCGGTGAGCAGCTCCATAAAGACGCGAAATCCGCTGACAATGCCGTGCAGCGTATCCGCAAAAAGGCTGCTCAAATCATTGGCGAAAACGGTTCTCCCGTTTAGCAAATATATTAACCCCCTGGAGTTTGGCGAATCAGCTGCCGTCGTCAGGGAACGCAAAAGAGAGGTAGAAACCATGTACGAAGACAAGACTTTAGTTTGCAAAGAATGCGGCAAAGAGTTCGTATTCAGCGCAGGCGAACAGGAATTCTACGCAGAGCGCGGCTTCCAGAATGAGCCCCAGCGCTGCAAGGCCTGCCGCGACGCTCGCAAGAACGCCGCCCGTGCCCCCAGAGAGTTCTTCACTGCCACCTGCGCAGCTTGCGGCGGCGAGGCTCGCGTACCCTTCGAGCCCAGAACCGACCGTCCCGTTTACTGCAGCGAGTGCTTCGCAAAAATGCGCGAGAACGGCTAATTTGCAACGAGAATAACTGGGAAAGGCTTTTGCCTTTCCCGGTTTTCTTTGTGTTCTGGCAGGGACTTTTGGCGTTGCTTCCGGCTGTGACCAGTCAGGAGACCCAAAGCAAATGATCAGAATTCTTTGCGCAGGATCCAACGTTCGGAAATATGACAGCACAGCAGGCACAGCCCGGTGCAAAGGACGAAAACGCCCAGGGGCAGGACCGCCGGAGGCAGCGCGTCCAACACGGCCTTTACCCCGGCCAGGGCGTCAGACCCGGGCAGCACCTTGTTCAGCCCCACCGCAAGTGCTGCAATACCGCCGTAGAACAGCAGCAGAATGACCCTGCTGCGCTCCGGACCGAAACGGAGCTGAATGGCCAGCAGCACGCAGGTCATCACCGCCATAGCAGGGAAGAACCCCGCCAGGAAGGGGAGTCCCTGGCCCAGGAGCTCCGGCTGGTGGAGCACCAGGCTCTTGGCGGCAAGAAGGCCTATGCCCACCCCCAGGCCGGCCGCACACAGCAGCAGGCAAAACAGAAATTTCTCCCGCACATACAGCCGCCTGCTGACGGGCAGCGTGAACAGAAAGGACATGGTGCCCTCCGCCTGGTCGGCGTTCAGGGTGGAAAGCCCCAGCATGGCGCAGATCATCACACTGTATGCCGCCAGAAATGGCCCTTCCAGACTGAAGGACATGACCAGCAGAATCACCGCCAGGAGCATCAGATAGCTGCGGTTTTGCAGCAGCAGGGTGAAGTCTTTTCTCAGCAATCCTTTCATGTCAACGACCTCCCTCGGTACCCAACACCAGTGAATCAATGCCGCCCTGGGCAAGAATCTCCTCCATGGGCCGGTGCAGCACCAGCCGGCCCTCTCGCAGCAGCCAAGCGTCACGGCACAGCATTTCCAGATCCGGGCCGATGTGGGAGCTGATCAGCACGGTGGTTTGGGGGCTGTTATCGTGATAAGAACGGATCAGGTCCAGAATCTCCTGCCGGGCAGCCACGTCCATGCCTGCAGTGGGCTCGTCCAGCACCAGCAGCTCTGCCGGATGGGACAGGGCTGTGACCAGGCGGAGCCTGGCCCGCAGGCCGGTGGAGAGCTCCTTCACCCTCTTTTTGCCAGGCAGCTCCATTCTGGTGCAGAGCTTCTGAAACTCTGCGGCGTCAAAGTCAGGATACAGCCCGTTCAGAATGGGGGCAATATCCTGCACCCGCAGGCTTCCCGGCCAGCCGGCCTCGGCCAGGGCCACACCCATGGCACGCCGGTCTGCAGCGGTGAGTGTCTGCACGGGCTTGCCCAGCACCTGTACGGTGCCGCTGTTGGGATAAACCAGGCCGAGAATGATTTTCAGCAGGGTGGTTTTCCCGGCCCCGTTTTTGCCTACCAGAGCAGTGCGGGCGCCCTTGGCGACGGTCATAGACAGCTCCAGTGAGAAGCCTGGATAGTTTTTCTTTAAATCTGTGATCTGAATCATTACGACCTCCTGAATCTGCAGAGCAGTAGCATGGTCTGCTCAGCCCAGCAGGCTGCGCAGGCGGCTTGCGGCCAGGGCGGTATCCTCCGGCGTGCCGAAGGAGGAGAAGCGGAAGAACCCCTCGCCGCAGGCGCCGAAGCCGGAACCCGGTGTGCCTACCACCTGGATTTGATTCAACAGCAGGTCAAAGAACTGCCAGCTGGTCATGCCACGGGGGCATTCCATCCAGACATAGGGGGAATTTCTTCCACCGCAATACCAGATGCCAAGGTCCTCCAGGGTAGTTGTCAGCAGCCGGGCGTTGGCCAGATAGCTGCGGATATTCTCCCGGCTCTGGCGGATGCCCTCCTCGCTCAGGGCCGCCTGGGCTCCGCGCTGGACGATATAGCTTACCCCGTTGGTCTTGGTAGTACGGTTGCGGACCCAAAGTGTGTGCAGGGTGGTGCCATTTCGAACCAGATCTGTGGGTACTACGGTGTAGCCGCAGCGCACCCCGGTAAAGCCGGCAGTTTTGGACAGAGAGCAGATCTCAATGGCGCACTGCCGGGCACCCGGCAGCTCATAAATGCTGTGGGGCACCTCCCGGTCCTGGATAAAGGCCTCATAGGCGGCGTCAAACACGATAACAGCCTGGCACGCATTGGCATAGTCTACCCAGACCTGAAGCTGTTCTCTGGTGTAGGCTGCGCCGGTGGGATTGGCAGGGGAGCAGAGATAGATCAGATCCGCCTCCATCCCGGGCCGGGGCATGGGCAAAAAGCCGTCCGCCTTGCCGGAACTGAGATGCAGCACCCGACGGCCGGCCATCAGATTGGTATCCACATAGGCGGGGTAGGCCGGCTCGGTGACCGCCACGGTGTTGTCGGCGTCAAACAAATCTCCCACAGCACCCAGATCCTCGCCGGCTCCGGGGGTGATAAAGACCTCCTCCGGGTCTACCACGACGCCAAATCTGCGATAATACTGACAAACAGACTGCTTTAAAAAGTTTGTGCCCAGCTCCGGCATATAGCCGTGGAAGGTTTCCTTTGCAGCCTGCTCGTCCACTGCCCGGTGCATGGCCCGGATTACCGCCGGAGCCAGGGGCAGGCTTACATCACCGATGCCCAAGAGCAAAAGACGGCAGTCAGGATGGGCCGCCCGATAGGCCTGGGTCCGCTGGGAAATGTGGTAGAACAGATAGGTCTGCTCCAGCCGGCTGTAGTTCTCATTCAACTTCATCGTCTGTCTCTCCTTCAAATACAAAGGCTGCAGGGCCTGTCATCGTGACAGAAAAGTCCTGCCGCACCAATATTTCCAGACATCCTCCGTCCAACTCCACTGTGATGGGGATATCCGGCACGCAGTGTCCTGCGGCCACAGCGGCGCTTGCGGCGGCACAGGCCCCGGTACCGCAGGCCATGGTTATGCCGCTGCCCCGCTCCCAGACCCGCATACGCAGACGCTGAGGGCCTGTCAGGCGGACAAACTCCGCGTTGACGCCGTCAGGAAATGATGGGTGCTTCTGCACCAGGGGGCCAAAGGCTTGCACTGCATCAGGCTCCGGAACAAAGAACACAGCGTGGGGATTGCCCATATCCACCGGGATACAGACCAGCCGATCCGGGCCAAGTGCCAGCTCTGCCGGGGCGCCAACCAGGGCGGTGCCCATCTCTACGCTGACGGCTTGCACTGCGCCGCCGGCCACAAGCAGGCGGAGGGTTTTGATGCCGCATAGGGTTTCGATTTGCAAAACGGTCTTTTGGGTGAGGCCCTTGTCATAGACGTATTTGCCTACGCAGCGGATGCCGTTGCCGCACATATTTGCCTCGCTGCCATCAGCGTTGAAGATCCGCATGGCAAAGTCAGCGCGCTGGGAGGGCAGAATCCAGATCATTCCGTCAGAGCCCACGCCAAAGTGCCGGTCAGACAGCCGGCGTGACAGGGATGCGGCGCTTGACGGCAGATGGCCTGCCGGACAGTAAAGATAGTCGTTGCCCAGCCCCTGCATTTTTGTGAATTTCATTTTTTGTCCTCCTGTGGGTTTGCATGTACCCCCATCCGGGCCATTTCCTGTTCCGGCCGCCAAAGATAGCGTAGACGCATCTCTGTGCCGGCGCGAATGCGCTGTAGATTTTCCACATGCTTGTAAAGTACTGCCAAGGTCATGCAGCCCAGGGGGATCAGCCCCATGGGATCCCCGCCGAGCCGCCAGTACAACACCGGAAAGACGATGCTCACCGTAATCGGGACCACGCAGATATAGTCTGTCACCAGGGCCAGGAGAATCTCACAGCCCAGAAGAAGGAGAAACAGCCTCCAGTTCCATGCCAGAATCATACCGCCAAGGCACGCAAGCCCCTTTCCACCCCGAAAGCCCATATAAAAGGGGAATATATGCCCCAGCACGCAGCAGCTGCCCGTAAGGGCCAGGGCGGGGGAGAAGTCGGGCCAAAGGCGGTTGGCCAGCCGGATTGCCAGCCAGGCCTTGCCAATGTCCAGCAGCGCGCAGAGCACCCCGAACACCTTGCCGTAAACAATCAGTACGTTGGATGCTCCTGCATTGCCGGAACCCATGGTGCGGATATCACCGCCATGGAGTTTGCCGAAAATCCATGCCGGGTTGACGGCACCGATGGCATAACCCAGCAGGGCACAGTATACCCACTGCATCAGCCTCGCCTCCTTTTTTGGGTAATGATAGCACAGTTGGGCAAAAATGCCAATACTTTTTTGCGAGGCAATTTCATAACAGAGAAAAGATTGCACAATAAAAGGGGCTGCCCAAAGGGCAGCCCGAGAATCAATCGTGAATTAGCAGCCGCAGCCGTTGTTGCAGCCGCAGCCGCAGTCGTTATCACAGCCGCAGCCGTTGTCGCCGTAACCGAAGAGAATCAGCAGGATGATCAGGATGATCCACCAGCTGTTGCCGCCGAAGACATTACGATGATACATGATCCGTACCTCCTGAAATGGATTCCGGGCGCCCCGGCAAAGGGCCTGTCGGGTGCGCTCAGTCCATAGTATGCGATTCAGGCGGGATGGTTCCTGTCTCAGGGGCGGAAAACAGCGTATCCAACCGGGCAAAGCGATAGCCCATCTGCTCCCAGCGGACCAGCAGCTCATCCAGAATCTCGTCGTTGGTGGCGGAGGTGGAGTGCAGCAGGATTACCGCCCCATTGTGGATACGGGGCAGAAGCTTGGCAAAGGCTTCCTCTCGGGTGGGCTGTTTGTCCTGGTACCAGTCCACATAGGCCAGGCTCCAAAACACGGTTTTATAGCCCAGGGACTGGGCCATAGCCAGATTCTCAGTGCTGTAAATCCCCTGGGGCGGACGGTAATATTTCTCCATGGGCATCCCTGTGGCCTGAGTGTACGCAGTCTCCAGGGTGGATAGTTCAGATGCAAAGGTGTCCGGGTCGGAAATTTTGGACATATCGTAATGGTGATAGGTGTGGTTGCCCACCAGGTGCCCCTCCTGTACCATCCTCTGTACCAGCTCCGGGTTTTGCTCCACAAAGCTGCCCACCACAAAGAAGGCAGCGGGAACGTGGTGCTTTTTTAATGTGTCAAGGATGGAGGCAGTGTGGCCGTTTTCATAGCCGGCGTCAAAGGTCAGGTAAAGCGTCTGCTGGGTTGGGTCACCGGCATAGGCCGCCTGATACGCTGCCAGCTCCTCCCGGCTGGCGGAGCCCACCGGCGTCTGGCCCTCAGTTTGAAAGGACAACCCCCAGGACCCGGTCTCCACCGCTTGGCGGCGGCTGACGGACACGGTCAAAAGGCCCAGCAGGCCAAACAGCAGAAGGCCTGCAGTGGCTGCCGCAAGCCGATGCTTCAGCTTCATGAAAATCCCCCCTCTGGCAGAGTATATGCCAGAGGGGGGATACACATGACAGGGTCAATAGCGCAGAGCCGTGACAAAGATACGGCCCTTTCTGGAGCTGCCGCCCAGCTCCAGCAACCGGCCCTTGCCGTATCCTCGCAGGGAGAGAACGTCTCCCTCTGCTACCGGGGCATCCGCCTTGAGACAGGGCAGACCGTTCAGCGAGGCAGCCCCCGCCGCAATCAGTCGTGCCGCGGCAGTTCTGGACAGGCGAAACAGGGAGCCCAGCGCCGCGTCAAACCGGGGACTTGCCAGGGTGAACCGCACCTGGGTGCCGTCGCGGAGCACTGAGGGGACCTGCTCCGGCGCCACAGGCCTGGCCCGGACGGTGATCCGCCCGGCCTGGGTCAGCTCCGCCAGCCGGCCTGCCACTGAGGGCAGACAGAAGACCCAGGCGGTATCGTCCTTGACCCAAAGATCCCCCACAAACTCCCGTTGGACCCCTAAGCCGAGCAGAGCACCCAGATAATCCCGGTGACCCGGGGTGCCGAAGCTGGCTTGCAGCGCCAGGGCAGAGAGCTCTTCGCAGGGGTCAAAGTCAGCCGGGGATAGGTAGTCCGGCAGAAAGAAGGCGACCTTCCGCTCGCAATCCTCGTGCCCGCCGTGGAGCACCAGGGGCGGCAATCCGCCCTGCCGGTGCCAGGTGAGCACCTGTGCTTGCTCCGCAGGTACCAGAAAGTGGGAGTGGGTGAGCACATTGCTCCGGTCACAGCGCCGGGCCAGATCCTCCATCCGGCGCAATAGGGTGTTTTCCATCTTCTACTCCAGCTCGTCCAGATTCAGCTGGAAGCTGTCCAGACAGTGCTCCATAAACCAGTCCAGCTCCGGCAGGTGCATCTGTTCCAGCGCGGCGCGGGTCTGTCGGGCGGCAGATTCAAATTCCTGGTTACCGGCCTTTAACTCCTCTACACACTTGATATATGCTGAGAGCTTGTCCGCAGCTTTGACGATGGTGACGCTGGCGGGGTCATTTTCAAACAGGAAGGGAGCCATCTCGCCGCGGAGCTCCTTTGGCAGCATTCCCAGAAGCTTCTGCCCGCTGACCCACTCCACCTGCTTATAGGCGGCCTTAATTTCAGGATTGTAGTACTTGATGGGCGTGGGCAGGTCGCCGGTGAGAATCTCGGAGGCATCGTGGTACAGGGCGGCCGTGGCGCACCGCTCGGGGTTTGCCTCCAGGCCCAGGATGTCCCGACGGATCAAGGCAAGACTGTGGGCCAGCACCGCCACCATATGGCTGTGCTCGGCAATGTTTTCGGAAAAGGTGTTGCGCATCAGTCCCCAGCGGGTGATATACCGCATCCGGGAGATCAAGGCGTAAAACTTATGCTGTTCCATTTGTGACTCCTTTCTCCAAAGCTTCTATGACCCCGGCCACAGCACCCTCGCCGCAGGGGCACACCTGGGGGAAGCCCAGCCGGGCAATTTCGGGAGCGCAGTCTGCGGGGACAAAGGCCAAATCCGCCTGTTCCAGCATAGTCAGGTCGTTGGCAGCATCCCCCACGCATACAAGCGTCTTGCCCAGGCGCTTTGCCAGGGCCCGGGCGGCTCTGCCTTTAGATACGGATTTGTGCTGCAGATCCAAAATTCTGGGGGCGGACCGGTCCACCACCAGGTGGGGGAAGACCTGGGCAATGCGGGCTGCCGCCCGGTTCAAAAGGGTCAGCTCTTCCTCGGTGGCCTGGAAAAACTGGGCTACCGTGTCGTTGTAAAAGGTGCCGTATACCGCAATTTTGATAACCGGCTCCGGCAGCCGGTCCAGGGTAAAGGGAGCACAGGCAGCGTGGTTGGTCCTGTAAAACCGGTCCCGGGTAGGGTTGTCACCCAGAACATAATGATAGTCCCTGCCCTGAATCTCCACCCACAGGTCGGGAAACTCGGTGGTCACAAACTCCAGTATTTGGTCAGGCTGCTCCAGCAAATGCAGATCTGTCAGCTGATCGGAAGCCAAATCGTATAGTGCTGCTCCGTTGTAGAGAATCAGCGGGGCGTTGACCGGGACCAGATCCCGTTGGGCTGCATACATGGGCACACTGCGACCGGTGCCCAGGGTAAACAGGCCGCCCCGGCGCTGAAAGTCCAGGATGGCCCGGATATTGCGGGCGGGGATTCGGCTGTCTCGATCGGTCAGGGTGCGGTCAAAGTCGGATACCAAAAGATATTTGGAAAAGTCATTCATAGGGTTATCTCTTTCTGTTCTATTCACCGGGGAGCAGATTCTCACCCACACTGCCCATCCGCTGGCGGTGGAGTGTGGCGAGGTAGCGGTCAATGTCTCCGTAAATCTCGTCGATCTGTCGGCCAAACTCCGCTGCGGACATCCGCAGCACGCCGGAACGCAGGGCGGAGACCTGAATCAGCGCGTCAGAGGTGACCACCCGGACCTGCTCGTTCTTGCCGATGTCATGGACAAAGCGCTCAATATACGCGTCGCCGGTTTCGTTCTCCTTGGTATATACTACGCGAATGCCGTGGTAATCAAAGCGCTGGCCGGTGCCGCCCTTCACCTTATAGGCGTCCAGAACAAGGATGGTCTCGGTGTGGGTGAAGGCGCTGTAGTTGGACAGAATGTCCATCAGCCGGATCCTGGCCTGGTCCAGGTCGGCCTTGGCCAGCTCTGCCAAGTCCGGCCAGGCGAAGATGACGTTATAGCCGTCCACCACCAGATACCGGCTTTGAGGCCGCTGGGGCAGGGCGGCGGGAGCAGTCTCCTGGATGGGGGAGGCTTTGACCGGACTGTACTGCGGACGGCGGATGGGGCCAAACTCCCGTTCTAAAATCGCCTGCAGCTCTTTCTCGTCAATCCGGACCCGGCGCTTGGGGACAGAGACAGGCTCTCGCCTGGGGGCAAGGACGCTCTCCAAGTGCATATGGGCGGAGACTTGATTCCAAGGTACCACAAAGCCTGCACCGTGGGCGCAGAAAACGGAATCCGGACTGTTGTCCAGGTCTGCCTGGGGATCATAGGCCACGGCTTCAATCACTTGGGGGGCGTTGTGACAGGGCGCATATCCTCCCGGCTCCAGCCGCAAATGGCCCCGGCCCCTGGTGTAGGCAGCCACCTCTGCCGCATACTCGTTCATGGCGGAAACAGGCACGCTGCCCTCCAGCAGGCTTATGCCGCCCAAATCCACCGGGGATTCAAAACTGCCGCTCCTGGCACGGATGTCGGTGATGGCCCGGCCGATGGTCTCAGTGGGCACCTCAAGCCGGAACCGGTACCAGGGCTCCAGCAGGATGGATTCCGCCTGCATCAATCCCTGCCGGACCGCCCGGTAGGTGGCCTGGCGGAAATCTCCGCCCTCGGTGTGCTTTTGGTGGGCCCGGCCGGCGGCCAGGGTCAGCTTGACGTCTGTCAGGGGGGCGCCGATCAGCACCCCAAGGTGCTGCTTTTCTTCAAGATGGGTGAGAATCAGCCGCTGCCAGTTCCGGTCCAGACGGTCCTCGCTGAGACTGCTGGCAAAGACCAGCCCGCTGCCCCTGGGCAGGGGCTCCAGCAGCAGGTGCACCTCGGCATAATGGCGCAAGGGCTCATAATGGCCCACGCCCTCCACAGTGCTTTGGATGGTCTCCTTGTACAACACACGGCCCTCGCCGATTTCTACCCGGACCCCAAACCGGTCCAGAATCATTGCCTTGAGAATTTCGGCCTGCACCCGACCCATGAGTCCCACCTCCAGCTGCTGGAGCCTGGGGTTCCATCGCAGGTGGAGCTGGGGATCCTCTGCCTGCAGCCGGGTGAGCTTTGGCAGCAGCTGCAGGGGATCCACCCCTGTCGGGAGAATGAGCCGGTAGTTCATCACCGGCTCCAGCACCGGGGCAGCGGCGCAGGCCTCAAAGCCCAGACCTTGACCGTTTTCCGGGGTGGACAGGCCCACAACGGCGCACACAGACCCTGCCTCCACCCGATCAAGGGCGGTGAAGCGGGCGCCGGTGTAGCTGCGCAGCTGGGTGATTTTCTCCTCACCGGGTTCAAAATGCAGAGTCTGGCGGACCTCCAGGGCGCCGCCGGTGAGCTTGATATGAGTCAGACGGTTGCCCTGGGCGTCATGGGTGATTTTAAACACCCTTGCGCCAAAGGCCTCGGGCCAGGATATGGGGGCAAACAGCCGAAGTAGACCCTCTAAAAAGTCCATGGTGCCCTGCTGCTTGAGACCGGAGCCAAACCAGCAGGGAAAAAGCTCCCTGGCCCGAAGCATTTCGCACCGGTCTTCGGGGGCCACGGCGCCGGTTTCCAGATACCGCTCCAGCACCGACTCCCGGCCCATGGCAAGCTCCTCCAGAGCTTGGGGATCCTCCGGATCGGTCAGGTCGATGCAGCGGTCTGAGAGCGTTTTCAGCTCTGCCATCAGATCTGCTCGCTCCCGGCGGGCCAGGTCCATCTTAGTGACAAAGATGACGGTGGGAATCCGATAGTGCTCCAACAGGTGCCAGAGTGTATGAGTGTGGGCCTGGATGCCGTCCGCCGCGCTGATCACCAGTACGGCACAGTCCAGCACCTGGAGGATCCGCTCAGTTTCGGCAGAGAAGTCCACATGGCCCGGGGTATCCAGCAGGGTCAGCTCCCAGCCCTTGTGGTGCAGAACTGCCTGGCTGGCAAAGATGGTAATGCCGCGCTCCCGCTCCATGGGGTCGTAGTCCAGGGCAGTGTCGCCGTGGTCCACTCGCCCGGGGGTACGCAGTGCGCCAGTACCGTACATCAGGGCCTCAGCCAGGGTGGTTTTGCCGGCGTCCACATGGGCAAGCAGACCCAAGCATCGTTTTTGTTGTTCCATAGCGTATCCTTTGAAAAGCCTCCCCGACCGATTGGGCAGGGGAGGCAGGGTGGATTACTTGCCGGGCCAGTTGCCGGTGGCGGCACAGGTGAGATAGGCGTTGATAAACCCATCGATGTTGCCGTCCATCACGGCGTTGATGTTGGTATTTTCAAAGCCGGTGCGAGCGTCCTTGACCAGAGTGTAGGGCATAAAGACGTAGTTGCGGATCTGGCTGCCCCACTCTATTTTTTGCTGCACGCCCTTGATATCGGAAATCTTGTCATAGTGTTCCCGTTCTTTGATCTCCACCAGCTTGGATTTCAGCATCCGCAGACAGGTCTCTTTGTTTTGGAACTGGCTGCGCTCCTGCTGACAGGAGACTACAATGCCTGTGGCCTTGTGGATCAGACGCACAGCAGAGGAGGTCTTGTTGATGTGCTGGCCGCCGGCGCCAGAGGAGCGGTAGACCTGCATTTCGTAGTCCTCCGGGCGGATGTCCACCTCGACGTCGTCGGTGATCTCGGGAATTACCTCCACCGCGGAGAAAGAGGTGTGCCGTCTGGCCTGAGAGTCAAAGGGAGAAATCCGCACCAGCCGGTGCACACCGTGCTCGCTTTTCAGGAAGCCGTAGGCGTTAGGGCCCTCTACCAGGATATCTGCAGATTTCAGCCCGGCCTCGTCGCCGTCAATGTAGTCCAGGATCTTGTATGTGTAGCCGTGGCGCTCTGCCCAGCGGGTATACATCCGGTAAAGCATCTGGCACCAGTCCTGGGCCTCGGTGCCGCCGGCACCGGCGTGGAAGCTCATCAGAGCATTGTTGGCGTCGTAAGTGCCGGTGAGCAGGGTTTCCAGCCGGGCGGATTCCATTTGCTCCTGCAGCTCGCTGTAACCCTGGGTCAACTCCTCCAGCATGGACTCATCATTCTCCTCCAGGGCCATCTCACACAGGGTGAGCAGATCCTCCCACTTGCTGTACATCTGGTTAAAGTGGTCGCGCTTACCCTCCAGCTGCTTGGTGCGCACCATTACCTGCTGGGATTTTTCCGGGTTGTCCCAAAAGCCGGGGGCCTCGGCCATGGCATGCAGGCGCTCCAGCTCATCCAAGGCGCCGTCAATGTTCAAAGAGGCCCGCAGATCCTTCAGCTTGGGCTCCAGATCGGTGAGCTTTACTTTGTATTCTTCAAATTCAATCATAGCAAAAACTCCAATTCATATAATTCCACAATATATTATATCCAAAATTGTGCAGCTTGTAAAGAGATTTCTAAAACTTGGGCAAAAAGAGAAATCGTCCTTGAAAATAACCAAATCATCCGGTATAATGGACGCGGAAAATCGGCAGATTGTCCAAAAAATGCAAAGGTGGTTCCATTATGAAAAAACGACTTGTCGCAATTCTTCTGGCCGCCGTCCTGCTTGTCTCTCTGCTTCCCATGGGCGCGCTGGCCGCCCCGGCAGAGACAGACACCGACGGCGACGGCATCCCCGATACCTATGAGACAGACGTGCTGCACACGGACCCCGAAACCCCGGACGGTGACCTGGACTCTGACGGCGACGGATTGAGCAACCGCTTGGAATATCTGGAGCTTGGTACTGACCCGGCGGATTCCGACACTGACCGTGACGGCATCTGCGACGGCGACGAGCTTACCCGTGGCACCGATCCCATGAATCCCGATACCGACGGCGACGGCATCCTTGACGGTGACGAGCTTGTGCTGGGCACTGACCCTCTGGCTGCAGACGTGCTGCGGGAGGTGCTCCAGACGCTGGATGGAGCACAGCAGGACGGTGCCTTGGGCCGGGACAATGACGCGCCTGTGACTGCAGCCGGCTATGCGGACTATGTTTTGTTCCGTGAGGTGCAGCTTGGGGTTTATGACGGTGAATCCATGCGCCAAAATCTCGCTCTGATAGGGAAAGCAGTGCGTGTTACCCTGCCGGAGGGCGGGAATCTGACCCTGCGCTTTACATTGGCAGACAGTGCCGGCAAGGGCGTGTTTATGCACACCGAGCGGGGCACCCAGCTGTTGCCGTCCGTGGCGGATGCCAATGGCCTGGCGGTAGAGCTTACGCAGAGCGGCATCTATTTTGTTGCGGATACTGCCAAGCTCTATGCGCAGCTGGGGCTGATGCCTGACAAGCCCCAGAGCCTGGGTGAGAACGAAATTCTTCTGGATGACTTCCGCACTGTCACCTTGGACGCACCGGTAAAGGCCGGCAGCGGCGTGGACACCGATGGCGACGGCGTGCCGGACGACCAGGAGCTGGGGGACGCTTATGTGCTGGACCTTGCAGGCGCACAGGTCTCCGGCGCGGCGCGGACCCAGGTGACCGTCTGGTCCTTCCGCTCCGATCCCACTCTGCCCGATACCGACTTTGACGGCATTGAGGACGCGTACGACACCGCGCCTGCCAACAACGTCTTTGACGGCAAGCTGAAAAGCGGCCACGACGGCACTACCAGCGTCTCCTTTACCATGGATTACCGGTCCTTCTTTACGGAAAACACGGTTTACCACACAGATCTGGCCTCTGTCTCTGTGGTCGGCAGCGCTTTGGCCTATTGCCTGCCCAATTACAGCGACGCGACCTTCACCTTCAACACCAATCAGACCTGGTCCGGCGGCACTGCCTCTAAGGTTGACGGACCCGAGCTGATGCGTGTGCTGGGCATGGAAGATGTGGTAGACTTCAAGTTGGACACCGTATATACCGACGACGATCTGTGCGAAGTAATTCTGGGCCACCGCACAGTCATTTATAACGGCCAGACCAAGGTCATAGTAGCCCTTTGGGTCCGTGGTACCCGCAGCACCTCTCTGCAGGAGTGGAGCTCTAACTTTGATATGGGCGACCTGGTCCGGTTCTTTGACGCATACGACGCAGTAGAGGGCAAGTCTCCCCGACAGAGCAACGCAGACTGGACCCGAAAGGTCAATCACAGAGGCTTTGACGTGGCTGCCTCCCGGATTTTGCAGTATCTGGGCGGCTATCACACCCAGTATGTCCAGCCTGTGCTGGATGCCCTGGAGGGCGAAGAACTGGTCTATTGGGTTACCGGGCACTCCCGAGGCGCAGCAGTGGGCAATCTGATCGCCTCTTACCTGGTTGATGACGGTGAGAAAGCCTTTGCGTACACCTTCGCCGCCCCCTTCAACACTGCCAACACCGAGGCCTCTGACGCCAGGTATGACTGCATCTTCAACTTGGTCAACAGCAATGACTTTGTACCGATGCTGCCTATGACGGAGTGGGGCTTTACCCGTTACGGTCGCGTGGCTTACGTGGACGGCGGGCAATATGCATCTCAGATCAAATCCGCTACCGGCGAGGACTACAGCGGCAAATATCTCACCTCCAGCGATATGAGCACCCTGCTGGGCAAGTTTATCTGCATCACCGGTGAGAACGCCGACCGGAACAACCCCGGGAAGATCCTGGGTTGGCGGGAGGTCTATGTGTACCACTGCGGTCACGAGCATCCCGGAGAAACTGTGGGCAATTATCAGTCTACAACCTTCCGGGCTAAGGGCGGCGGCATTTTTGGCATTGGAGCCCTGACCGAGAGTGAGTATAACGGATATTCCACCCGGCTGAGAAAATACAGCTATTGGCGTGACGGCATCTGCCAGACACCCATGTATGACCTTCAGGTGCTGGTAGATCTGCTGGTACAGGTGGCCAACGGCAATACCTTGTCCGGCGGCTGGTCCTATTTGACCAATAACAAGGTTGCAGATAAGTTTGACTTCGACAAACAGAGCCTGGTCAGCTATGCCACCAAGCTCACCGAGCCTCACTTTATGGACACTTACTCTGTCCTGCAGGCCCAGGTCAGCGGCATGAGTAATCCTGCATCCCTCTTTGCCCCCCTGGAGAAGTACACCGAAAACGGGCGCCCGGCCCATACTCACACCTATACTTATGTACCCTATGAGGGACAGGCACCCACCTGCACCGAGGAAGGCCTGGGCTATCGGTACTGCCTGTGCAGCCAGGTCAATGCAGATTATTACGACGACTACCAAAAGAACGTTGTCATCCCCGCCACCGGTCACGCCTGGGGTGAGCCCACCTACATCTGGAGCGAGGACAACACTACCGTAACAGGCAGGGTGACCTGCACCAACGACGCGACCCATATGGAGGAGGTCACCGTACAGACCACCTATGCAGTTACCACCGAGCCGACAGGCTCCAGGGAAGGCGTCGGCACCTACACCGCCCACTTTACAGACGAGCGCTTTGCCGACCAGACAAAGACTGTGGCGATTCCGGCACTGGGTGCGCACTCCGTCACCGTCTACGTGGTGGACGAGCTGGACGGCGAGAGCCTGTCCGCCTGGGCCT